>CAZUEY010000063.1:0-12085 GCA_964619395.1 uncultured Staphylococcus sp. | reverse complement strand
TTTAATATAAATTTCCCACTCTCTTATTTTGCCACTGCAAACTTAGAGCTTTTTTCGTATAACAAAAACGCCGACGAGGAGAGGACCGAGGCATAGAAACTTTTATGAAAAGGTTATCTTTCCTGTTCTTCATGCTGCTTGCATGTACCGTGTTCGCTAACGAGGCTATGGCGGCTAAAAAAGTTGCGGTCTACGCAGAAGGCGAAATCACCAAAGCCACCAAGTCTATTGTATGTTCCTCCGTTCTCTCACGCCTTTCCGGCAATAAGGATTACAAGGCTTTTGAAAGAAACTCATCTTTTGTTAATGCCCTTAATAAGGAGCAAGATTTTCAAACTTCAGGGGACGTCCCCGAAAAAGAAATCCGTTCCGTAGCACAACGGATGGGTGTTGACTACGTCATTGTCGTAAACACCGTAATATCGGCAGATGACCAATGCCATATGTCTGCTCGTATGATTGACTTAGTAACCGGAGAGATTATAAAGACTGTAAATCTCAAACGTGAATACACAGGCACCGACGTTATTTCCTCGATGGCTAATAATATTGCATATCGTCTTATAAATAATTCATCCAAATAAACCCTTCCCATGAAACGTATCGTCCGAATTTTTCTAATTCTGCTAAGTGGCATTATACTTAATATGCCCTTATGTGCTCAGGAACATGCAAAAAAGAAAGTTGCTGTATATATGACGGGCTCCACCTCTGACGCTGCTTATAAAAAAGTAATAGGTGCAAAATTGGTTAATGCAATAACTGAAAGTGGTGAGTATGCAGCTGTTGAAAGAACGGCAGACTTTCTTGCCGCTTTATCAGCTGAAAGTGACTACCAGACGTCAGGAGAAGTCCGCGATAGCCAAATAGCACGATTGGGCCAAAAATTCGGTGTGCGATATGTTGTAGTAGCAGATGCAAGTGAACTTTTTGACGAGTACTTTATTGCAGCAAGATTAATAAATGTGGAAACAGGTCTTGTTGAACGTTCTTTTGACGTAAATGGGCCAGCTGATTCTATGTCTCAATTAGTATCTTTATCAAAGGATGTTGCAGCCGGTCTTCTTGGGAAACAACTTTCGAATTCAACTGGCAGTGCAAACCCCATTCATTTATCACTATGTGTTATGGATAGAAATGGTGTATATAAGTATATTACCGCCGAACAATGGCGTAATATGCCAGAAGAACAAAAGCTAAATTTAACAAAACTTGGCGTTTGTATTTCAGAAAATGGAACTTCATTTTTGTTGAATTGTCGTGAAATGCTTGATGGTCCCTGGCTATCAAATGTTAACTTACCAACAATATGGCAATGGGATTTGATTTATAAATATAAAGTACCTCTAAATAATGTCATGATGATTTTTGGAGGAGACGTAATTAGAGATGGGAGATATTGGGCAGGTGATTATAGTGTTACAGAATATGCTAGATATGTACAAATACTGAATGGAGTAGGAGAATGCGGGGATTTTAAAAAAGAAGCTCATATGATTCGGCGTACAGTATCAGCACTTCCTAATTAGTTATTATGCCTTTTACAAAAAAAATGACCTTTGCAAGCGTACTTTAACAATTGGACTTACTCATAACTCCTTATATGAAAGAAGCATCCAAGAAAGAAAAACATGAGTCAATATATATTTACCATTGGAGCGAATATAGAGAGTTATGGTGATTAGAATGACTGCTAAGGACATTAACTTCGATGCCTATTGAGTTCCTTAATACAGAACTATTGACGACCTTTTCTATCAGAGCAAAGCGAGAAGGTGATATCTCGGGGGGTGTGACGGTTTAGTGTCCGGGGTGAGGAGTGTTCCGAAGATGTAAGGTTTTGGTCACAGCTTACCACATATATTATTCCCAACTGCCTATTTCCGGAGGTGGGTAGAAACGACAAAAGAGACGCCGGGGGCGTCTCTTTTGTTTGATGGCAGGCGGGGAGAGTTTATTTGCTCTCGGCCGGTTTTTTGTAGCGGGCGTTGAGGCCGGCTATGATTTCGTTGGTGATATCGAGGGCGGGGTTGAAATAGACACCGGCACCCTTGAAGAGGATGGCGTCGTAGCCCTTGTCCTTATTGTAGATTTTGATATAGTTTTCGATCGAGTCGTTGAGCTGGAGCTGCTGCTGAGCGAGTTCGCTTTCAGTTTTGCGGCTGAGGCTGGCGAGATAGTTTTCGGCATCCTGCTGCATCTTCTGGATCTTCTGCATATCGGCGTTGTAGCTTGCTTCGGTGAGATAGCCGTTGCTGCGCGCCTTCTGCTCGATGGCAGCTCCGAACTTCTGGATTTCGGCGGCCTTTGCCTGACGTGCGTTCTCTATTCTTGAGACAGCGCGCATGGAAGCCTCCTGGAAATCGGTGGCGAGATTATAGTGGGCCATGAGCGAGTCGGAGTCGATATAGCGGATATTGATAAGCGGAGCGGTTGCATCGTCGGCTGCAGCTGCTTTGACGGGGGCCTGCGCGGGTGCATCTTTAGAAGATTTGTCGCCACATGATGTAGCGGAGATGGCAAAGAGGCTAAGAAGCAGCGCTGAAGCTGAGATTGCTAACTTGTTCATGTGTGTAGAATTGGCTTGTTTGTTATGTTGTTTTTATTGGTATTATTTATCGCTGTGCGAATGAGTTCAATTGCGGTGGTGACTGCAATTGGGGTGATGACCTGAGGGAAACTTTCCACCCTTAACGAAGAGCACTTTCACTCCGAGGAGCACAACTGCTACCCCGACGATGATGATGGCCAAAAGTGCCGTTTTTAAGAAAATTCCCATTGTCAATTTGCGGTTAGCAGTGCAAAAGTAGCAATTTCAGTCTAATTTTTGCGTCTATATCAATTATATTTTATAATTTAGTGGTGCAAAACCGAGATATTTAACAATTGTTTTATTCTCGGGCGCTCAGTCAAAATTTTTGTTAACATAGATAAATATAATTTTTCATATTATGGATATCAAAGACCTTCAACCTCGGGAAGTGTTTTCCATCTTCGACGAGATTACAAAAATCCCCCGTCCGTCAAAGCACGAGGAGGAAATCAGAGAGTTTCTTATCGACTTCGCAAAGAAGCACAATCTCGAATATAAGACAGACAAGGTGGGGAATGTAGTCATCTGCAAGGGTGCTACCCCGGGTCATGAGGACGCTCCTACCGTAATACTTCAAGGACACATGGATATGGTGTGCGAGTCAAACGACAAAGATTTTGACTTTCATAGCCAGCCCATCCCCGCCTACATCGACGGCGACTGGATCCGCACCAAAGGCACTACCTTAGGGGCTGACAATGGTATCGGCATGGCAGCAGCTCTTGCCGCGCTCACCGACGACTCGTTTGAACATGGTCCCCTGGAGGCACTCTTCACCGTGGACGAGGAGACAGGTATGACCGGCGCCAACAATCTCGGTAAGGATATGATCACAGGCTCCATGCTGCTCAACCTCGACTCTGAGGATGATGCCGAGATCTTCGTAGGGTGTGCCGGAGGCGTTGATACTCAGGCTTTTTTCACCTACAATCGCTCCTTTGCTCCTAAAGATTTCCTCTACTTCCTTATAAAAATCGAAGGTCTCAACGGTGGCCACTCAGGTGGCGACATCCACCTGGGGCGCGCAAATGCCAATAAGCTCCTTGCCCGCTTCCTGTTCATGCTTTCAGGCAAACATGAAGTGGTAGTGGCCGACATCGATGGTGGAAACCTGCGCAACGCCATCCCTCGTGCGAGTCACGCCGTCATCGGTGTCCACACTTCCAAGAAAGAGGAGGTACGCACCATGCTCAACCATTATATCGCCGACCTCGAGAATGAATATCAGGGCCTTGAGCCCAATCTTAAGGTGACAATGGAGAGTGTCGAAACGCCCTCTTTCACCATCGACCAGACCACTTCGATCAATCTCATCCGCGCGCTCTACTCCGCTCCCCATGGTGTTGTGTCGATGAGCCGCGATCTCGAAGGTCTTGTGGAGACCTCAACCAATCTCGCCTCCGTGAAGATGGAAGGCGACAATACTATTGTGGTCACTACAAGCCAGCGCAGCTCGGTAGAGTCGCGCAAGTGGGATATTGCCAACCAGGTTGAAGCTCTCTTCCTCCTGGCGGGAGCACGCGTTGAGCATGGCGATGGCTATCCCGGATGGCAGCCCAACCTCGAATCACCGATCATGAAGATCTCGCGCGATGCCTACAAGGAACTTTATGGTGTCACTCCCGCTATCAAGGCTATCCACGCCGGACTTGAGTGCGGTCTGTTCCTCACCAAATATCCTCACCTCGACATGGTGTCGTTCGGGCCAACACTCCGCGATGTCCACTCTCCATCAGAGCGCATGTTCATCCCCGCGGTTGAGCGCTTCTGGGGACAACTCAAACGCACACTTGAAAAGGTGGGCGACCTCAAGAAGTGATTTTAAGGTCATCACTCTCAATTCCGATTAAACCTTCACGCTGATATAGCGTCAAATTTACCATCATCAGGGAAGCGGCCGGGGCGCCGGCGGCTTCCCTGCCTAAAGGGGCTAAAAGGAGAGAGCCCGGCCGGATGCCCGGCTCTGCTCCGCAATCCCTCTCCCGCCGTGAGATCCATTAGTGATCACCACGGTGTCAATGCAATCCCCTCTTCCAGGCTTTGCGCTCCACCAATCTTTCAAACTACGGGTATAAATTTTTTTACTACTCTCTCTATTTGTCTCGGAGCCGACGCCTTATGTTTCATCAATTCAACTTTTTATGAGATTACGTTTATCACTCCTCACAGTTTCATTTTTATTATCGACACTACTATTTTCAATGACCGACCGCGGGACTCACGGCGTGAATCCTGACACCGTAGCCCCCAAAGCTCCCTCTCCTGAAGAAATCGCCCCCAATTCCATCAACAGGCTTACAGAAAATGATTTCATCGAAGTCGCCCAGCATCTGGGTGTAGATGTGGCAGCCATCAAGGCGGTGGTCGAGATCGAAGCCGGACACTCTCACCAAGGATTCTCAGCTCCGGGTGTGCCACTGATCAATTTCGATCTTTCAATGTTTCGCCGCTTTGCTGCCCGACGGGGCATCAACCTCTCAAAATACAGCAAATCCCATTCAGCAGTCTTCTCATCCTCAAGCGGTTCGCAGGCTAAGGCCAACCGCCGGCTCAATGCCGCCAAGACCATCAACGCCAATGCCGCTATCGAAGGCACATTTTGGGGAATGTTTCAAATCGGTGGCTTCAACTGGAAGAAATGCGGAGCCTCGAGCATAGAGGATTTCGTGGAACGTATGTCGCGCTCCGAGCGTGACCAACTCGACATGTTTGCCGAGTTTATTACCAACGCGGGGCTACTGAAATCGCTACGTAACAAAGACTGGGCCACTTTTGCCCGAGGCTATAATGGCCCCGGCTATGCAAGGCGCAACTATCACACCCGAATGGCTAATGCCTACGCGCGCTACAAAAGGGGCTAAAAGCCACTCTAAGCTCCAAACCGTTGATCAAGCATCATGACGGCAACGGGATAGCTGCTATCCCACAGGTTGTTGATATACACTGATGAATGGTGATTGCCTCGTGACGTTACTTCTTCCAGAATGCAGGGGTGAAGAGGATGAGCACGGTGAAAAGTTCGAGACGGCCTATCATCATCACAAGAGCGAGAAGCCATTTTCCACTATCCGGCACCATGGTATAGTCGCCTCCAAAGCCGGTGACACTTGTGCCCAGACCGGTATTGCTTATACATGAAAATGCTGAAAAGAAGGAGTCGATGAGTGGGAGTCCCAGAGCCGTAAGCAGGATTCCGGCCACGGCTATTATCAAGACATAGAGACAGAGAAAAGCCACTACTTTCGAGACTGTGTCGTGGGGGATGACACGATCGTTCACTCTGACTATGAATATATTATTGGGATAGATACATCTCACGATCTCGTTGCGGCAATTTTTCAGCAGGTAGATCAGACGGTCGATCTTGGCTCCTCCGCTCGTTGAGCCGGCGCAACCGCCGAAAAACATCAGCAGGAAGACAATGCCGAGGGTAAAAGTGCCCCACTGAGGGAATGTTGACAACTCATATCCGGTAGATGTGATGCAGGAAACTATCTGAAACAAGGGATCGAGAGTGACGGAGCGCACCGAGACTGCCTGACCATGGAGATAGATTGAGATCACAAACATCAGATAGCATGCGAAGATCACCCCGATGTAGGTGCGGAACACATCATTCTTATATATCGGTTTGAAATCGCCGTGGGCGGCGCGGAAGATGAGCACGAAGCTTGTGCCACCAAGAAACATGAAGATCGTCACAATCCCCTCCACATACTCTGATTTCCAAGCTTCTATGCTCTCGTCGACGGTTGAAAAACCACCTGTCGACATGGTGCTGAAAGCATGGCATATAGAGTCGAATACCGACATCGGCCCGAGCGCGAGAAGAGCGAAGAGAAGCCCTGTGAGAGCGATATAGATAAGCCAAAGTCCCTTTGCGGTCTGCGAGATGCGCGGACGCAGCTTATCATGAGTGATACCGGTTACTTCAGCGTTGAACATCTGCATGCCTCCCGAGTGGTTGAGCATCGGGAGCACAGCGAGCGTAAAGAGGATAATACCCATGCCACCTATCCATTGCATGAGACAGCGCCAGATGATGATAGAATTGCTCAGATGGCTTATGGAGGACATTACGGTAGCACCGGTTGTGGTGAAGCCCGACATCGATTCGAAAAAAGCATCGGAGACCGAGAGGGCTCCCCTCTCCATAAAAATGAAAGGGAGCATCCCGAAGGCAGAGAAGAAAACCCAGACAAGCGCAGTGAGCAGGAATCCCTCGCGCTTCCCCATCTTGGGGGTGCGGGGTTTGATGCCAAATGTCATTATGGCACCCGCCGAGAGGGTCACTGCCATGGTCATGAAGAAACAAAGCCAATCGTTTTCGTGATAGAAAAGAGCCGTGGCAAGGGGGATGATGAGGAAGCCCCCTTCTATCATAAGAAGCAGACCTATGACTCGGAGCAGCACACGGATGTTGATGGCTGTTGTATAGTTTTTTATACTCATATTCCGGGAGATTATTCCGAAGCTCAGTCGAGTGATTCTTTCAATTATTTGAAGAGCTTCTCCACTTTATGGATTACACCGCTGAGGGTGAATACGACCACGCTGTCGCCGGGCTGAATGACCGTGTTGCCCGAAACGAGGCTACCCTTACCATCGCGAATGAGACCCGCAATAGTCATGTCGCGGGACAGCCGCAGATCCTTGACAGGGCCACGGGTGATTTTCGAGCCTTCGCGAGCCACTATCTCCGCCACCTCGGCGTCGGCGAGCGCGAGACATTTGGAAGTACTGGTGTCGCTGTCGAGGAGCATCTGGAAGATGCGGGATGAAGCAAGGAGTTTCTTGTTAATGATAGTGCCGATATTCAGTCCCTCAGCCTCGGAGACAAACTGGAGGTTTTCAACCTCGGCAATGGTCTTCACTACACCGAGTTCCTTGGCTGTCAGGCAGGTAAGGATATTGGTCTCACTACTTTCAGCAAGGGCTATGAAGGCATCCATGTCTGATATGCCGGCTTCGAGGAGCATATCGGTGTCGCGGGCATCGGCATTGATGATGCGGGCGTTGGGACATCGCTCTGACAGACGCAGGCAACGCTCGCGGTCAGCGTCCATAATCTTGATGTTGAATTCCTCCCCGGCCATTGCGCAGAGGCGTATGGCAATACGGCTCCCACCCATGATAAAGACATCGCGGATCCGATGCTGAGTCTTTCCGCAAAGCTCCACAAGTTCGTCTACATGGTCCTTGCGTGTCATGAAATAGACTATATCGTTGACTCTTAGAGTGTCGTAGCCACCGGGGATGATTGTCTCATGGTTGCGCTTGATGGCAGCCACATGGAAGTTATGGGTGGTCATGCCAAGTTCCTTGAGCTGCTTACCTACCAAAGGAGCATTTTCGCGGAGCTTGACACCGAGAAGTATCAGCTCGCCATTGTGGAGCTCAAACCAGTGGCGCACCCAATTGTGGCGCAAGGCCTGGACTATCTCAGTGGCAGCCAGTTGCTCGGGGTAGATCATATCGTCGGCTCCGAGATCCACAAAGAATTCCTTATGTTGGGGATCTTTGAACTCGAAGTTGTCTACACGCGCCACTGTCTTCTTGGCGCCGAGATGTTTTGCGATAGCACACGCCACGAGGTTGCGGGTCTCAAAAGGAGTGACAGCGATGAAGAGGTCGCAACCATCCACCCGCGCCTGTTTGAGCGCAGAGAAAGATGTGGGAGAGCCTTGAAGAGTCAAGAGGTTGTAGTTGCTGTCGAGCATGGCAAGTTTTTCGCCGTCGCTGTCGACCACGGTAATATCTTGCTCTTCGTTAGATAGCAGCTTGGCCAGATGAGTGCCTACTTCTCCCGAACCTGCAATCACAATCTTCATAACAATCCTTAGGTTTGAGGTTTTACATCAGAGTCTGAAACAGATGGTTTTGCGCTGACCGCTTTAAGAATGGCATGGTAGATCGCCTCGGAGTCAAAGCCACACAGGTGTCTTAGTTGCGAGGGAGTGCCATGTGCTATAAAGCGGTCCGGAACTCCCAGACGGGTCACTTTGCGGTCGACCCCGGCTTCAGAGAGAGCCTCGAGCAGTGCCGAGCCCAAACCGCCATCCCTCACACCATCCTCCACGGTGATTATAGGACAGTTGAGTGATATCACCTCCTTAACAATTTCGTTATCAAGAGGTTTGAGATATATCATATCGTAGTGAGCCACACTTATACCGGCCTCCGCCTCAGCCTTTTTTATAGCTTCAGCGGCATCATCGGCCACCGGGCCGATGGTGAGGAGAGCCACATCTTTTCCGGATCGTAGTTTCTCCCCTTTTCCAATCTGAAGAGTCGGAATCTCTCCGGGAGTAACCGGTGAAGAGGCGTTTCCGCGAGGATAGCGGATGGCAAACGGGAGATTGGATTTTGAGGCAGTGAGCATGAGCGACCGGAGCATGTCGAGATTGCGGGGAGCGGCCACTGTCATTCCTGGAATGGTGCGGAGATAAGCGAGGTCGAAGACACCATGGTGGGTGGCGCCATCCTCCCCTACAAGGCCTGCGCGATCAATGCAGAAGGTGACGGGGAGCCCCATGAGAGCAACGTCGTGGATTATATGGTCGTAAGCCCTTTGGAGGAAGGATGAGTAGATGGCAACGAAAGGCTTCATGCCGTCTTTAGCAAGTCCGCCCGCGAATGTGACAGCGTGGCCCTCGGAGATTCCTACGTCGAATGTCCGCTTTGGGAAACGTTCCTTCATCTTACTCATCGAGGTGCCGGAGAGCATAGCGGCAGTGATACCCACGATCTTTTCATCGGTTGCGGCAAGGCGGGTGAGTGTTTCGCCAAACACATCCTGATATTTTGGAGGCCGATTGGTGGCATCGGTCATCCTTTGACCTGTCTTGGGGTCGAATTTGCCGGGTGCGTGCCACTGTGACGGATTCTGTTCGGCCGGAGCATATCCCTTGCCTTTTACGGTGCGCAGATGCAGGATTCGCGGACCCGGGAGATCCTTGATATCACGGAGCACATTGACCACGGTGTTGATATCGTGGCCGTCAAAAGGACCGAAGTATCTGATATTCAGTCCTTCAAAAATATTTTGTTCCTTTGTGAGGAGGGATTTAAGACTATTGTTGAATCGCATGATGATTCCCTTGCCTTTCGGGGTGACGATGTTGTGGCGTCCGAGGAATCGAGCGAATTTATTTCGGAAATTGTTGTAAGCTTTTGAAGTAGTCAGATGGGCAAGATATGAATTAAGCGACCCCACATTGCGGTCGATAGACATATCATTGTCATTGAGGATGATAAGGAGATCGGAATTGGAATTGGCGGCGTTGTTGAGACCTTCGAAAGCAAGGCCACCACTGATTGAGGCATCGCCTATGACTGCCACGACGTTGCGACGCGGTTGTTCGGCTTGCAGTTTTCCGGCTACCGCCATGCCGAGGGCAGCGGAGATGGAGTTGGAAGCGTGACCTGCCATGAAGGTGTCATACTCGCTTTCGCGTGGATTGGGGAATCCGCTGATGCCACCTAAAGTCCTGTTTGTGCTGAATTTGTCGCGTCGTCCGGTGAGGATTTTGTGACCGTAGGCCTGATGACCAACATCCCAGACGATACGATCGTAGGGGGTGTTGAAAACATAGTGTAGTGCCACGGTGAGCTCAACGGCTCCCATGCTTGATGCAAAATGCCCCGGGTGGGCTGACAGAGAATTTATGAGAAAGGAACGCAACTCGGAGCAGACCCTTGGCAAGTCGGCGATGTCGAGCTTGCGGAGGTCGGCGGGCGCGTCGATAGTCGAAAGCAGTGGGTAGGCTGCGATGGACTCCGATTGCTCTGCAGTGGGAAGAATTTTATTTTCGATCTCCTTTTCCTTTGCCATCCTTAATGTAACGTTTGTAGAGAGGCACCCATACCACAATTCCGGAGGTGATGATTATGAAAGCAATCCATGGAGTGAAAGGCTGCGATGATACTACGATGTAGCAAAGAAGCAGCCAAAGGGCTCCGATGAAACCAAACCTGATTGCGGTAGAGGTGTCCATTGCTTAGTAGCCGGTGTAAATGTGAGGAGAAAGCTTTTTGAGTTCGGCTTTCACCTGGTCGCTGACATTGAGAGTATCGATAAACGACGCAATGCTTTCGGCGGTGACAGCCTCATTTTTGCGGGTCAGGGCTTTGAGAGTCTCGTAAGGTTTGGGATAGCCCTCGCGACGGAGCACTGTCTGAATAGCTTCAGCAACCACACTCCAGGTATTGTCGAGGTCAGCATCGATAGCTGCGCGATTGAGCAGGAGCTTGCCAAGACCCTTCAATGTAGACTCGATGGCAATGAGGGTGTGTGCGAGGGGCACACCAATGTTTCTCAGCACAGTAGAGTCGGTAAGGTCTCGCTGGAGGCGTGACACCGGGAGCTTGGAGGCGAGATGACCGAACACTGCGTTAGCGATTCCGATATTGCCCTCAGAATTTTCAAAATCTATGGGGTT
Source organism: uncultured Staphylococcus sp. (assembly GCA_964619395.1). Lineage (GTDB taxonomy): Bacteria > Bacteroidota > Bacteroidia > Bacteroidales > Muribaculaceae > Duncaniella. The sequence goes on along the minus strand of CAZUEY010000063.1, from coordinate 1,051 downwards.
GACCTTGTGGGGCATGGCCGACGATCCAACCTCTCCTTCTTTGATTTTCTGTTTGAAATACTCCATGGATATATACATCCACATATCCCGGTCGAGGTCAAGGATTATATTGTTGATTCGAGCAAAAGCGTCGAAGAGAGCGGCAAGATTGTCGTAGTTTGAAATCTGAGTTGTATACTCCTCGCGCTCTATTCCAAGTTTGTCTTTGAGGAAACGAGCACCGAAGTCGCGCCAATCGATATGGGGGAAGGCACAGAGATGTGCATTGAAATTGCCGGTTGCACCGCCGAATTTCCCTGATATGGTGACAGCTTCAAGAGACTTTATCTGCTTGCCCAGACGATAGGCAAACACTTTGATTTCCTTTCCAAGGCGGGTTGGTGAGGCGGGTTGACCATGGGTCTTTGCGAGCATGGGAATATCATACCACTCATCGGCCTTCTCGTCGAGCCAATTTTTAAGGGTCTCTATCTTCGGGAGATAAACGTCGCGAAGAGCATCGGCAATCGACATAGGGACCGAGGTGTTGTTGATATCCTGCGAAGTAAGGCCGAAATGGATATATTCCTTATATTTCTCAAGTCCGAGGAGATCAAACTTCTCCTTGAGGAAATACTCCACTGCCTTAACATCGTGGTTGGTTACTGACTCAATCTCCTTGATGCGGGTTGCATCATCGAGTGAAAAGGAACTATAGATTTCACGCAACTTTCCGAAAGCATTAGAGGGGATGGAACTCAATGCAGGCAGAGGGATCTCACACAAAGCAATAAAATATTCCACCTCTACCTTCACACGGTAACGGATAAGAGCATACTCTGAGAAAAATTCATCAAGGCGCTCACACTTCCCACGATAGCGGCCATCGACGGGAGATATGGCGGTAAGTTCAGTAAGTTTCATATATAAATGGTTGATTCTATGGTTGGTCGGCAGACCATCATAAAAGAATAGTCGCTAATGATGCAAAATTACAAAAAATACCACACTTTTGGAAAAAGTAGGGATATAAAAAAGGAAGGCACCATCAGGGAGGGGTGTCCGCTGAGGG
>CAZUEY010000062.1:0-12121 GCA_964619395.1 uncultured Staphylococcus sp. | reverse complement strand
TGGTATTATTCTTAGTATTTTCATCGTTTCTTTTTCGTAATATCTCAAATAATAATTCTAAATCATCTTCAAATGAGGTAATGGAGTGTTCTTTCAAGCCTACTCCCGCTACCGCTACATGTCGGGGGGCAACAAGGGCACAACATTGAAGTGCATTGTATCCGGATCAATTTTTTCCGGTGACAAATATCTGCTGCCATGGTCGTTAAATTCCTTTACCGGATAATAAAGAGTGTCGTGATAAATAAAGGTCAAGCAGCAGTGGTCTTCTGCCATTTTCATTAAATCAAATATTCTCTTTCTTATTGGGAAAGTGAGGGCATTGCCTCGTGAAAAGACCGAAACATAAGTACTGTCTAACGTCATGTAATGGGAGGGGGGTAATTTTATCCTATCCTCTCCATTACCAATAAAAAATTCCAACACTTTATCTCTTACTTCTCCCGGAACTTCTGATATTGGCTTTATTTCTGTATCAGTTGATGTCGGAAGGTTATCGCAGAATAATTCCCATCCCCAATAATTGAAAAAAAAGGTAAAAATTATGAAGCATATTATTGAGAGCAATGTCAATAAGATTTTTCGCATAAACAGATAAAATTCCATCTTAAAAATTTGTTATGACTGTCAAGCAAATAATTTCATTTTAATTAGTTGATACCATGGAGTCCAAGGCCATATCCAATCCGACCGTTTAAGGAGAATGGCTGGACTGCTTTCCCATTTCCCACCTCTTTTGCATACTGCTTCAAGATATGTAGGTGTCGAATACCCAAAATACAAATAATCCTTCCCGGACGATTCATAGGGACCTACTTCAATCTTATATTTTGATGTAGATTTGGTTATGAACTTACCATAGTCACTAAAATAGATGGTATCAGGATTGTCGAGTTCAATGTAAAAATTAGCCATGTAATATGGAGAACTGTAAACACTTGAAGAGGATATATAATCGTTCCCTTTTGATTCAGGAGTGGAACTGAAATATAATGTTACGATACCAAACTTTGACTTATCTATAGTCACATAAAGATTTACATCCTCCAAATAATATTTGTTGCTGTAACTTCCTACTCCCGTACAAAAGGGAGGGAAAACAACCATCCATAAAAGAATTATGGCCGTCCATTTCATGAATTTAACAAGTATCAGATACCAAACTCTTGCCGCTTTCATTTCTTCAGGGATTTTTCGCAAATATATATAACAAATCGCAATAATACAAGTGCTTGAGTGGATTTTTATATTTGAAATTTTTTAGCGCCGCAATGAATCGGAGAACTATGGGAGGTGGTTCCGGGGGTCGAATTTGGTTCGTGGGGGGGGTCAAGGTTGAATTCCTTTGAGACTTTCGGATAAGGCTGCGGTTCGTTTCAATTTTTTCTTAATCTTCCTGCTTATTCTCTGTTTCGATCGCATATCGGAGGGATTAGTCCCGCCCATGGCAGGGCTTTGAGGATTTTGTGGCTGGGTTATGCCGGAATTACTCCCTGTTGTGGCAGGGTTTTGAGGATTTTGTGGCTGCTCGGTTGCGCCAACTTCGTCACTCATCACTATGACTTCTGACTTCTCTTCGCCCTTTCGTTGGCGGCGGATTTGGGCGGCGCGGATGGCTCGGACGCGGCGCACTATAGCCTCATCTATACGGCGTTTGAACATGGCGAAAAGACCCATTTCCCAGTGATAATACTGGGTGTCGGGTTTGAGAGTGCCGTGATCAAGGTAATATTCAACCAGATCACGCATAAAATCATTGAATGTTTTCTCAGGATTCGCGATACCGAATGTTGCTATGCACTGCCAAGCATCATCGTGGATACGGTCGTAGACTTTCTTCGAGATAACTTTCGACCATTTTTTCCAACCCTTCGTTGTGGAGATGATGGCGAGCGCTTCGGTGAACTCTGCAGTAGGCTTCAGATCGCTCTCAGTGTAGATATAACCGGTAAAGGGGGGGTCTTTGGGTGACATAATCAGTAGGTGTTAAGGTTTGCAGTGTTAAAAAAGTAAAGTGGGCCTCCACTAAGGTGGAAGATTGACACCGCAAAGTTAACCTCGTCGACCTCCCTGTGTTGGAAGAATTTGGGACGAAAATGATAAAAATGATGCATTGGCTCAGCAACCCTCATTATCATACTGATACCCAAACAATTGACTCCGGAGATAGAAACCTGCTTGAGCGCGCTGAAATGTTAAAAATCAAGGTAGCCGACAATCCGTGGTGAACAATGAAATGAAAAAAAATGTTATAAATTCGTATTGCAGTTTAACGCTGCTCACAACAACTAAAAAAATTATTCAAAAAACTTATTTTTACGTGTTTCATTAATTATTCTGAGAGTATGAAAAAGAATTTGGTTCTTATAGCAGCGATGGGCGGCATGCTTTGGTCTGCAAACGAAGCTAAGGCGCAGGAAACCACAGTTACCGATGTAGTGGTTGAAGAGACTGTAGTCCCCGTTCAGCAGGTTGACTGCAAGACATACTACACTCCCGGTTCCTGGAAAAACAACTGGTTCGTGCAGCTCGGCGCAGGTATCCGCTCACCATTCGTAGAAAATCGTGTAAACAAAGGAGGCGACGACAGCCGTCATCTCACCGCAATCTATAACGTAGGTGTAGGCCGTTGGATTTCACCTTACTTAGGCTTCCGCTTCTCCGGTTACTATGGCTCAATGCACTGGAATCAGGGCACCACAGCCTCAGCACGTGTAGCCAACCTCAATGTTGACTTCATGTGGGATATGTTTAACTCTATCGATGGCTATAAGCCCGGCCGCGTATTCTCAATCGTCCCCTATATCGGACTTGGTGGAACATTTGTTGACCACTATTCACCCGTCAAGGGCAACATCGTGGATCGCGATGGCAAAATCAAGAGCAATCAGTGGCTCCTCCCCGTGTCGGCAGGTCTTCAGCTCCGCTTCCGTCTGAGCAACTATGTTGACTTCTTCGCTGAAGCCCGCGCTTCATTCTATGGCGACAACTTCAACAATGAGTCCTACGGTCGCCCTGTGGACATCGACCTCTCCGCTATCGGTGGCTTCTCTTTCAACCTCACCGGTTCGCAGTTCCAGAGCTACAACCCCTGCGACTACGTAGAATATCTCAACAATGCCAATGCTAAGATCAACGACCTCCGTGGCGCTCTGGCAGCCTCCAACGCAGCTCTCGCAGCCGCTCAGGCTCAGCTCCCCTGCCCTGAAGTGACCGTAGCAGAAGTTCAGGCCACCAATGTGACCGTGCTCCCCACCGTCCGCTTCAAGATCAATTCAGCCTACGTTTCCTCTGAGGAGATGGTCAATGTCTACAATGTGGCTGAGTTCCTCAAAGCTAATCCCGGAACCTCAATCGTGGTTCGCGGTTATGCCGACAAGGACACCGGTTCTGCCCCCTACAACATGAAGCTCTCCGAGCGTCGTGCTCAGGCTGTGGCCGACATTCTCACCGGCGACTATGGTATCGATGCCTCTCGCCTCGTAGTAGAAGCCGCAGGCTCCAACTCTCAGGTTTACGATAAGAACGACTGGAATCGCATCGTGATCTTCGCAATGCCTGAATAATAGAAAGATATTTGTCGAAATTTGACATCTGCGCCTCCGGGGTTTCCAAGGATACCCGGGGGCGCTTCTTGTTTTGATGGCGAAAATGTGGTAAATTTGCATCACCGTTTCTCCTCACAATTTTCCCACTCACCTCATCAGAGAATCCCCTTTATGAGCATCACTATACTTGGCATCGAATCATCCTGCGACGACACCTCGGCCGCCGTGGTCCGCGACGGTGTGCTGCTGAGCAACGTCATTGCCTCGCAAAGCGTCCACGCCGAATATGGCGGCGTAGTGCCTGAGCTGGCCTCCCGCGCACATCAACAAAACATTGTCCCCGTGGTAGATACAGCGCTCAAACGCGCCGGCATCGACCGCCGTGACCTCTCGGCCATAGGCTTCACCCGAGGTCCCGGCCTGCTGGGGTCGCTTCTCGTGGGCACGAGTTTTGCAAAAGGGCTCTCCCTGGGGCTGAGAATCCCCATCATTGATGTCAACCATCTGCACGGCCATGTGCTCTCCCACTTCGTGAAGCGCGCCGAGAGCGATGAAGTGCCGGAGTATCCATTTATATGCCTGCTCGTCTCGGGGGGCAACAGCCAGATTATCCTCGTCAGAAACTACAACGACATGGAGATCCTTGGCAAGACAATCGACGACGCTGCCGGCGAGGCTTTCGACAAATGCGCCAAAGTGATGGGACTCCCCTACCCCGGCGGTCCCCACATTGACCGCCTCGCTGCCGAAGGCGACCCCACGCGTTTCCGCTTTGCCAAGCCCTCGATTCCGGGACTCGACTATAGCTTCAGCGGTCTGAAGACCTCATTTCTCTACACCCTGCGCGATGCGCTCAAGACCGACCCTGACTTTATTGAAAAATCGAAGGCCGACCTCGCGGCATCACTCCAACACACCATCATCGCCATACTTATGGATAAGCTCGACAAGGCGGTGAAGCAGACGGGGGTCACAACGGTTGCCATCGGCGGCGGTGTCTCGGCCAACTCCGGTGTGCGGCAGGCAGTGGCCGATTATTGCAACCGCAAGGGTCTGCGCGCCTTTATCCCCGAGAGAATTTTCACTACAGACAATGCCGCTATGGTTGCCATCGCGGCCTACTATAAGTATCTCGACCGCGACTTCTGCCGCTATGATGCTGTCCCCTACGCTCGTGTAACAGTTTGAACCGTATATGAAAATTTCAGTTATAGCCATAGGCGACGAACTGCTTTTAGGGCAGGTCGTCGACACTAATTCGGGCGACATTGCCCGCCACATAACCCCTGCGGGGTGGGAGGTGGACAATGTGCAGGTGGTAGGCGATGATGCCACCGAGATCCGCCGCGCCATCGACCGCGCTTTCGCCCTGACACCGGTAGTGATTACCACCGGAGGCCTCGGGCCTACGAAGGACGACATCACCAAAGCCGTGCTATGTGACTATTTCGGCGGCGAGCTCCGCGAGGATCCCGCAGTGCTCACCCACCTGAAGCACCTTCTTGACCGCAGGGGAGTCGCTCTCAACAACCTCACCGCCGCGCAGGCCATTGTCCCCACCTCATGCCGTGTGATCCAAAACCGTGTCGGGACGGCTCCTATCATGTGGTTTGAGCGCGACGGAAAGGTGCTGGTATCCATGCCGGGTGTCCCCTTCGAGACACGCGAGATGTTTACCACCGAGGTGTTTCCGCAACTTCTGGAGAAATTTGGTGAAGATGTGGCTATAGCCCACGCCGTTGTCATGGTGACCGACTACACCGAAAGTGCTTTGGCTGAGAGGATTGCCGGATTGGAGGAGTCACTGCCCCCACATCTCCATCTCGCCTATCTCCCCAAGCCGGGTCTGATACGCCTGCGTGTCGATGGCCTCCACAAGGATGCCGAATTCATAAAAGCAGAGACAGAGCGCGCCCGAGGCGAACTCTGCGAGATGCTTGGCGATGCCGTGATTGCCGACTCTGACCTCACTCCCGCCCAAATACTCCTTGCTCACTGCCGCAGGCTCGGGCTCACTGTTGCAACCGCCGAAAGCTGCACAGGCGGCAATATAGCTCATGAGATCACCACCAATCCGGGCTGCTCGGCCCAGTATGTAGGCTCGGTTGTGAGCTACAGCAACCATGTCAAGGAGACGCTCCTCGGCGTGAGCCATGCTATCCTCGAGCAACTTGGAGCCGTCAGTGAGCCGGTGGCCGCTCAGATGTCGGCCGGGGTATGCACTGCAACCGGAGCCGCTGTGGGGATTTCAACTACCGGCATAGCAGGTCCGGATGGAGGCTCGCCTGAGAAGCCTGTCGGAACAGTCTGCATGGGTGTCACCATCCGCCGCGCCGACGGCAAGATCGACACTGTGACAGAGACCAAACGGTTCACCGGCTCCCGCATCCGTGTGATCGAGTCAGCCTCCACGCGCGCTCTCATCCTCGCTATCAAGCAACTGCGCAATCTCTGACGCTCAACCAAAATCAGCATAATTACAGGAATTTACAATCATTGGAGCTGTCCGGATGTCAAAAAGGGTAAGATTTTGCTCCTATTTCCCAACTTTTGCATAACTTTGCAGCTCTGACACAGCCCCACGTCGGTGACCACTCTCCACCACATCCGGATGCTCGGGCTGGCATAAAAGTCTAACTCAAAACTAAAATTTTGGATACAGATCCTTTACCGGCCACTTCGCAGTTGGCATCAATCATCCTCGACTTCATCAGCAACATAGTGCTGACAATTCCCCCTATGGACACAGCCGGCATCACGGCTCTACTGCTTGCCGTGCTGGCGCTTGGCATCTCGGGGTTCGTCTCCGGTAGCGAGATTTCATTTTTTTCACTCAGCCCGGCTCAGTGCGATGAGCTCGAAGACTCGGGGCCGGCAGGTCAGCGGGTGCTCCGCCTGCTCGGCATACCCGAAAGGCTCTTAGCTACCGTATTGATTATCAACAACCTGGTCAACGTCACCATCGTAGTACTTTGTAACTTCGCTCTCGGCCCGATATTTGATGGCATGAGCCCGGTGTGGAGTTTCGTACTGCAGACCGTGCTCCTGACATTCCTCATCCTTCTCTTCGGAGAAATCCTTCCTAAACTCTATGCCAACTCCAACAATCTTGCCTGGGCACGCATGGCCGCCCCGATACTGGAGTTTGGAGTGAAACTATTCTACCCCCTGTCGTCGGTGTTGGTTAAGAGTAGTTCGGTTGTGAAAAAGGTTGTCACCAAGAAAGACACCACCGTCACTGCCGACGATCTCACCCAGGCTCTGGAAATAGCGCAGGTGGGGGAAAACGACAATAAGGATATGCTGGAGGGGATTCTGAAATTTGGCGACACCACTGCCTCAGAAGTGATGACACCGCGTGTCGATGTCACCGGCCTCGACATTGAGAATAGCTTCGAGGAAGTGATGAAAGTTGTGATCGACAGCGGATTTGCCCGCCTGCCGGTCTATGAAAACAATATGGACAACATCAAGGGTGTGCTCTATTCCCGCGACCTTCTCCCCTACGTTGGGAAGCCTGACAAGGCCTTCAAGTGGCAGGAACTGATGCGCGAGCCCTACTACGTCCCGGAGTCGCGCATGATCGACGACCTCCTCGAGGATTTCCGCTCCCGCAGGGTGCATCTGGCCATCGTGATCGATGAATTTGGTGGCACTCAGGGGATTGTGACTCTCGAGGATGTTCTTGAAGAGATTGTGGGCGACATCGACGATGAATACGACGAGGAGGAGAAGACCTACCGTCGCCTCCCTGACAACACCTATATTTTTGAAGGAAAGACTCTTCTCAACGATTTCTTCCGTGTCACCGACCTCGACGGAGAGGACTACTCTGAGGTGACCGAGGATTGCGAAACCTTGGCCGGGATGCTCTTGGCCATCAAAGGTGATTTTCCCAAGGAGAAGGAGTCGATAGTCTATGGCCGCTGCAGATTCCTTGTGCTCTCGGTGCGCAACCACCGCATTGTTAACGTCAGAGTCAAGGTGATGCCCGAGGTGCAGTCAGACCAGATGAACTCAAGCCAGTCATGAGAATTTTTCCTCACCACGCAGTTGCAATAGTTGTTACCTTTTCACTGACACTCCTATGGTCATGCGGCAGGGGGAGAGGCGATGCCCCGGTGCCCAGACCTGAAGCGTGGCCGAGGATCGAGCTACCCACCCCGGATTATCAACCGACTAAACTCGGAGATGTGGAGTTTCTGCTCAACAGTTCAGCAACCCTCACCACAAAAGAGAGGGGCGCTGACTCCACTGATGCCGACGACTCCGACATATGGTTTGATGTTACTTATCCCAAGATTCCGGGCGCTACCCTCTATTTGAGTCTAAGTGCTTTAAACGATACCACAGGACTCCGAAAAGCGATTGCCAACCGCCGTCAGCGCATGGAGCTTAACTCCGGAGGAGCACTGACCGAGATCATGCCGGTGAGATCTGAGGGTGGATGGGTTGGCGAAGTGGCTCTGACTCGTAGTTCTGTAGCCACTCCAATCTATGTGATAGCCCACGATGGAAGCAGCCGCCTCCTCTCAGGCGCCCTCTATCTCAACTATCCCACCGACACTTCTGCTGACTCTATCGCGCCGATAGTGCGTGCGGTGAGCAGCGACATGGTCGCCATGCTCGAATCGCTTAAGAATCTATGAATCAAACGCCTGCGCTACTGATTTCCAACCCGCGATTCGCGGTCTATGGCACTCCGCTCCCTCAGTTGCCCTCGCGCCGCGAGGCTGAGACCGAGGCCACCCGCTTGCTCACAGTAACGGTGTTAGGCAGCAGCGCAATCGTGGCCCACCATCCATCGGGCGCACCATTTATTGAAGGGGATGAAAAGTTGAAAATCTCCATTTCCCATAGCCGCCACCATTGTCTATTGGCCGTAGGTAGCGGGGTGAACGCCATCGGCGTTGATATCGAAGAACCCCGTGATCAGTTGCTTCGCGTCCGCGATAGGTTTCTGGCTCCGGCAGAGGCAACTTGCGTTGATCTCCTTCCCACACCTTCCCAGCTAACCATGCTCTGTATCTACTGGACAGCTAAGGAGGCTGTATATAAAGCCGCTTCAACCGCAGGACTCGGTCTTAAAGAGATAAAAGTCAGCCTCGGCTCAGACGAGCCTGAAAAAATTACTAATGGCAAAACTGAAGCGCGTGGAATATGCTATAACCTCACTTTCTGCCACTTATCAGATGGGAGTATAGTTGCGGTGGCAGTGAGATGAGGCCTCAATATACCTCATAATTGAGGATCGCCTCCACGAGATAGAGCGACCGGATGTCTGAGCGCGCCACATCCATATCGTCGTAAGCAGGATTGTCGCTATGAAGCACCACATAAGCCGGGTCGGGGTGACGCCTCACGAATTTCACCATCCTGAGCTCCTCAAGTTCAACAACATAGATTTGTCCCCAGAATATGTTGCGGGTGTCGCGTATAGGGCGGATAGCCACGTACCCGCCGTTGACTATGCGCGGGCTCATGCTATCACCCCTCACCTTCACTAAATTGGAATCAGCCGGGAGTTCGGGAATGTCAATCATCCCCACCGGTCTTACCTCCCCGAAAAGCGCTGCGAGGCTCCGACACCCGGCAGTCACGTCTATATCATAGATTGGTGTGCCCTTTGAGGCCGACATCATTACTGCCTGCTGAGGGATTATCTCGCGAGCCAACTGCGGCTTGTCGTAAGGGAGTCCTCGACCGTCGCGAAGCCAGTCTCTCGACACTCCGAGGTCTACCACGATACGATTTATAAGCCCTTCGGTAAAAGGAAGTTTACCATTGAGCACCTTCGAAAGATTGGAAGGGTCGAGCCGTAGCAACTGAGCGAGTCCGCGCTGTGAAAGCTTCCGCTGCTCCATCAGATACCGCAGTCTGTCCACCACAGTCTCGCCACCCGCGGCGTCAATAGTTATAATATTTTCATCCATAATCAAATTTGTATTATATCAGCAAACTCTAAATTCCTCTAAGACCGAAACTTCGAAAAACTTTTCGGGAGTGTGACACATTCTCTTATCGGAAGTAAAGGAGAGCCAATAGTTGGTAATACACCAACAAATTTACAACATAATGGCAATTCAACCATGTTAAAAATCCATAAAATCACCACACTCCCAATCCTCTTCATCCTCCATAAACTACGTCATGCTCAGAGCCGGCCCCATAACATCCTCTCAGACATAATCAGCCACCATGTCCGGGTGCCGATCACCGCTCAAATATTGCGTTTAGCTACATTTTGAATACATTTGGAGATATCCTTGCGGTGAATTTATTCTTTAATTCTTGTTAAAATGGATGTTTTGGCGTAACTTTGCACTCTATTTCTCAGGGGAGCGAAACGAAACGTCTACCCCACTTTCCTCTCCTCCGCTTTGGCTGTGATATATTAAGAAAATCTATTAAATAACTCAAAATTTTCAATCAGTTACTATGTGGTTAACTTGCTCATCTATAGGAAGGAAGCTCGTGATGTCGATCACCGGTGCTTGCCTTATCCTATTTGTAACGTTTCACTGCCTGATGAACGGTGTTGCCATCTTCTGGCCCTCGGCCTACAATCTCATCTGCGAATTTCTCGGCGCCAACTGGTATGCCCTGATCGCCTCCGTAGGACTGGCTGCACTTTTTATCATCCACATCATCTACGCCGTTTGGCTCACAATCCAAAATCGCAAAGCTCGCGGCAATGATCGCTATGAAGTAGTTAAAAAACCTGCTCAGGTTGAATGGTCGTCGCAAAACATGCTTGTGCTCGGCATCGTGATCCTCGCATTTCTTGTGGTTCACCTCATCCAGTTCTGGGCTAAGATGCAGTTAGCTGAGATTATCCACTGCGACTACACGGTCGACGGGATGGATGTGAACCCCGCCGCCGGCACTCTCTTCATCCATATAGCTTTCAGCCAGGTATGGACTCCTATTGTCTACATCATCGGCTTCATCGCCCTCTGGTTTCACATGAACCACGGCTTCTGGTCTATGCTCCAGAGCTGCGGCTGGAACGGCGATATCTGGATGCACCGCGTGAAGACTATCGGCTGCTGGTGGACCTCGATCGTAGTGGCTCTCTTCATCGCTCAGGCCATCGTGTTCACCGTGCGCGCCAACTCTTCCTCATTCCAGGATGCCTACAATCAGTATGAGGCCGAAAATCAGGAAGAAGTGGTGATAAGCCAAGAAGTGATTGAAGATACTACCGTAGATCTTTTCTGACCCCTCAGGGTAGCCTCACCTTATTAATAAGTAAAAAACAACAATCCAAGATATGGCAGATATAAAGAACCTCGAGGGTATGATAGACTCTACCCCCATCATGAAGGATTACGCCGACATCGAATCCTCCGCTCTCCCTGAATATCAGATTGATTCAAAGATTCCTGAAGGGCCTCTCGCCCAAAAATGGACCAATTATAAGGCTCACCAGAAGCTCGTGAACCCCGCCAACAAACGCAACCTCGATGTCATCGTGGTAGGTACCGGCCTCGCCGGCGCTTCAGCAGCTTCCACGCTTGGCGAACTCGGCTTCAATGTGCTCAACTTCTGCATCCAGGATTCCCCCCGCCGCGCTCACTCTATCGCTGCTCAGGGTGGTATCAATGCTGCAAAGGACTATCAGAACGATGGCGACTCTGTCTATCGTCTGTTCTACGACACTATAAAGGGTGGCGACTTCCGCTCCCGCGAGGCCAACGTCTACCGTCTGGCTGAAGTGTCAAACAATATCATCGACCAGTGTGTGGCTCAGGGCGTACCCTTCGCACGCGAATATGGCGGCCTTCTTGCCAACCGCTCCTTCGGCGGCGCACAGGTGTCGCGCACATTCTACGCTAAGGGCCAGACCGGCCAGCAGCTCCTGCTCGGCGCCTACGCTTCACTCAACCGCCAGATCAAGAAGGGCACCGTGAAGTCATTCAATCGCCGCGAGATGCTCGACATCGTCATCATCGATGGCCGCGCCCGCGGTATCATCGTACGCAATCTCATCACCGGTGAGATAGAGCGCTATGCAGCCCACGCCGTAGTGCTCGCTACCGGTGGCTATGGCCGCGCCTTCTTCCTCTCCACCAACGCTATGGGTTGCAACGGTTCGGCTGCCATCCAGGCTTTCCGCAAGGGTGCCTACCTTGCCAACCTCGCCTTCACACAGATCCACCCCACCTGTATCCCCGTCCATGGAGAGGATCAATCCAAACTGACCCTCATGAGCGAGTCGCTCCGCAACGACGGACGCATCTGGGTACCCAAAAAGAAAGAGGACGCCGAGGCTATCCGCGCCGGCAAGAAGCGCCCCACCGACATCCCCGATGAGGATCGCGACTTCTACCTCGAGCGCCGCTACCCCGCTTTCGGCAATCTCTGCCCCCGCGACATCGCCAGTCGTGCTGCCAAAGAGCGCTGCGATGCCGGCTATGGCGTAGGAACCGGCAATGCCGTGTATCTCGACTTCAAATATGCCATCGACCGCCTTGGCGAGGATGTGGTGCGCGACCGCTACGGCAACCTCTTCGATATGTATCAGATGATCTCTGATGACAACCCCTACCACACTCCCATGATGATCTTCC
>CAZUEY010000061.1:0-12894 GCA_964619395.1 uncultured Staphylococcus sp. | reverse complement strand
AGCCCGGGAGGCGGGGCGACTGCCGCTGGGCTATTGGAAGCAGGGGAACGCCCTCCTCTTCTTCACCTTCGACAAACCGGCTCCGCACTGGGGAAGGGAACAAACCCGGGAGGCAGGGCGACTGCCGCCGGGCTATTGGAAGCAGGTAAACGCCCACCCCATCTTCACCTTCGACAAACCGGCTCCGCGCTGGGGAAGGGAGCAAGCCCGGGCGGCAGGGAGACTGCCGCCGGGCTATTGGAAGCAGGGAAACGCCCTCCGCTTCTTCACCTTCGACAAACCGGCTCCGCGCTGGGGAAGGGAACAAGCCCGGGCGGCAGGGCGACTACCGCCGGGCTGTTGAAAGCAGGGAAACGCCCTCCGCTTCTTCACCTTCGACAAACCGGCTCCGCTTTGGGGAAGGGAACAAGCCCGGGCGGCAGGGCGCGCGGGGCCTTAAGGAGAGCAGGCTTCCGAAGCCATCTTTAACGCCAAAACTATGAAAGCAGGGAAACGCCCTCCGCTTCTTCACCTTCGACAAACCGGCTCCACGCCGGGGAAGGGAACAAGCCCGGGAGGCGGGGCGACTGCCGCCGGGCTATTGAAAGCAGTGAAACACCCTCCGCTTCTTCACCTTCGACTAACCGGCTCCGCACTGGGGAAGGGAACAAGCCCGGGAGGCAGGGCGACTGCCCCCGGGCTGTTTAAAGCAGGGAAACGCCCTCCGCTTCTTCACCTTCAACAAACCGGCTCCGCCACGAGGAAGGGAACAAGCCCGAGTGGCTGCGAGGAGCTTTTAGGAGCGATAACCTCCTAAGCTTTCTTTAAAGCCAAAATCATGGAAGCAGGGGGACGCCCACCACTTCATCACCTTTGACAAACCGGCTCCGCTTTGAGGAAGGGGAACGCCCTCCGTTTCTTCACCTTCGACAAACCGGCTCCGCTTTGGGGAAGGGAACAAGCCCGGGCGGCGGGGCGACTGCCGCCGGGCTATTGGAAGCAGGGAAACGCCCTCTGCTTCTTCACCTTCGACAAACCGACTCCGCACTGGGGAAGGGAACAAGCCCGGGAGGCGGGGCGACTGCCGCCGGGCTATTGGAAGCAGGGCAACGCCCTCAGCTTTTCACCTTCGACAAACCGGCTCCGCGCTGGGGAAGGGAACGCCCTCCTCTTCTTCACCTTCGACAAACCGGCTCCGCGCCGGGGAAGGGAAGAAGCCCGGGAGCGTGGGGCCTGTGGAAAAGCGGAGCTGATTTTTTAAGGAAGCAGGCGGACGAGAACTGCCTTTTAAGGAAGCAGGCGGACGAGGACTGCCTTTTAAGGAAGCAGGCGGCAAGTGGAGGCTTATTACGTAAGCAGGCCGCGGTTGCGGTGCCCGAGGGGGTTCGCAGACCGCGGCCGCTAAGCCGGTGTGATTATTTTTGATGTGGGTTATTTATTTACCCGGAAGCGATCTTCGCCGTTGACGAGGTAGGCGATGACTTGGCGCGCGGCAGCGATGCCGGCGTTGATGTTGGCTTCGGAGGTTTGCGCTCCCATCTTTTTGGGTGTGAAGAATACACGGTCGCCGAAGCGCTGCTTGATTTCCTCGGCTTTTTCGGGGGCGACATCGGCGGCGTATTTAATATCGGGGCGCTCGTCGAGTGCACGAATAAGGCCTTCTTCATCTATGACTTCTTTGCGGGCGGTATTGATAAGGAGGCCGCCCTTCGGCATGGAGGCGATAAGGTCGTAGCCAATAGATTTGCGGGTTTCAGGGGTAGCGGGGATGTGGATTGACACTACCTTGTTGTTGCGGTAGAGGTCTTCTACGCTGTGGACAGGTGTCACGCCAGCATCTTCCATTACGGTGTCGGGACAGAAGGGATCGAGGGCAGAGATGTTCATCTCAAAGCCACGAGCGATGCGTGCCACATTGCGCCCTACCTGACCAAAGGCCTGAATACCGAGGGTCTTATCCTTAAGTTCAGTACCGGAGGTGCCGTTGTACATATTGCGGCACATCATAACGGCAAGGCCGAAGACGAGTTCAGCCACAGCGTTGGAGTTCTGTCCGGGGGTATTCTGGACGCAGACACCTTGAGCTGTTGCGGCTTCAAGGTCGACATTATCATAACCGGCGCCGGCGCGAACAACGATTTTGAGATTGGGGGCAGCGGCGAGCACTTCGGCATCAACCTTATCGCTACGGATGATTAGAGCATCGGCTGAGGCAACAGCGTCGAGAAGCTGCTGACGGTCAGTATATTTCTCAAGGAGGATAAGCTCCGCTCCGGCCTCTTCAATAACCTTACGCATACCATCGACAGCGACAGGTGCAAATGGTTTTTCGGTAGCTATTAGTATTTTCATCTTTTATAGTCTGATTTGTGGGGAAGAAAAGATTAGTGTGCGGCCTCGAAATCGTGCATAGCATTGACGAGCGCCTGCACGCTTTCGATGGGGAGCGCATTGTAGAGAGAGGCGCGGAAACCGCCAACAGAGCGGTGGCCCTTAATACCTATAATGCCGCGGGCAGTGCAGAAGTCTACGAAGTCTTTTTCAAGGTCCTTATACTCAGGCTTCATGACGAAGGTTACGTTCATGATAGAGCGGGAGTCAGAGTCGGTGACAGTGCCAACAAACATTTTGGAAGAGTCGATGGCATCGTAAAGGAGCGCAGCTTTTGCGAGGTCGCGTTTTTCCATCTCCTTCACGCCGCCAAGCTCTTTATAGTAACGAAGAGTCTGGAGGGCAGAGAACACGGGGAGAACGGGGGGAGTGTTGAACATCGAACCCTTCTTGATATGGGTGCGATAATCGAGCATTGTGGGGATGGGACGGTCAACTTTGCCTAAAGCGTCCTCCTTGACAATGACGAGAGTAGCGCCGGCGGGACCGAGGTTTTTCTGAGCACCTGCATAGATGAGGTCGTATTTGGCTACATCGATGGGGCGGGAGAAAATATCGGACGACATATCGGCCACGAGAGGCACCTTGACATCAGGATCCTTGCGCAACTCAGTGCCATAGATAGTATTGTTTGTGGTGATATGGAAATAGTCGAGGTCGCCAGGGACAACATAGTCCTTGGGGTAGAAAGTGTAGTTTGCATCTTTAGAAGAAGCGAGCACCTCTACATCGCCGAAAATGCGAGCCTCCTTGATAGCGTTAGAGGCCCAAGTTCCGGTGTCGAGATAACCGGCTTTGTTACGGAGGAGGTTAAATGGAGCCATGCAGAACTGGAGGCTTGCGCCGCCACCGAGATAAAGCACATGATAACCTTCGGGAACATCAAGGAGCTCCTTGACAAGTTGCTGAGCCTCGTCCATCACAGCTTGAAATTCTTTGCCACGATGGGACACTTCAAGAATGGAAAGACCGGTACCGGCAAAGTCGATGATGGCGTCGGCGGTATTCTTAATGGTATATTCGCTCAGGATCGAAGGCCCGGCATAAAAGTTATGCTTCTTCATAAATAAATTTATAAATATGTTTGATTTGGCGCAAATTTACAACTTTTGGTTGGATTTTGCTCAATATTCGTGTAAAATTATTAGGGCGGTGCTATAATAACCGATTTATAATAATAGGTGGGCGAGCCCCGTGTGAACCCCGGTGAATCTTTTCACTCCGTCTTTTCGGGCCGGGGGGATGGAGAATCCGGAGATGTGGTGGCACCCCAGCGGCGGGTCTGCAACTCGGCACTCTTGATTTCTGCCGGATTGTCGGCAGGTGTCCAGAAAGGTTTATGGCCGATGGAGTCAGGCATGAACTGTTGAGCCACGAAATGGCCGGGATAGTCGTGGGCATATTTATAGTCGCGCCCATAGCCCATATCCTTCATGAGTTTGGTGGGAGCGTTGCGCAGATGAAGAGGCACCGGTTGGTTGCCGGTCTGCTCAACAAACCTCAGAGCCTCGTTTATAGCCATGTAGGCAGAGTTGCTTTTGGGGGATGTTGCAAGGTAGATTGTACACTCGGCGAGGGGAATCCTCCCCTCAGGCCACCCTATCTTATGGATAGCATCGAAGGTAGCGTTGGCAAGGAGCAGAGCGTTGGGATTGGCCAAGCCGATATCCTCGGCGGCGAGAATCAGGAGCCGTCGGGCAATGAACTCCGGCTCCTCTCCTCCGGCTATCATACGGGCCAGCCAATAAATAGCAGCGTCAGGGTCAGAGCCCCTTACACTTTTTATGAAAGCCGAGATGATATCGTAGTGCATCTCGCCACCTTTGTCGTAGGCGGCGGGGTTCTGCTGGAGGCTCTCGGTGACGATGCGATCGTTGATGACCACAGGCTCGCCGGCGGGAGCGGACTGCTCTAACAGGTCGAGAATATTCAGGAGTTTGCGGGCATCTCCCCCGGCAAAGCGGAAAAGAGCGGTGGTCTCCTCAACTTTCACCCCCCGCTCCTTAAGCAGAGCGTCAGACTCTACGGCATGGTCGAGCAGTTGCTGGAGTTCGGCGGCCTCAAGAGGCTTCAGGGTGTATACTTGTGCACGAGAGAGGAGCGGGCGAATAACCTCAAAGGAGGGATTTTCTGTCGTGGCACCTATGAGGGTCACTATACCACTCTCTACGGCACCCAGCAGACTATCCTGCTGCGATTTGCTGAAGCGGTGGATTTCATCTATGAAAAGAATGGGACGGCCGCCTGTGAACATGCTGCGGGCATCGGCCTTGCAGCGGTCGATAACCTCGCGCACCTCCTTAACGCCCGAACTGACCGCCGAGAGGGTATAGAAAGGCACCTTCACGGTGTTGGCGATAATACGAGCGAGAGTGGTTTTTCCCACCCCAGGAGGCCCCCAGAGGATAAAAGATGACACCTTGGCAGACTCGATCATACGGCGGACAACACCACCGGGGCCCACAAGGTGGGTCTGACCTATATATTCGTCCAAAGAGCGCGGACGCATCCGCTCGGCAAGAGGCTGGTTCATGACTGCAAAGTTACAAAAAGAGGCATCTTGAAATGTTAAAGGAATAAAATATTAGTAGTGTTAGGGATATTTTTATGATTTTTTCAGTAATTTTACAGCCGAGGAGTGTGCCCAACCGGCCACTACGAGCATGCTACCCTAAAGCATCTTTAGAAAAGCGAAAGAGGAAAGTGAGTAGATGCGCGAACTTTTGCGCCGTCCAATTGTTAATTTAACAAAGCCCGATCAACAACCAATTCACACGGGCGACAACAAAAAAATTAACGTTTAAACTATACAACTATGAGTGCTTCAAATCAACCCACCGGAACCCCCGCCACAATGCGTACAATCTTCGGTATCGTAATGATTATCATCTACGTAGGAGTAGGCGTACTCTTCTTCTGCGGATATTTTGACATCCTCTTCCCCTCCTGGACATGGATGAAATGGGTAGGAGGCGGCATCTTCACCCTCTATGGACTCTGGCGCGCATATCGCCAGTTCAAAGGGATAAATTGACACTATTGATCCTTCGCTTACAGCTCTGACCGGAACCAACAACGATTCCCGAGAAGTCGCGAGGCGAATATAACGAGATAATAATCAGGGTAATAAAGCGTGCACCCACAAAGTGCGCGCTAAACCCTTGACCAATGAATACATCCACATATATCCACCATGTGAATACATCCACATATATCCACCATGGGAATCAAAATCACCAAACTTCTTGGACTGGGCGCCCTGCTTCTCGGCTTGGGGCTGTCACTCGGCAGTTGCAGCGACAAAAAGTCGGCTAACATGCAGCCTGCGAAAATGGCAAAAATTGCCTGCGATGAATCGTTTGAGAATATTCTGGAGCAGGAGATCAATGTCTACGAATACATCTATCCGAAAGAGGATGTGCTGGCCTACTATCTCCCCGAATCGGCCTGCATAGATTCGATAATGGCAATGGGCGATGTCAAGAGCGCTGTGATCACCCGCCCTCTCACTGAGAAAGAGCTCAGCTATCTCCGCAGCCATAAAAAGAAGGTCAACCAGCAGAAAATAGCCGTAGATGCCCTCGCGATCATCGTCAATCCGGCCAACACCGTAGAGATCCTCTCGCGCAAAGAAATCGCTGAAATACTCTCGGGCGAGTTCACACGCTGGGATCAGATAGAGCCCTCAAAGCTGGGCAAAATCCAGGTGATATTCGATCATCAAGGTTCCTCGACAGTGAAATATATGCGCGACTCCATCCTCAACGGTCGCGACTTCGGGCCCAATGTGGCAGCCGTAAAGACAAACGAAGAAGTATTCAAGGCTGTGGCCGAGAACAAGAATGCAATGGGCATCATTGGGGTCAGCTGGGTATCGAGCGACATGAAAGGACGCGAGAAGACGGTAGAGGAACTTGCGGCCGCTGTAGAGAAAAGCGACACTACCCAACTTGATTTCAACTCCGAAGTAAAAGTGCTGAAGATTCGAGGCAACGATGTGGTACAGGCTTACAAACCATATCAGGCCTATATATTCAGCGGAGAGTATCCTCTCTATCGCTCGGTGTATATGGTGACCACCGCCCCCGGAGGAATTTCGCACCGCTTCTACAGCTTCGTGACCGGTTTCCAGGGTCAGAAACTGATACAGATGACCGGTATACTCCCGGCTACTGTGCGTCCACGCATGGCTCAGGTGGAGTAAAAAGGTAAAAAAATCTGCCAAAAAAATACTCTTGCGGAAATAAACCTATAGAATTTCCGTTAGTCTATATAATATATAATGTATGTAAAATCTCCGTCGTAATACCAGCACGGAGATAACAAAACGAAAAAATCAACCACAAAAACATAGTAAACCAACATGAAATTTCGTACCATCTTCTCCCTACTTATCGGCGGATGTGCTATCGCTGCTTCCGCTCAGGGTCATCAGGACGGTGTAGACTACTACAACGCTGATCGCTTTGACAAAGCAAAAACTATTCTTGAGAAGACTCTCAACGATCCCTCTACCGACAAAGCAGTGAGTTACTTCTATCTTGGCAACCTCGCAATGCGCGACAACAATACCGCTGCTGCTGCCGATAATTATAACAAAGGTGTAGCTGCCAACCCTGACTATGGCTACAACTATGTGGGTCTTGGCGAGATCGCGCTAAAGAGCGGGAATAAAGGTGAGGCAGAACGTCTCTTCAAGCAGGCCCTTGCGCTCAACAAGAAAGATGCGCGCATGATGGCAGCTGTGGCCCGTGCCTATTTCAATGTAAACCCCACCACCTACGCCAAGGAGATTGGCAAATATGTAGAGGATGCTCTCAAAGCATCTAAAAACAAGGAAGCCAGTGTGTATGTGCTCCAGGGCGATATGGCAAAATCAACCGATGTCGGTAAGGCTGCGGGCTACTACGAGCAGGCCATGACCTACGATGAGGAGATGACAGGACACGTCAATCCGGAGGCTTACGTAAAATATTCCAACCTTTACAACCGCGTGAACCCTGACTTCGCTATCGGTAAACTTATCGAACTCAACGAGAAGCTCCCCACCTCAGCCCTCGCACAGAGCGAGCTCGCTGAAAAATATTACGACAACAACCAGTTCACCCGCGCAGCTGAACAGTATGGCAAATATATCAAAAACCCCAACCACTTCCAGAGCGATGAGCAGCGCTATTCAGGCCTCCTCTACTTTGGCAAGAAATATGAGGAGTCGCTTGAGCAGGCTAACAAGGTGCTTGCAAAAGACCCTGAAAATGCCTATATGCAGCGCATGGTGATGCTCAACAAAGCAGCTCTCAAAGACTATGCAGGTGCTGAGGAAGCAGCTCGGAAACTCTTCGCACACAAGGGAATCACATTCACTGCCAACGACTACACCACCTATGGCGACATCCTCGGTGAGCTCAGCCGTCCGCAGGAAGCTATCGAAGCCTACACCAAGGCTTACGATCTCAACCCCGAGAAGAACAAGGAAATGCTTTCAAATATCTCCTCGATGTATACTGACCTCGAGGACTACGCCAAAGCTGCAGAATATATGCAGAAATATGTAGACTTAGGTGATGCATCGCTCAACGACTACTTTGTGCTCTCGAACCGCTACAAAAATCTCGGCATCTCACTCCCCGAAGGGTCTGCAGAGCGCGTAGAGGCAGCCCAGAATGGTATCAAATATGTTGATATGGCAATTGAGCATGCTGCCAACAAGGGTCCTCTCTACCGCAACAAAGCAACCCTCATGATGATCCGCGACGGGCAGGAGACCACTCCTGAACTCGTAGAGGTATATCAGAATATGATTGCCGCCTATGATGAGGATCCCGCCAACAAGACTAACAACCAGAAGGCCTACATCTCAGCCTACAACAATATCGCCAACTTCTACCTGAAAGCCGGCGACAAGGATAAAGCTCGTGAATACTTCCTCAAGCTCCTCGAGGTTGATCCTGAAAATCAGGCACTCCGCGACTACGTCAACAAGATGTAAATCGCGCGCTAAGCCGACATTTTTCAACTCATAAAGACATAAACACACGCATTATTGGATTATGACAATCAATGACGTGTGTTTATGTCTTTTTCTATAGCATTCCCGCACAAAACAATACGATTTAAATCTGTGTTATATCCATATATACATCACATGATAAATTATGGAACACGAGAATCTGATAAAAATTTACGCCCATAGCTTCCGCAAAAATTGGGATCTTCCCGCGCTTAGCGAATTTGGCATCGGCTCGACTATGACCTATGCCGACCTGGCACGCCGCATAGCCGCAATCCATCTGCTTTTCCGCAAAACAGGAGTAAAGCCGGGCGATAAAGTTGCGCTCATGGGTAAGAACTCGATCTCTTGGGTGGTGGTCTACATGGCGACCCTTACCTATGGGGCGGTGATTGTCCCGGTGCTCCATGACTTCAATGTGCAGGATGCACAGCATATCATCAACCACTCTGAGAGTGTGATGCTCTTCATCAATGAGAGTATCTTCGACAATATGGAGTTTGAAAAGACACCGCTTGTAAAGGCAGTGTTCTCGCTTGAACAGCGCAAGGTGTTGGCCGAACACCCCTCCAACAACCATCTGGTGGAGAAATTTCTGGAAAAACTACCCCGTGAAATCAGGCGAAAATATCCCCACGGCTTCACCTCAGCCGATATTGACTATCCTGATATCCCTGAGAGCAAGCTGGCTGAGATCAACTACACCTCCGGCACCACAGGCTTCTCCAAAGGAGTCATGCTCACCCTTGGCAACCTCGGAGGCAATGTCCGCTTCGGCATCGAATCGCGCCTCCACTTCAGGGGGTCGCGCGCACTTTCCTTCCTCCCCTTAGCCCATGCCTACGGATGCGCATTCGATATGCTTACTCCGCTCGCCGTAGGCACTCACATCACACTGCTTGGCAAACTTCCCACCCCCAAATTGCTGCTGAAAGCCTTCGCGGAAGTCAAGCCTAATCTCATAATCTGCGTCCCGCTGATACTTGAAAAGATTTATCGCAATAAGTTGCGTCCAATCCTCGAAAAGCCGTCGGTGCGTCGCGCTCTCAAGATACCAGGCCTAAAGACTTTGATTTTCCGAAAGATACGCTCAAGCTTGATAGAGGCGCTTGGAGGTGAATTCGAGGAAGTGATAGTGGGAGGAGCACCCCTCAACCATGACGTAGAGCAGTTCCTCCACCGGATAAAGTTCCCATTCACGGTAGGCTATGGCATGACGGAATGTGGGCCTCTGATCAGCTACACTCCGTGGCGCCACTTTATCCCCGGCTCATCGGGGCGGACGCTTCCTATTATGGAAAGTCGTATCGCCGACTCTGCCGACCCGGAGAAAATCCCGGGAGAAATCTGTGTCAGGGGTGAGAATGTGATGAAAGGCTACTACAAAAACCCTGAGGCTACCGAGGCTGTGCTCGATGCCGAGGGATGGCTTCACACAGGCGACATGGGCACAATCGCCGACCGTGGCACCATCTTCATCCGAGGCCGCTACAAGACCATGATCCTTGGCGCCTCAGGCCAAAACATCTATCCTGAGGAGATTGAGGCTAAGCTCAACAACATGCCCTACGTTGCTGAAAGCCTTGTGGTAGAGCGTGGTAAGAGCCTTGTAGCCCTCGTCTACCCTGACTATGAGGCCATGGACCGCGATAAGATTTCCACCGCAGAACTTCCGGAACTGATGGAGACCGTGAGGACGGATCTCAATCGCCTCGTGGCACCCTACGAGCGGATAGACAGGATACAACTGATCGCAAACGAATTTGAAAAGACACCAAAACGTTCAATCAAACGATATCTCTATAATGCCTAAAACCCACTCACTTCTCATTAAAGTGCGCGACTATGAACTCGACTCGCAAGGCATAGTCAACAATGCCAACTATCTTCACTATCTCGAGCTCACCCGTCATGACTTCTGCCAGACCCATGGGATATCCTTTGGGGAAATGCATCGCCGCGGGATGGATCCGGTGGTGCGCAAAGTAGAGATCGAATATCTTTCACCCCTGCGAGCCGACGACACAATGAGGTCAGCGCTGACCATGGAGCGACATGGGGCACGGTTTCTTTTCATTCAGGATATATTCAATGCTTCTACGGGCGAGCCTGTGGTCAAAGCCAAGGTGACCGTTGTATGTCTTGAAGATGGACATCTCTCACGCGGCGACAGGCTCGCAGAGGTCTTCGGCGAATACCTCAGTGAATAAACATCACACTCCAATCATTACATCACAATTATTTCACCTCACAGTATGAGTGCCGACGACGAACTGCTCTACCGCATCGCCTTCTCCCATTTCAAGACATTGCGCCCCACTCTGGCGCAGGCCATCCTCGACCGCTGCGATACGGAGCAAAACTTTTTCAGCCTCTCTGACTCGGCATTGTCAGCCATGATGGGGTTTCGCAACAAACTTTTCAGTGAATCCTCCCGTTCTGAAGCTCTTGCAGCCGCACGCAAGGAGGCGAGATTTGTGCTTGACAACTCCATCCGGCCCTACTATTTCCGCGACGCCGACTATCCCACAAGGCTGCTGCAATGCGAGGATGCGCCGCTAATGCTCTATGGCCTTGGAGATTGCGATCTTTCAGCCTCAAAAGTCATTTCAATCGTCGGGACACGTCATGCCACTTCCTATGGTATCGACTTCATTGACAAATTCGTGTCCGATCTCGCTGTCCAGTTGCCTGACAAACCGGTGATTGTGAGCGGACTTGCCTACGGAATAGATATTGCGGCCCATCGTGCAGCACTCAAAGCAGGACTCCCTACCGCTGCAGTGCTTGCTCACGGTCTCAACATGATCTACCCCGGCGCTCATCGAGCCACTGCTGCCGAAATAGCTCGCTCCGGAGGTATCCTCCTCACCGACTATCCCTCCTCCACTTCAATCCACAAAGGGAATTTTCTTGCCAGAAACCGCATTGTGGCAGGGCTATGCGATGCACTGATAGTCGTTGAATCGGCCGAGAAGGGTGGCGCACTCGTCACAGCCCGCATCGCCTCGGGCTATTCGCGCGATGTCTTTGCGCTCCCGGGCCGGATCTCTGACAAATACTCAATCGGGTGCAACAACTTGATTGCCGACCAACTGGCGGGATTGATAACCTCCGCCTCAGATTTCATTGACCGCATGGGGTGGCCGAGAATTGAAACCCAGCCCTCGCTTCCTCTCGTAATGGAATCCCTCACGCCTGAGGAACAGGAAATAATTAACCTGCTCACAGCCAAAGGAGATATGACCTTTGCCGAAATCACCGCATCGATCCCCATCCCTACGCCCCGTCTGATGTCGATGCTCGTCGACCTCGAATTTCGCTCGCTCGTGAGGCAACTCCCCGGCGGACTGTATAGGGCGAAAATGTGACAAGGGGGATGTAAATCACTATTTTTATAACTCTTTATGTCGTAAAACATAGTTTTTTATAAAACACTCGCGAGGCATCACTCGTTTTAATTCCATAGGGCACCGCCTTACATACACCCTCCGCACCTCTTCATAAATCTTCCCCAAAAACACTCTCATTATGGAAAAGAAAGTCATAGCACCCTCCGAACTAATCATCAACCCTGACGGATCAGTTTTCCACCTCCACCTCCTACCAGAGCAACTCACTGACCGAGTGATACTCGTGGGCGACCCGGCTCGAGTCAACATGGTAGCCTCTTTCTTCGACACCCGGGATTTTGAAGTCTCGTCGAGAGAGTTCCATACCATCGGAGGCACCTACAAGGGGAAACCTATCATGTGTCTCTCCCATGGTATCGGCCCGGACAATATCGACATTGTCATCAACGAACTTGATGCACTTGCAAACGTAGATTTCAAAACCCGCGAAGTCAAAGATCATAAACGCCGCCTCACACTTGTGAGAATCGGCACCTCAGGAGCGCTACAGCCCGAACTCAAACTCGGCACTCCCGTGATAGCCGAGAAGGCAATAGGTTTTGACGGTGTGCTCAACTACTATGCCGGCCGCAACGAAGTGGCTGATCTTGAATTTGAACACGCCTTCTGCGACGCCGTGGGTTGGAATCCCCTTTGGGCTAAACCCTACGTTGTTAACGCTGATGAGGAGCTAGTGGAGCAGATAGGTCGCGATGACATGGTGCGTGGCAACACCATCTCGGCCGTAGGATTCTACGGACCGCAGGGAAGAGAGCTACGTCTCCCGCTCGCCAATCCCCACCTCAACCGCCACATCGAAGAGTTCCGTTTCAACGGTCGTAAAGTCACCAACTACGAGATGGAATCGGCTCCCCTCCAGGGGCTCGGACGCCTGATGGGTCATCGCGCAATGACAGTCTGCGCAATCATTGCAAACCGCATGAACAACGACGCCAACCCCAACTACAAGACAGCCGTCCGCGACCTCGTAGCCACGGTGCTCGAGCGCATCTGACATCGGTTCAGCTCCAGACCGGCCTTCTAATTCAGAATTATCCCCTTTGCCAATTTTAGAGCCTGTCCCATAATATATGTTAACGCTGAGGCGGTCAGCCATTGAGC
>CAZUEY010000060.1:0-12917 GCA_964619395.1 uncultured Staphylococcus sp. | reverse complement strand
TCCCTCCGAGATATGCGACCTCAGCGTTAACATATATTATGGGACAGGCTCTAAACATAGTGGCTATATTGTCTCGACACCCCGCTGCCCCACTAACTTCGACATTATGATTTCATCTTGTGATATCATCCTGTGTGTTTTCAAAGGTCTGAGATGGGAATTTGACAATTATTGATTAAATTTGCGTTGCTGTAGGGACCGGCCGAGCAGAACCACCCTCTCCCCTAACCACTACGGCGCCATGGTATAAACCTCACTTGCAGCTGCTTATAAGAGAGATTGCAAGCAAAATATTAGCTATGATTAAGAATCTATTGTTTGACCTCGGCGGTGTGATCATGGATATTGACCGCGACAGGTGTGCACGGGCTTTTAAAAAGCTGGGAATGAAGGATCCCGATGATTTTCTCGGTCTCTATGGGCAGAAGGGCGATTTTCTGGCCTTGGAGGCTGGTGAGATCGATGCTGATGAATTTCACCGTCGCGTCCGTCCTCTTTTCGGCACTCCCGAGAGGAGCGACAAGGAGATCGACGATGCCTTCATCGAGTTTCTGATCGGAATCCCCGTGGAGCGCCTGAAAGCTCTTCGCGAGTTGCGTAAAGATTACCGTGTGCTCCTGCTCTCCAACACAAACCCTATCATGATGAATAGCCGAATCGCAGAGTGTTTCCGCAGCGAAGGGCTCGAAATGGCAGACTATTTCGACGGAATCTTCACCTCCTATGAGGCTAAATGCTGCAAGCCGGGGAAGGAGATTTTCGACTATGCTTCGCGGTTTGGCAACATGAAACCGGAGGAGACCCTCTTTTTCGATGACTCGCAAAGCAATGTCGACGCAGCGCGCTCCTACGGCTACCACGCAGTGCTTGTGAAGCCGGGCGACGAGTTTGCCGACCTGCTCAGGGAGGTTGAAAACGGTGCGGAGGCCTGACCTCTCCCCCACCTACAACTCAAAATTTCAGCCCACACCCTAACCAAAACCATAGGGCAGACGTTGTATATATCATAGAATGCAATATTATTTATCACCGAGATATGAAACTGATCACAAAGAGCGATACATCGCGTCGGCGCATAGCAGCTGTCGGCATGTACGATGGTGTCCACGCCGGACATAAATTTCTTATTGATTATCTGCGAGTCGAAGCCTCAGCGCGACGTCTTGCACCTTCGGTGATAACATTTTCGCGTCACCCCCTCTCGGTGGTGCGTCCTCTGGAGCAGCCGGGATTGCTGACCTCGCTCGAGGAGCGTGTGAAGCTCCTGGGGGAGGCCGGAGCTGAGGATGTGATAATGCTTGCCTTCAACGACCGTCTGCGTTCCAAGAGTGCAAAGGAGTTTCTCTCAATGCTCCATCGCTCTTACGGCATCGATGCCCTGGTGCTGGGGTTCAACAATCGCTTCGGCCACGACCGGCCCGGGGCTTTTGAGGACTACCGTCGCATAGGGAGTGAAGTGGGAGTTGAGGTGATCAGTGCGCCTGAATATCGCGGCCCCGGAGCACCGATAAGTTCTTCGGCCATACGTCATTATCTCCTCAACGGGGAGCCTGAGAAAGCAGCCGAAGCCCTCGGGCACCACTATATGCTGCGCGGGGCAGTGGAGGGTGGCGAACATCTGGGACGTCAACTCGGTTTCCCCACCGCTAATCTGAAAATCACTGATAATGACATCCTTATCCCTCGTCCAGGAGCCTACGCAGCATTTATCACCACCCCTGACGGAGTTCGCCGCAAGGGGATGGTAAATATCGGCTTCCGCCCTACAGTTTCCGGCTCTGACGCTGAGGGGCGGCTTTCAATCGAGGCTCACATTTTTGACTTCACCGGTTATCTGTATGAAGAAGAGATAGTCGTGGAATTTGTAAGCTATCTGAGGCCGGAGAAAAAATTTAGCTCCACTCAGAAACTTGGTCACCAGCTTGCCGAGGATGTGGAGGCTGCAAAAAAGATTCTTTCCAAGAAATAACACCCTGCTTACCAGCAATCAACAACCGCCAATAAATAAACTTCGGCAGTCATGCTGAAGCTCACAAGGGGCGTTTGCGTATCAGCGTCAAGCCATCGCGCAGGGGGATTATCACGCTCTCCAAAGCCGTATCAGCGGCCACAAGTGTGTTGAAGCGGTCGAGCGCCACCGTCTGAGCATCGCTGTTGGTGGCCACATCTGCCACTTTTCCATCCCAAAGAGTATTGTCGGCTATGATAAAACCACCCTGACGCAAATGGGGTAGCACCTTCTCAAGATACTCCACATAGCGGCGCTTGTTGGCATCTATGTAGACGAGATCCCACTCACCATCAAGCTCATCTATCACCTCTTCTGCATCGCCGATATGAAGCCTCACATTCTCTCCGCCGGGAGCCGAGGCAAAAAGTTCCTCCAATTCATCAGCCATCTCATCATCAACCTCTATGGTGTGCAACTCACCTCCGGGTGCCAACCCCTCGGCCAAGCATAGGGCCGAATAGCCTGTGTAGGTGCCCAGTTCGAGTATCCTCCTTGGACGGATCATTGCCGAGAGCATGGCGAGGAGTCTCCCCTGCAAGTGGCCTGAGCACATGCGTGGGTAGAGATGGCGCAGATGCGTCCGGCGATAGAGGCGGTGGAGATGAGGGGGTTCTTCGGAGATGTGGCTCAGTATGTAGTCGTCAAGTTCAGTTGACATGGCCCATTATAAATGCCTGAGCAGCAAGAAAATAAGAGTTAAGTCCAAAACCGGTGATCGTCCCTTTGCACACCGGAGCTATGAAGGAATTGTGGCGCACCGCCTCGCGCGAAGCGGTGTTGGAGATATGCACTTCAATCACAGGGGTCTTCACAGCCGCTATTGCGTCGGCAATTGCAAGCGACGTGTGGGTGTAGGCGCCTGCATTGAGGATGATGCCATCAGCATCCGTGCTGTGGATGAAATCTATAATGTCTCCCTCATGGTTTGACTGCAGATACTCAACCTCGTCGCCATCGAGCATCTCGCGGAGTTCACTAAGATATGACTGGAAAGTGCGGTCGCCATATATATCCGGCTCGCGGGTGCCGAGCAGGTTGAGGTTGGGACCATTGATAATCAGTAGTTTCATAATCAGTGTGTGAATAGTAGTAACGTGTTGGCTATCAAACCATCTCTAAGGTTTCAGGGTTGAGCAGCAGAATCCATAACGCCGCCGTGGAGAGGGCCATCAGGGCAAGAAGCACCACCGTGATATAGGATCGCGACGCATAGGCGTTATAGGCAAGCCATGCCGACAGGAGCATGTAAAACGGATAGATCCAAACGAATGTCAGGGTTTCGCTCCCCGGAGCCGCATGGTTGAGCATCACCGGAAATGCGGTGACCGGGAGTAGGAAAATTATTATCAAAATTGTTACCCATAGGGGTGGACGGCCGGGATTCATGCTTGGATTACGCTGAGATTTGTGCTGAATACTATCGGTTTTTATTTTGGAGGGAGATTTTGGAGCGTTTTCGGGAAGGATTTGAGAAAAATTCAGAAAGCATTTGAGAAGGATTCGGGATGCACCGTCCGACGGTCACTTTCCTTTTGATTCTGCTTTGCTACGCTTTTGATTTTCAAGTTCTTCACGATAAGCCTTGACAGTGCGCCGGATACCCTCCTCGAGATCTACCTGAGCCTCAAAGCCAAAATCGCTCCTGGCAGCGGAGGTGTCGCACTTCCAGTTGCGCTGCGCAAGGATATTGTATTTATCGGAATTGAGAGTCACGGCCTGCATCTTGGCTGCTCCATACTTCTCTGACACTTTGCAGGCAATTTTCAGCAGCGGGAGTGGCACTCTGACGGGGAGGACAAACCGTCTGCCGAGCGCACGCGCCACAATGCGGCGGAACTCCTTCTGCGAATAGGCCTGGGGCTCCGAGATAATATATTTATGCCGTGTCGGAGCCTTCTCGAGAGCCTCGAAGATGGCTCGCGCCAGATCCTCCACATATATGAAGGTCAGCATCTGACGACGGAAGCCTACACCGAAGTCCACGTGGGAGTCAATGCTCTTGATCATCATCAGATAGTCCTGCTCATGAGGGCCATAGACCCCTGTAGGGCGCAGAATTATCCACGGGAATGATGCCGGAAGCGATTGCAGGAAGGTCTCCGCCTTGATTTTAGAGAGCCCATAGCGGGTGTTGGGCTGCGGGATCATCGAATCGTTAAGAGGAGTATAGCCCTTTTCATCGCCGGGCCCGAGAGCCGATAGCGAAGAGATGTAGACCATCCGCTCAGGCACACTCCCGGTTTCGATGAGAGCCTCGCAGAAATCGCGCAGATATGTGTAGTTAATATGATTGAAATCACTGAAATTCACACACTTGGTAGCTCCAAGATTGTAGACTATGTAGTCCCAGTGGTTTTCCTTGAGTTGGGAGCGGATCTGCGAGGGATCGTCGTAGTCGAAAATTGTGAAGTGAAGAGCCGGGTCAGTGAGAAAGCGACGCGAAGTGGACTCGCGTACCCCACACCAGGTCTCGTAACCTCTTGAGAGTGCCTCGCGGGCTATGAATCCGCCGATAAAACCACCGGCTCCTACAATCAGGAGTTTCTTTGCCATAAAAAATGTAAGCTACTTTGACTCGTCGATAATCTCGGAGAAGAGTTCGATATATTTCCGCGCTATCGTGGGAGCGGCGAAGCGCTCCACCACGGAGTTGTGGAGTTCCTCGCGCGAGATGCCGGAGCCCAGAGCCCAAAGGATTCCCTCGGCAACATCGCGAGAGTCCTTGTAGCGGGCTATATACCCGTTTTTCATATGCTCTATGATATCGTTCTGACCGCCGCGCCCGAAGCTAACGGGGATAGCACCGCCGGCCTGCCCCTCGATGAGAGTGCCGGGGAGAGTCTCGTAGAGCGAGGTGGAGATCACCACTTTGGCTATAGAGCAGAGGTAGCGAATGATCTTGAAGTCGGAAATCATGCCGAGATTTCGGTGAGAGAGGCGCAGAGTGTCGAGTATCTGCGGATTCTTAATTGCACCGAAAAAGTAGACGGCAGTATCCCTGGCTACCTCGGGGTGGGTGTCGAAGATATAATTGAGGGCCTCTATCGTATATTCCAAC
Source organism: uncultured Staphylococcus sp. (assembly GCA_964619395.1). GTDB lineage: Bacteria > Bacteroidota > Bacteroidia > Bacteroidales > Muribaculaceae > Duncaniella. The sequence continues at coordinate 7,848 of CAZUEY010000060.1, read as the reverse complement.
CCCTTGATTGGGTCGTCGAGGCGTGCTGCCCCGAAGAGGATTATATTTGGCTTATCCTCAGAGACAAAGCTCTGGATTTCGCGCCCCGGCTCGAAGTAAAATTGGTCGGAGGGGAAGGGGTTATGGATTGTGGTAACCTTCCGGCCACGCAGGAGTGAGGATTTGTGGGCACACTCTTCCAGCCAATGGCTGACGGTGACAAAGTTGATGGGCACCTCGGCATAGGCATGGTTTTTCTTTTTCCACACTTTGTGGGAGAGGTCGTTGGGGCTTCCGCCTCCGGGGAGGAACTGGCAGTAGCCACACTCCTCGCAATAGTGGTCGCATTCGTAGGCATGATGACAGATTCCGGTCATTGCCCACATGTCGTGGAGGGTCCACACGATCTTTTTTCCCTCACGGTGGAGCTTCACGATACCATCGAGATTCATCAACCCCTGGTTGATCCAGTTGAGACACACTATATCGGCCTCCTTGATCCATGGATGTTTATGGATATTGATGGCGAAGTCGCCGGTCGACACCTTGTAGAGGTGGCGAATATTGAATCCCAAACGCGGGAGCAGGAGGAGGCGCTCAAGGGTGAAGGCTATCCCGCGACGGAAACGCTGCGACACTTTCCCCACATTTTCCTCTGAAGAGGTCTTCGTAAAGACCAGGAGACGCGCGTCGACCCCCTCGCGACGCAGCGACTGCAAGAGGCGGAATGTCACCACCGCCGCCCCCCCGAGGGTGTCAGAATGATTGACGAGCACCACTTTTTTCCCTTTGAGGTTTTCGGGGAACACGAATGAAGCAGACGAGGATTCGCCGTATGAAAGAAAGGCCTGGTTGTTCATCTTGCGGCTGACGGTTGAGGGGATTTTGACTTGAATTTTATCTGATTGCCTACATCTATGATCGAGAGCTCGCGATATCCGAGCCGAGCTTCGAGATATTTCTTGAATTCAGTCTGCCGCGAAGGTGGCAGCGGCGAGGAATATTTCACCAGCACGGTGTTGACGGTGTCAAGGTCGCCATCCGACACGTTTCCGAAAATCGCCCTGCTGACGGCTATCTCGTCGACCTGCGGGAAGATGACACGGACCTCCGGAGCTATGCGCCCTGCCACAGTGTCGTTGATCCGCGAAAAGGCTATGACGCTCTTGAGGGAGTCGATCACCACCTGCTGCGAGGATATGGAGGTGCGGGCGAGTTCATAGATGTCGCTCATCGAGGGCATGCCGCTACGCAGTTCAGAGAGGTCGGGGGTGTCTCCCTGGATGATGTGGAGGTGTGCTCCCTCGAGACCATAGTTCTTGAGTTGCGATGTCATGGCCAACTGCAGGGAGTCGGCGGGGAGGATTTTGCCTATGAGCGTCACGGTGATGTTGCGCTCTCCCCTGTCGATAGTGGCATTCTTGCTGAGCACCTGTGTCGAGGGGAAGTCAAACTGCTGTGTCACAAAGCGGTCGGCGGCCGCTGAAAAGCGCGATTGCCGGAGCATGTTCCAGGTGAGATAGAGCGAAGGCAGAAGTGTAAGGATTGCCACCGCATAGACCACCCGGCGCACCTTGCGCGAGCGCTCGGGATTGCTCGACACCACCGGTGTATAGCCCATGAGCTTAACCCCTATGAATGTGGCGAGCCCTATGAATATCGAATTTATCAGGAACAGATAGAACGCTCCGAGGAAATAAGGCATCTGCAGTGTGGCCAGACCATAGCCGGCGGTGCAGAGCGGGGGCATCAGCGCCGTGGCAATGGCTACACCCGGTATCACATTGCCCTTCGATTTCGAACCGATGGCCACTATGCCGGCGCCTCCGCCGAAAAATCCTATCAGCACATCGTAGATTGTAGGCGACGTGCGCGCCAGGAGTTCGCTATGGCCCTCGCTCACCGGCGAGATGATAAAATAGATTGTGGAAGTGAGCACACTGAAGAGGGCGGCCATCACAAGATTGCGCATCGAGCGCTTCAGCAGCTCGAAATCCTGTACTCCAACCCCGAGCCCTATGCCTATTATAGGACCCATCAGCGGTGAAATGAGCATCGCGCCGATGATCACTGCCGTGGAGTTGGTGTTGAGACCGAGCGATGCTATGAATATCGCGAGGATGAGAATGAGCATATTAGTGCCCTTGAATGACACTCCATCGCGTATGGCGCTCTCGGCCTCCTCCTGGGGCAGGAGGTCGTCAGTAAGTGTGAAATATTCTACCAGATAGTTTTTCAGTGACGACATAGAGAGTCAGATGTTCGAGCCGATTAATTATCCTGCCTGGGGAAGCGATCCTTCACCTCATCTACCACATTTATAATATAGTCACCAATCTTTTCGAGCGAGCCTATGATATCCATGAAGTAGATACCGGCCTGATACTCATAGCGGTGCTCATTGATATTCTCCACATTGGATACTCTCAGCTGGTTGCGCAGGTTGTTGATCTCGCGCTCATAGTTGTAGGAGGCTATGATATCGTTGCGTGTAGTCCCCTCCACATGGCTCAGGAGCAATATCATATTGTTCATTGCGGCCTCCACGGCGATAAACATTGAGTCGATGTTGCGATAGATCTCTTCATTGAAAGTCACATGGCCCTCCTGCTTGCGGATGAGTATCTTTGCCACGCCGTAGCAACAGTCGGCTATGCTCTCGATCTCGCTTACTATGCGGAGCATAGCGGCGATATGATGTTTACCTTCGTTGGAGAGACGGCCCTCGGAGCAGCGGTTGAGGTAGTTGGCTATCTCAAGCTCCATGCGGTCTGAAATCTCTTCATATTTCTCTATCCGCGAGAATTGCTTGGTGAACTCATTGCCGGTAGAGTTGTGGACAATATTCTGCGCCATAGCTATCATGCGCTGCACCCGCTGGGAGTAGACCACAATCTCCTTTTCAGCCTGGGCGATATTGAGTTCGGATGCGCTGAGCAGACCGCGGGAGATGAATTTGAGCTGGAATTCCTCGTCCTCTTTGTGTTTCGAGGGGATAAGTTTCTCCACAATCTTAACATACAACCCTGTAAACCATATCATTATCACCACATTCACAAGATTGAAGACCGTGTGGAACACAGAGAGACCAAACGACACACTAAACTGCATCGCGCCTATCTGCGCCACTACCGGGTGATGATTGGGGAGACTGCCGTTGAAGAGATTGTTGTAGATATCAGGCTGGGTGGCTTCAAGCTCGTTGACAAATGTGTAGAGGCTCTCAGGATTCCCCTGGCCGAGCCACTCTGTGATGTCGACATTGAGGGTTACAAACGGGAAGAAGATGGCGAGCGTCCAGATAAGACCAAAGACATTGAAGAGCAAGTGGCCCATGGCGGTACGCTTGGCTGCCACATTTCCGCTCAGCGATGCCAAGAGCGGAGTGATTGTTGTACCGATGTTGCTACCGAGCACCATGGCGCAGGCCAGGTCGAAGGAGATCCACCCTTTCGTACACATGATAAGCACTATGGCAAACGTGGCGGCCGACGACTGGATGATGGCTGTCAATATGATGCCCACGCTGAGGAACAGAAGCACCGAGCCGAAGCCCATCGACGCATACCGCTCAAGGAAGGCAAACATCTCCGGATTGCTCTGCAGGTCAGGCACATAGTCGCTGATCATCCCTAAGCCCATAAACATCAGGGCGAAACCGATGAGAAACTCACCTATCGACTTCTTGCGCCCGGTATTGGCGAAGAGCAGAGGCACTGCACAAGCTATCACCGGGAGGATAAACACCGAGGTGTCGACTTTAAACCCGAAAAGGGCTATGATCCATGCAGTAAACGTTGTGCCGACGTTGGCGCCGAAGATCACCGCCATCGACTGAGCCAGTGTCATGAGTCCGGCGTTGACAAAACTCACCACCATCACCGTAGAGGCTGATGAGCTCTGGATCAAAGCGGTAATCGCTATACCGGTGAGCATACCGGTGAAGCGGTTGCGGGTCATGGCCGAGAGGATGTTGCGCAGGCGGTCGCCGGCGGCTTTCTGCAGACCCTCACTCATCACCTTCATTCCGTAGAGGAACAAGGCAACCGATCCTATCAGACAGAACAGGTCAAGGAAGCTGTAACTCATGTAGTGCGTGATATTTAAATAAAAAAGAAATTTGCATCGGGGAGATGGCCGATGCAAATTTAAAAAAATATTTTTTATCTCCCAAACACCTTTTCCATTCCTCTCGAAGAGGAAGCAGTCGGTGCAGGCGTCGGGAGTCAGCGGAGACCACGCTTCTGGTTGTCAGAGAGCAGCCTTGATAGCGTCGACCATCTCGGCATATTCTGCATCGCTAAGATACACCTCGCCGGGATTCATGCGGAATGTGCCGCCGTAGTCAGGGCCGTCCACATACTTGGGCGCCAGATGGAAGTGGAGGTGGGAGAGCTTGTCGCTGTAAGCTCCGTAGTTGATTTTTTCAGGATGGAACACCTTGTCCATTGCGCGGGTCACACGGGTGACATCCTTCATGAACGCATTGCGCTGCTCATCGGAGAGCTCGAAAAGGTCGTTGACATGCCCGTCGTAGGCCACGAGACAACGGCCGCGGTAGGTCTGTTCCTTGAAGAGAAACACTCTCGACACATCGAGTTTGGCTATCTCAATCATAAGACTGTGGAGGGTCTCATTGTTAGTGCAATAGAGACAATCTTTGGGATCACTGTGCATATCTGTAGCTGTTTTTTAGAGTTCAACTGCAAATTTAGCAATAATCCTGAAGAGAGAAAAAATCCCCCGCAGATTTTCCGGCCACCTCCCCGAAAAAGCGAAAAACGGAAGAGCCTGTCGTTATACATGGACTAAAAGTCGTCCATCATATCATAATCGTCCTGTTCTTCGTGAAAATTGTCAAAAGATTGGTCGTAGTTCCCACTGTTCCAATAATGATTATCGCTATAATCCCCACTGCAATGGGTCTTATTACCATTTTCTCTGACGCTATTATTCCGCATGAAAATATCTAGGTCATCGAGATCATCAGATTCATCGTTTTCTCCATCATTGTTATCATCTGCTGCTGTGACAAAATCATGAACAGATACTTTGTCGTCACTGTCATCCACAATCGGACTCCTACTATCCTCGTCAGTTATCACAGTTCTACCAACTGTTGGCGCCTCCTTCGCTTTCTTGAATCCATGAAGTTTACCTAACAACCAACGAAACAAGAAAAACTCACCTATGTAATTCCAAAATTTCATATCTATCTTAGTTTTACTTTATGGAGTATGTACTCAAAGGTGTATGAGCGATCTACGAATGTGTGAGGAATTACGATATATTTCCACGGCTTACCTCCATTATTTGCAGTAAACTCAGAGGCGCGAAGGCAAAACTCTATTGCTGCTTCGGCTTTAGCGTGAACATCGGCGTCTTGCATATCCCGTTCGGCCTTGGTTTCACACATATAGATGGTATCTGAGGTTTCCACGATGAAGTCCGGCTCATAACGTTTTGCACCATTCGCCCAATATATATGAAACTGTTTAGGAGCGGGACGTAACCATTTCAAAACCATATCATCTTTTTCTAAAATATTTGAAAAATCTAATTCCGCTCCACTATCGAACTTATATTTTACATAATATGATTTCAAAAAACCAACATACACATATTTGTTGACACATGATTTGGGAGTAGGAGTAGGTTCATGATAATCTCGCTCGCCCCATTTATTTACCAAAATGAATTGGTCGAGAATCTTTGAGAAAGGTAGAACTTTATTCACTTTGTACTCTCCCGGCACAATGCGATAGTGCTGTTTCATCTGCTTATAGATGTTGTCGGCAATCATTTGCTGGTATGGTAGTAGGAACTTGTTTAACTCATCTTCGTTGGATATATTATTCTTTTTTTTAACGGCTTCAACAGCTTGCTTTACAAGCTTATATAGCAAATCCGAGACTTCGTCGTAGTCTATATCGTCCTTGTCAATCAGTTTTGCAATAATCTCTTCAACAGCAGAGCGCCTCAATCTGCCGGATTTTCCCTTCATTATTTCGAAATCTGTGGGGTCATGCAGACTTTGACGAATTATTTCCCTGTTCAGGTCAGCGAGAGTATAGCCTTCCGAAGTATCGAGGTTGAAGTCTTCAAAGAAGGCATTGACAACCTGTTGCTTAACCATGATACGGGGAATTTCAATCACATTCTTCTTGAAGTCCTCAACGACTATATTGATAACTTCATCAACTTGGGCAATCTGCGCAGCAGCTTCTTCTTCGTTAAAGAGAGAGGCCTTGACACTCTCTTTAATTGCCTCGACCGCTTGCTGACGTATTTGTGCCTTTACTTCTTTCTTTTGAAGGTCAGAAAAAGAAGAAACTCCGGAAGCGGTAATGGTTGCGATTGCCTCTTGAACTGCTTTGCCTACCGGTTTTACAACTTTATCGGCTATATCGCCCATATGCTCCGTAACTTTGGCAATGTATTGTTCAATCTTCTGCTGAGTAGTCGTAGGCGTGGTTTCAACTTTTGCACCCCGATCGCGGTCGTCGTGGTCGGCAAGGTCGATATACGAAAGCCGTTTAAGCACTGAATTACCTTTCTGCGCTTGCTCAATCACACTCTCGAAATTATCGTGAGCGATAACAGTAAGCGTATCAACATCTTTATTGCCGGTGCGACGACCTCCGTATGGGAGGCGTAGTCCTCGTCCGATAGTCTGCTCAACGAGAACGGATGCTTCGCCAGCACGGAGCGGAATAATCGTGTAAAGATTTTTTACATCCCATCCCTCTTTGAGCATATTGACGTGGACGACGATTTCTATTTCATTGTCGGGCGACTCCAGTGCCACAAATTGAGGTGAAAAATCGTCCTCCTTCTTTGTGGAGCTGTCAATCTGCAAAACCTTACCACGATATTTGCCTTGGAAAATGCGGTCGCTCTCAAGTAGTTCCTTTACGGCTTTTGCATGGGAAGTATCCTTGCAAGCAACAAGAATAAACGGTTTTACAACCGGCTTGTCATTTTGTCGGGCATAGAGTTCGATAGCGGCTTTTGTCCGCTCATGAACGGTAATACCATCCTCAAGTTTGATGATTTCGATTTCCTCAGGCGTGAAATTTGCCTTATTGAAATTGCGCGATTTGGCTATAGCCGGGTCTTTAATATACAACCCCTCGTCAAGTGCTTCTGCGAGGTTGTATTCAAACACAATGTTTTTGAACGCCTTACCCTTTTCATCAAAAGGTGTGGCGGTCATTTCCAGACCGAGAACCGGACGAAGTTCGTTGATAGCCTTCTTGGAAGCGTCGGCATGGTAGCGATGCGCTTCATCCATGAGCACTACGAGGTCGGGCAGTCCGGCAAGGTAAGAGAAGTAAGACTCTCCGAGGTATTCGGAAAGGCGGCGCATCTTTGGCACTCCTTTGCCACCCTCCTTGCTGTCTTTATTGAATTTTGAGATGTTGAAGATATTTATCTGAATCTGATTAGGGGCATACATATTACTTATATTTTTACCCTCATAATTGTCTGCAGTTACTATTTCCGGTTGTACAACTGCAAATTCGGAAATACCTTTGAAAACATATTTGTCGTAGGTAGTGTCATTGAAGTCTCGTATCAACTTCTCGTAGAGAGTCAAATTCGGAGCGAGAATAAAGAAATGTTTTATGCCTTTCTTCAAATAAAGATAAGCTATTATCGCTCCCATCAGTCGGGTCTTTCCGATGCCGGTAGCAATGGAAAAAGCGAGCGAGGGGAAATCGCGATCAAAGCTATTGACCGTCGGCACGATCGATTTTACCTTTGCGAGTTCCGCTGCGATAAACATTTCGAGTTTATCGGTGTCAGTCGGTGGTTTCTGCAAAGAAAGCCTGTCGGTCAAACGTGCGGTAAGATCGAGAGCCTTAG
>CAZUEY010000059.1:0-12938 GCA_964619395.1 uncultured Staphylococcus sp. | reverse complement strand
CCCTCCGAGATATGCGACCTCAGCGTTAACATATATTATGGGACAGGCTCTTAGTTATTAACGGTCACGATCTCCAAAACGGATTGCGAAATTTCCACATTTCGCGATCCGTTTTTTCCTAAAAACATATTTATAAAAAGGGCGAATGTGAAATAAAAACGCTAACTTTGCACCTCGAAAAAATAGGTACAATCAAGGGTAATAAAGAAAACTGTTATGGAATGGCTTTTTGACCTAATAGGCCCGGGTCACACCGAACTCGCAAGCACTCTGGTGCTGTATTCATTCGTGATTGCCGCAGGTATTTTTTTAGGCAAGTTAAAAATCGGCGGTATCTCTCTGGGTGTCACTTTCGTGCTTTTTGTCGGAATCCTTATGGGTCACTTCGGGTATGTAGTCAATCCTGAGGTGCTTAAATTCGTGCGAGAATTTGGCCTTATCCTCTTCATTTTCGCTATAGGTATTCAGGTCGGTCCCGGCTTCTTCTCGTCGTTCAAGAAGGGTGGCTTACTGCTCAATGCGCTTGCGGTGTTGATAATTTTGCTCAATGTATGCATCGTTTTAGCGATATTTTTCATAGATGGAGAGACCCAGATTTCAGCACTTGTGGGTGTGATGTCGGGTGCCGTGACAAACACCCCCGGTCTTGCAGCCGCCCAGCAGACAGCAGGCACTACCGAAGCTATCAATATTATGGCCATGGGCTATGCCGCAGCCTACCCCTTAGGTGTCATAGGCATTATCCTCTCTATGCTCCTGGTGAAGGCTGTTTTCCGCATCAACACTGAAGATGAGATCAAAGCCATTGAAAGTGAGGCCGAAAACGATCAACAGAAACCCCTGATACTCTCCTTTGAGGTGACCAACCGCCTGATTGACGGGAAGACCCTCATGGAGGTGCACCATATACTCGACTGTGACTTTGTAGTGTCGCGCCTCATGGGGGCCGACGGCAAGGTGGTGATTCCTGTATCGAGCACCAAAATACATGTCGGCGATAAAATATATGTGGTGCTCTCTCCGCAGGCTGAGAAGAAATTTACCGGTATCGTAGGGCATGAGATTGAGATGGACTGGGAGCAGGTGCAGAGCCAGGTATATTCGCGACGCATCCTCGTCACCCAAAGCAGCTACAATGGAGTGTCGCTCGGTAGCCTGCGCCTCCACACGGCCTACAGTCTCAACTGCACCCGCGTCAACCGTGCAGGTGTAGACCTTCTGGCCTCCGCCAACCTTCGCCTGCAGATGGGAGACCGCCTCGTGGTTGTCGGCGACCTCAACGACATCGAGCGCCTCTCGGTGCGCCTCGGAAACTCCATGAAGCGCCTCAATCAACCCAATCTCATCACCATCTTTGTCGGGATTCTGTTCGGTATCATTTTAGGCTCCATCAATGTGGGCTTCGGCATGAAGCTCGGTCTCGCCGGCGGTCCTCTTGTGGTGGCCATACTCCTCAGCCGCTTCGGCTACAAATTCAAACTCATCACCTACACCTCCTCGTCGGCCTCGCTACTTATGCGCGAGCTCGGAATATGCTTATTCCTCGCGTCGGTTGGTATATCCTCGGGGCAGGGATTTGCTCAGACAGTATTCAACACCACAGGTATGTGGTGGGTGTTCTGGGGTTTCTGCATCACCTTCATTCCCCTGGTGGTAGTAGGGTTAATTGCACGCGGAGTCTACAAGATCAACTTCCTCACTATCATGGGTCTCGTGTCTGGGGGCTACACTGATCCTCCTGCACTGGCCTATGCCAACAACTCCACCGGCAGCGACGCTCCTGCCGTGGCCTACTCAACCGTCTACCCTCTCACCATGTTTCTGCGAGTGGTAGCGGCTCAGGCCCTTATCCTATGCTTATTCTAAGCGAATCCGATAAGCGAATTTGATAGAGATATTTTGAAAAAAATCCCCTGCTGTTATATGGAAAAACACAGGGGATTTTCGTAATTTTGCACTCAAACTCATCACACATATCGAAACAAACATGTCTGACAACAATCCACCAATCAAAGTTTTCTCGGGCACAAAGTCGCAATACATGGCCGAGGAAATTTGTCGCGAATTGGGCTGCGAGCTCGGAAAAATGAACATCCAGTATTTCGCCGACGGCGAATTTGAAGTATCGTTTGAGGAGTCGATCCGAGGCTGCGAGGTATATCTCGTACAGTCGACATTTCCCAACACCGACAATCTCATGGAACTTCTCCTGATGATCGATGCCGCCAAAAGAGCCTCGGCAGCCTCTATCATTGCCGTGATGCCCTACTTCGGCTGGGCTCGTCAGGATCGCAAAGATAAGCCCAGAGTGTCGATAGCGGCAAAACTTGTTGCCGATCTGCTCACTACTGCCGGTGTCAACCGTGTGATCACCATGGATCTCCATGCTGACCAGATCCAGGGCTTTTTCGATATCCCGGTGGATCACCTCTACGCTTCGTCGGTGTTCATCCCCTATATCCAGTCGCTCAAGCTGGAGAATCTGGTAATCGCTTCGCCCGATGTCGGGGGTGCAAAGCGAGCCAACAGCTACGCCAAATATCTCAACGTCCCCCTCGTGCTCTGCCACAAGCAGCGCGCGAAAGCCAATGTGGTGGCTCAGATGACCGTCATTGGCGATGTCAAGGATAAGGATGTGATTATCATCGACGATATGGTCGACACCGCAGGCACTATCACCAAGGCTGCTGACTTGATGAAGGCCAATGGCGCACGTTCGGTGCGTGCACTCTGCTCCCACGCTATCATGTCTGATCCCGCCTCGGAGCGTGTCGACAACTGCGCATTGACCGAGATGATGTTTACAAACTCCATTCCCTTCAATAAGAATTGCAAAAAGGCTACTATACTCTCGGTAGCCCGCCTCTTTGCCGACACCATCCGTCGTGTCCACACTCACGAATCCATCTCCTCACAATACCTTATTAAATAAACTCTCTCCCATGAACCTGAAACCGATTATGGCCACATTAGTAGCCGCAGGGGCTCTCGCAGCTTGCAACAGCGAAAAAGAGGGCACGATAATTGACCGTCCTGACTTCAAAACAGAGACCGGATATTTCGACATCGACGCTCTTGAAGCTCTTGGCAGAGTCTCGGCTGTCGATGTATCGCCCGAGACCAAAAAGATTCTCTTCGGCATCTCCTACGAGAGCGTGGAGGAGAATAAATCCAACAATGATCTCTACGTGATGAACGCTGACGGCTCAGAGCTCGAGAGAATCACCCGAACAGCCGGATCAGAGGGGAATGCCGTGTGGATCAACGAGGGGAAGCAGATAGCCTTCACCTACGCGGTCGACGGTGTGCCCCAACTCTGGGTGATGGATGCCGACGGGAGCTCGCGCAAGCAGATCACAAAAATTGAAAAAGGAGTTCAGGGCTTCCTATTCTCCCCTGACCGTTCAAAAGTAATGATCATCTCCGGAGTGAAATTCTCCCGCGATGCTGCCGACATCTACCCCGACCTGCCCAAAGCCACCGGTCGTGTCATAGACGACATGATGTATAAGCATTGGGATCAATGGGTTACAGAAATTCCCCACCCCTTCATTGCCGACTTCAATGGCAGCGAAATCGGGGAGCTCACAGACATTATGGCCGACGAGCCTCTCTATGAAGCCCCTATGCTCCCCTTCGGCGGCGTAGAATCCTTCGCCTGGACTCCTGACTCAAAGCAGATTGTCTACGTGTCGCGTAAAAAGAGCGGCGTAGAGTATGCTGTGTCGACCAATTCTGACCTCTATCTCTACGACCTTGAGTCAAAGACCACCCGCAATCTCACAGAGGGGATGATGGGCTACGACACTGCCCCCACTTTCTCCCCCGACGGCAAATACCTCGCATGGCTCTCGATGGAACATGATGGCTATGAAAGCGATAAGAATCGTATCTTCCTCATGGAAATCTCATCCGGCGAGAAGACAGATCTCACATCCGACTGGGACTACACAGCCGATGCAATCGCCTGGAATCCCAATGGAAAGTCTATCTATTTCCTTGCAGCAAAGGATGGTGACATCCCTGTGTTTGCAATCGATATCGCCTCTAAGGAGGTGAGCGTAGTGGCCGACGGCGAGTGTGACTATGCCGCCCTCGCTCCGATTGATGAAAATACGCTCATAACTCTTCGCCATTCAATGCTTTACCCCAACGAAGTATATGCAGTCAATGCAGGAGAGGTAAAGCAGCTATCACAGGTTAATACCGAGCTGCTCGCGTCGCTCAAAATGCCTAAGGTCGAGCGCAATATGGTGCCGACTACAGATGGTAAAGAGATGCTTGTATGGGCGGTCTATCCCCCTGACTTTGACTCTACTAAGGTCTATCCCGCAATACTTTACTGCCAGGGTGGTCCCCAGCAGGCTGTAAGCCAGTTCTGGAGCTATCGCTGGAATCTCGCGCTGATGGCCTCCAACGGCTATATCGTCATCGCCCCCAACCGCCGCGGCCTTCCAGGCTTCGGCACCGAGTGGAACGCTCAGATTTCAGGCGATTATGGCGGTCAGAATATGCGCGACTATCTTTCGGCCGTTGATTTCATGAAGGTGCGTCCCTACGTTGATGAATCGCGGATCGGTTGCACCGGCGCAAGCTATGGCGGATTCTCCACCTACTGGCTCGCCGGAAACCATGAGAAGCGCTTCGCTGCCTTCCTGGCTCACGCCGGTATCTTCAACATGGAGGCTCAGTATCTTGAGACTGAAGAGATGTGGTTTGCCAACTGGGATATGGGCCTTGGATCGGCCAACGCTCCCGTAGACACCAAAGATGCCCTCGACTACGGCGCATTCTGGCGCAAGGACAATGCGACAGCACAGCGCACATTTGCCCTTTCGCCCCACCGATTCGTCGACAAATGGGATACTCCTATCATGATTTCCCATGGTGAGTTTGACTACCGCATCCTCTCCTCTCAGGGTGAGATGGCCTTCAACGCTGCCAAGCTGCGTGGCATACCCGCCGAAATGGTGATCTTCCCTGATGAGAACCACTGGATCCTCAAGCCCCAGAACGCCATCATGTGGCAGCGCCTCTTCTTCCGCTGGTTTGACAAATGGCTGAAACCTCAGGCACCCGCTGCTGCCTCGAAAGCGAAAGACCAATCGTCAGCAGTCAGCGATTCCGCTCTCTCTGACAACGATGTCAATCCCGCCATCTCGTCAGACAGCGACCCGCTTGTAAATGAGGAACCATAATTCAAAACGCCCTGATCCTCAATTCTTAAAATCCAAATCCTGATTCTCCCTCCTCTACTCGTCGCGCTCCTTCATCTCGGGGAGATGCCACCCATAGCGGAGGGCGCCCCAGCGCAGGAAAAGGATAGTGACAACACAAAGCGATTGCTGCAGCAACACAGGTGCTCCACAAAGCGCAGCTATCCAATAGACAAGACCTCCGGCTATACAAGCCGTAGCATAGATATCCTTTCGGAAAAAGAGGGGTTCTTCGTTGATGAGAACATCACGGAGGACCCCTCCAAATGCTCCGGTAATCATACCCATGATTACCGCAACCCACATCGGATAGCCCACAGCAAGGGTCTTCTGAATTCCGGTGATTGCAAAGAGCGTAAGACCCACGGCATCAAACATGAAAAGCAGGCGAGAGTCAGAGGTGAGCACCTTGGTGAAGATCAGCACGATCAGAAATGCTACTGCCGTTATGGCCAGATAGATCCATGTCTGCATCCAGAACACCGGCGTGTCGAGAAGTAGATCGCGCAATGTGCCACCACCTATGGCAGTAATGGCACCTATGGTGAAAGCGCCAAACCAATCAAAATGTTTTTTCGCAGCCAATCGGACACCGCTTATTCCAAAAGCAAGTGTCCCGAGCATCTCTATGATAAATATAAGCATCTCAGTTGAAATAATATGAAATTTTCATTTCTCCCCGGACCATTTGGCAGACAGGGAGATTCTCACTCATAGCAAGGGAGCGAGTAGATAAAAGAGGGAGGGCAAGCCGAGACTCTAAGAATTGTCGCTACATTTCTGATAGTAGCGGCAGAGTGGACGGAGTCCGCAGTTGAGGCAGTCGGGTTTACGGGCCTTGCAGACATAACGGCCATGGAGTATTAGCCAATGGTGAGCTTTCGGGACCAGTTCGGCGGGGATGTGGCGCATAAGAGCTTTCTCAGTGGTCACAGGATTTTTTGAACCGGTGGTGAGACCGATTCGTTCGCTAACCCTGAACACGTGGGTGTCGACCGCCATAGCAGCCTGTCCGTAGACCACAGCGAGAATCACGTTTGCTGTCTTACGTCCTACCCCGGGTAGACTCATCAGCGAATCAATATCAGAGGGCACCTCGGAGCCAAACTCTTCGCAGAGCTTCACCGCCATACCCTTGAGCGACCGCGCTTTATTGTTGGGATAAGACACCGAACGGATATAGTCGAAAATCTCATCAACAGAGGCGGCTGCCATTGCTTCAGGCGTGGGATAGGCTTCGAAAAGCGGGGGCGTAATCATGTTGACCCTCTTGTCAGTACACTGCGCCGAGAGGATCACTGCCACAAGCAGATGGAATGGGGAATCGAAATGCAATTCGGTCTGCACCTCAGGCATAGCTTCAGCAAACCAGCTGAGCACACCCTTGTAACGCTCCTTGACTGTCATACTCACCAAATAGTTGATCTAACGATACTTCCTTACCAACTACCTTAGCAATCCGAGAGGATTAAAGAGTGGGAAATCAATGAGCGGCCTTGAACTCCTCAAGGAAGCGGAGATCATTTTCGGAGAACATTCTGAGGTCCTTCACCTGATATTTCAGATTGGTGATTCGCTCCACACCCATACCGAGTGCAAACCCGCTGTACTTTTTCGAGTCTATGCCGCAGGCGTCGAGAACATTGGGATCTACCATGCCGCAGCCAAGAATCTCCACCCACCCGGTGTGTTTGCAGAATGAGCATCCCTTACCGCCACAGAGGTTGCAGGAGATATCCATTTCAGCCGACGGTTCGGTGAAGGGGAAATAGCTGGGACGAAGACGTATTTTAGTGTCAGGACCAAACATCTCACGAGCGAAATAGAGAAGCGTCTGGCGAAGGTCGGCAAACGATACTTCTTTGTCAACATAGAGGGCCTCAACCTGGTGGAAGAAACAGTGAGCACGAGCCGAGATAGCCTCGTTGCGATACACACGTCCGGGGCAGATGATTCGGATGGGGGGCTGAGTGCGTTCCATCACGCGGCTCTGCACCGAGGATGTATGAGTACGCAGCAACACGTCAGGGTTGCGCTGGATGAAGAAGGTGTCCTGCATGTCGCGGGCCGGATGATCCTCCGCAAAATTGAGCGACGAGAACACATGCCAGTCATCCTCCACCTCAGGACCTTCAGCTATAGTGAAACCGAGGCGCGAGAAGATGTCGATGATCTCATTTTTCACCAGCGACAGCGGGTGGCGCGTGCCCAGTGGCATAGGAGCAGCAGTGCGGGTGAGGTCAAGTTCCAAAGTATCACCCTGACCGCTCTCCACAGCTTCCTTGAGCGAGTTGAGCCGCTCGGTGGCAAGAGTCTTGAGTTCGTTGAGTTTCTGACCCAGCTCACGCTTCATTTCCGCGGGAACGGTACGGAACTCGTTCATCAGTTCAGAGATGGCACCTTTCTTGCTGAGATATTTTATGCGGAGAGCTTCCACCTCCTGGGCCTTCGACGCCTTGAGGTCCTCGATTTCGGCCTTAAGCCGGTTGATTTTTTCTATCATTTTTCTCTTCAGAGAGTTTAGAGTGGGTTATAGCATCCTGCCTCGCCTCATGGAGGAGGGTTGACGGAGTGCAAAGTTAGTCATTTTTTTGCAGACTCTCTGCTCAGGAGCGTTTCTTTTTTGACTCCTGTTCGTCGGCAAATTTATTGGGGAAAGCTATCACCTTGCGCGGACGGCACAGAGCGTAGATGACAAGTCCTATACCGAGGGCCACGAAGGGGATGCTCAGTAGCTGACCCATGTTGAGAGCCATGGTCTGCTCAAAGTCGACCTGCGGGTTTTTAATAAATTCAATGAAGAAGCGTGGAAGAAAGATGCCTATGAAAAACACTCCGAGGATAAGCCCGGGACGCTCCTCGCTGTTCTTCTTCCAATACATCCACATCAGCAGTGCGAAAAGAGCAAAGTAGCATAGCGCCTCGTAAATCTGTGTCGGGTGACAGGCCTGTCCGGGATAGAGGGCGCGCCATTCTGCCGAACGCAAAAACATAAAACCCCAGGGGAGGTTGGTGGCGTGGCCGAAAATCTCCGAGTTGAATAGGTTGCCCAGGCGGATGAGTCCTGCCACAAGGGCTATCGGTATGACGAGGCGGTCGAAAGTCCATAGCGGACTCCGCTTGGTGGTGAAATAGGAAAAGAGGAAGACACAGATGATGATGCCGATGGTGCCACCATGGCTTGCAAGCCCCCCCTCCCATATATAAAGTATGCTTATCGGATCCTGTTTATAAAGATCCCACTGGTAGAAAAACACATGCCCGAGGCGGGCGCCGATGATTGTGCCCGCCACAGTCCACATCAACAGTGTGCCGAGCCAACTTTCGGGGGCACCTTCGTGGCGGTAGATCCGCGCTTCAATCTCATATCCTACGAGGAAGCCGATCATAAACATCAACCCATACCATCGCAGGGAGAAACCGCCGATATGAAAGATCACCGGGTCGGCATTCCAAACTACAAAATCAAGCATAAAAATTTCTGTTTCAGGTAAATTGCAAATTCATTTTCGCCTCAAAATTGTTGGAAGCATTTGAAGTGAAAATGTTGTACTTAGTAGATGATAAGTTAGAAAATTGCAACGCGTAGAGTGATTATCTGACGGTAGTTTTCACCTTCGAGGCAATTTTCACTGCAAATTTACACAGAATCCGCCGCAATACAAAAAGTGTTAGTCAGATTACAGTTTTTTGAGATAGCGTGTGAGCCACCCGTTGTGGCGGTTGATATGGAGGTTGAAGAAGCTGTCGGTAGTGGCGAGACGCACGATGCCGAAGGATAGTGTGGCAGCAACAACAAGCGGGAGGAAGTAGGTGTAGGCGCCACCCATCTCGCATGTTAGGAATATTGCCATGAGCGGGGCGCGGATGGCTCCCGCCATCACTCCTGCCATACCATAGAAGGCGAAATGACCTACGGGGAGCTGGAGGTCAAAGAGAAGATTGAGCAGTGAAGCGAAGAAGAATCCTGCGATCGCTCCGGCGAAGAGCGTGGGGGCAAAATCACCGCTGACGCCACCGCCATTGTTTGTAGCGGAGGTGGCAAAGCTCTTGGCGAGAAGTGTTCCCCCTGCGAAAAGGATCAGCAGCCAAGGCCCACTCGTCATCGAGGCGAAGGGGCTGTCAGAAAGGAGCGTAGAGAAGTCGCCATTGATCACCTTGCCAACCACCCCGTAGCCCTCACCGTAGAGGATTGGGAAACAGAACACCAAAAGTGCAAGGATAGAACCACCGATAAGATTCTTAACCCAAGGGCGGCTCATCCCTTCGAGCCACGATCCTAATTTTTTCATTACGTAGCTATAATACAGCGAATAGAGGCCGCAAAAGATGCCGAGTGCCGCGATGTAGGGGAGCAACGACGGATCGAAAGCCATGGTCTGGTCGAAGGGGATGTCGAGCGTGCATCCGGATAGAACATAGGCTGTCATAGCAGCTGTGATGGTGGTGACGAGCAACACGAGCACCGAGTAGGTGGTCATCGACATCCTCAGCACCTCAAGGGTGAAGAGCGCGCCCCCCAATGGTGACTTGAAAATCCCGGCAATACCTGCTCCGGCACCACATCCTACCAAGAGCATCATGGCGTGGGGGGGAAGTTTGAACGCCTGAGCCAAGCGACTGCCTATGCCGGCTCCGGTGTAGGCTATAGGCCCCTCTGACCCCGCCGATCCGCCGAAGCCGAGGGTGATTGTGCTCGCCAGTATAGGGCCGTAGGTGATATAGCTTTTGAGTCGGTAGATCTTCTCCTTGAGAGCGCGGAGCAATTGCTCCGTGCCGTGGGCGAGATGAGCCTTCATGACATAGCGGCAGAAGATGCCGGTCAGGATGATGCCCGCAAGAGGGATAACCAGAAGAGCCCAGTTGGCTCCACCGGCGTGGAAATGACCTGTAAGGAAACGCGAAACATGCCCTATAAGGAACTTCAGGACGAAAGCCCCGGCGCCCGAAAGCAACCCTACCAACGTGGCAAGAATGAAGATAAAAGCCTTGTCGGAGATGTGGCGACGGCGCCAGTCGAGAATGCGGTCGAAGCGGTGAGGAGCGTGTGGGAGGGTGTGTTGAATATCGTGAGGTTCCATATCCCGGGCAGTTTTTTTACTTTTTATAACATTTTAGCCATGCTATTGGTTCAGTGACAGATTTTATACGTACATTTGCAGACAAACACCCCGAGATTATGGCAACAGACACAGGCACCTGGTGGACAGCTCCCACCGAAAGCGAGTCAGGCGAACTAATCCTTGTCACCGGACGAAAGGATGTGGAGAAATTCCGCTCAAACCCCAAATTTTCAATCCGCGTGGAGGTCACCTGGACCTACACCCCCCTACCCTCAGGGATGCCGGACACCGAGACATCCACACTCATGGAACAGGTACAGGAGGCTCTCGAGGCCACATTCCGCAAAGATCCGGTGGCGGTGATGACAGGGATTTTCACAGGCGACGGCGAGCGTAATTGGGTGTTCTACACACTCTCAACCCACATTTTCGGGCGAAAACTCAATGAAGCATTAGAGGAATTTCCTCTGCTGCCACTGACCATCTACACTGAAAACGACCCTTCCTGGGCTGAATACGACGAAATGTCAGCCGCCGAAATCCTGTGACCCACTATTCCCCATCATAAACGTTACTATCACGGCATCGGCCGATCATTCCGGCGAGAATTCCACTGTCATCCGGTCGAAGCGGCGGAGTGTAGCTGCAGAGATGCGGCCCATTGAGGCCCGAACATCCTCGAGGGATTTGCGGTCAGGACTGCCACTCTTTGAGAAAAATTTGTCGGCGTAGCAGACTATCTTTTCCAATTTGCTTTCAGGCATATACTCCCCTTCGGGATCCAGGGGGAGATGCTGTGACACGATATCCTCGCGCGAGATTCCGGCGCCGGTGTGTCGCTCCGCCACGCGGGCCATCTTCTCGATCCACTCCGCCTCCACGTCGCTCATTCCGGGGATGAGCAACGAGCGTAGCAACTCGGCGCCAAGCACTCCGTGGCGTATGTAGGGTTCATTACCGCGACACTCTATGCCGGGGGCATTGGTCAGGAAGATACCGATGTCGTGGAGCATAGCGGCAGCCTCCACTTCGCCCATATCCAAATCGCTACCCTCGGCAAGTTCCAGAGCCAACTGAGCCACGCTCCGACAATGGCGCATATAAATATCCCGAAGGCGGCTGCCCTCGGGATAATATCGGTCTATGATTGCTTGATAGTCCATCATTCCACTATGGTGCACCAGCCGTGGGTGTCCTCTATCTCGCCGAGCTGGATGCCACGGAGTGTGTTGTAGAGGCGGGTGGTTATAGGTCCCGGCTCTCCATCCTTAGCCACAATATATTTCTCGCCCGTGTCGAGGTCGTCGATCTCACCGACAGGGGACGCTACGGCGGCAGTACCTACGGCAGCAGCCTCGTCGATGTCGCGAAGTTCGTCCACGGTGATATGGCGGCGCTCCACCTTGATGCCCATATCCTCTGCGAGCTGCATGAGGCTCTTGTTGGTGATTGAAGGGAGGATAGAGTCAGACGCAGGGGTAATGTAGACACCATCTTTCACAGCCATAAAGTTGGCGGGACCACATTCGTCGAGATATTTCTTCTCCTTCGGGTCAAGATAGAGCACCGCGGAGTAGCCGAGCTCATGAGCATGTTCGCCTGCGGTGAGCGATGCGGCATAGTTGCCGCCCACTTTCCAGAGACCGGTCCCCTTGGGAGCCACGCGGTCATACCTGCGCATGATACATATATTCGTAGGCTTGAAACCGGTTTTGAAATAGGGACCCACGGGGCTTACAAGGATCATGAAGAGATATTCAGAAGCGGGCTTCACACCGATCTGTGCAGAGATTCCTAACTCGATGGGGCGGATGTAGAGCGAGGCACCTGAACCATAGGGGGGCACGAAGCGCTCGTTGAGCTTCACGACCTTCTGCACCATCTCGCGAAACTTCTCCTCGGGGAGCGGCTCCATGAGAATACCCTTGGCCGACTCGCAGATGCGGCGTGCATTTTCGTCAAGACGGAACACTCTGATACGGCCATCCTTACCTCTGAAAGCCTTGAGGCCCTCAAAAATCTCCTGTCCGTAATGGAGACAGGTTGAGGCAATGTGGAGATTGACCTCCTCGCTCTGCGACACCTCTATGTCGCCCCAGCGACCGTCGCGGAAATAACACCTTACATTATAATCGGTGGGTATGTAGCCGAAGGAGAGATTGCTCCAGTCCAATTCCTTATCCATAGTGTGTTTTTTTGATATTTTGCTGCAAAATTACTCAAATTTGTGCAATATTGTAATTATCCGGCATGATTTTTTTCGCATTTGCTTCCCGGTTCATATAAAAGGTGAAAAGGGAAGCGATAATCGAAAGGAATGCAGTTGGTCGAAAAATTAAGTGGGAGTATAAAGGCGAATGTCCACAATGTAGGGACGCTCGGCTCGTGCGTCCGGTTTATGGTGGCTGCACGCGGCGGGGTTCAATTTGCCGCTCCTCCGGACGCACGGGCCGTGCGTCCCTACATTCGGGCAGCGTGCGTCCGGTGGGGCGGTAAATGCGTTGCTGCGATGAAAGCCCAGCTGTTCCCCCCTTTTGAGAAGTAAGAATAGTTTTAGGTACTAATGTGCAGCTGGTGACCAAAAGTGATGCTAGTCTCCTGCGTTTTTTTGCAAGCAAAACGAATGGCGAATGTCCACAATGTAGGGACGCACGGCTCG
>CAZUEY010000058.1:0-13320 GCA_964619395.1 uncultured Staphylococcus sp. | reverse complement strand
CCTCCGAGATATGCGACCTCAGCGTTAACATATATTATGGGACAGGCTCTTAATGAAGACAATAAAAGAGGGATCCGTCACTAAGGACAGATCCCGCACGAATTCAGATATATGTAATAATGAATGACGAGAAGGAATTACATACTATCTGTTAATGCCTGCAGTTCTAATGCAATAGTATCGATCGCGTTTTTCAATGTTTGATATTCTGCATCAGTAAACGTAGATTTTTTGCCGTTTTTCACGTTGTGATTGAGTTTCTGAGATATCCATGAACGACTTTTGCCGAAAAATCTTTTGGCGATATAGCTTGCGCTCAGCACATTGAAGATTTCAGACTCCTTGAGATCAACAATGTTATACTTCGCTTTGAATGTTGAAACAGCATCCTCAGCCATCTTAGCGACCTCGTCAGTCTGGGCGAGTTCTAAAACCTCTTTCACAAACTCGTCATTTTCAATATCTTTCATATTAGAAATTGGTTTTTCAAAACATTCTCTCGTTTGAGAGAGGGTCCGTTGGTTAAACTCTTATCTATTGACTGTGCAAAGATAGTAAACAATTGTGTATTGTGCAAGCTTTTCAGCGTTTTTTTCAAAACGATTAAGCAATTTACTAACTCATTGACTCCAGGATGTTGTTGATGACGTCATTCTTAGAAGTCCCTGACTGCTCAGACAATTTTTCAAGCATTTCATTTGCTTTTGCTGACAGCATGAACGACGCACGTATATTGCGCCCGTTCTCCTTCTTTTTGCGTCCGGCTCCTTGGCGTGACCCGCCGTGGCCACTTTTTAGAGGCTGATTTTCCATTTGTTATGTTTAATTTTGTGATGGGTTTAACCGCTGACCATTTCATGAAATTTGTCGGAGGTTAAGCCACTTTTTTTCGGTATCAGGTGTTGCGGGTTGAAATCCCTTATTGATTGCATTACAAAAATAGGATTTTATCTTGAATAATACAAGAGTATAATCGAGAAAATGTTAGTTTTTCGAAATTTTGTGGTGTTACCCCTGTTTTGAAGTTTTGAAGTGGTTGGCTGTTTTTGGATTGTTGGAGGGGATTTTGTAACTTTGCGCTTCGGTAAGATTTACCATTTTATACTTAAAATTTGCGATTGCGAAATTTCGCTTGTGAATACCCACCATTATGAATATTTCATATAACTGGCTGAAGAGATATGTTGATCTCCCTCTCAGCCCTGATGAACTTGCTGCAGCACTCACATCTATTGGCCTTGAGACCGGATCGGTGGAAGAGGTCGAATCTATCCGCGGTGGCCTCCGGGGCATCGTCATTGGCAAAGTCCTCACATGTGAGGAACATCCCAACAGCGACCACCTGCATATAACCACTGTAGATCTTGGCGACGGACAGCCTACCACTATCGTATGCGGTGCCCCTAATGTGGCTGCCGGACAGACCGTGGTGGTAGCCACTGTAGGCACCACCCTCTATGATGGCGACAAGGAGTTTGCCATTAAGAAATCCAAAATCCGTGGTGTAGAGTCGTTTGGCATGATCTGCGCTGAAGATGAAATAGGCATCGGCAGTTCCCACGACGGTATTATCGTGATCGAAGAGGAGGTCAAACCAGGCACTCCGGCTGCTGAGTATTACGGCCTCACCTCCGACTATCTCCTTGAGGTGGACCTCACCCCCAATCGCATAGATGCTGCCTCCCACTATGGCGTGGCCCGCGACCTCGCAGCATGGATGGCAACACATTTAGGCAAAGCGACACTTACCCGCCCTTCTGATGCCACTTTCGCTCTCGACTCCCCTGATGGAGGCGTCAGAGTAGAGGTAGAAAATACGCAGGTCTGTCCTCGCTACTCGGGCGTGACTATCCGCGGTGTAGAGGTAAAGGAGTCGCCAAAATGGCTCAAGGATCTCCTTACGACGATTGGCTTGCGCCCCATCAACAATGTGGTTGACATCACCAACTTTATCCTCCATGGACTCGGTCAACCTCTGCACTGCTTCGACGTCGCAAAGATTGCCGGCGGGAAGGTTGTGGTGAAGAATGCCCGCGAAGGAGAGAAATTTGTGACCCTTGATGGGGTGGAGCGCACTCTGTCCTCTGCCGATCTCATGATCTGCAATGCAGAGGAGCCTATGTGTATCGCAGGCGTGTTCGGGGGGCTCGATTCGGGTGTCACCGATGCAACAACCGATGTGTTCCTTGAAAGTGCCTATTTCAACCCCACTTCTGTCCGCAAGACAGCGCGACGTCACGGCCTCAACACCGATGCTTCTTTCCGTTACGAGCGCGGTGTAGATCCCAACGGCACCCTCTATAACCTACATATCGCCGCCCTCCTCATCAAAGAGCTTGCAGGTGGCGAAATCTGCGGTCCTCTTGCCGACATCTACCCTGTGAAGATTTCTCCCGCCGAAGTGCGCCTCTCGTTTGACTATCTTAACAGACTTGTAGGTAAAGAGATTCCTGCCGATGTAGTAGTTTCGATCCTCAAATCGCTTGAGATGGAGATAACCTATGAGACAGCCGAGGAGGTGACTATGAAAGTCCCCACCTACAGAGTGGATGTCACCCGCCCCTGCGACGTGGTCGAGGATGTGCTTCGCATCTATGGATACAACAATGTGGAGACCGGCGAGAGTGTCCGCTCTGCCCTCTCTTCAAAATCTTTTGAGGATGAGGATAATAAGCTTCGCAATCTCATCAGCGAGCAGCTCTGCGGCGAAGGCTTCTCAGAGATTCTCAACAATTCGCTCACAGCCGAGAGTTACTACACTGACCTTGCTCCATATCCTGCCGAGGCTTGCGTGAAGCTGCTCAATCCCCTCAGCGGCGACTTGAGCGTCATGCGCCAGACCCTCCTCTTCGGTGGCCTCGAGTCTATCAGCCACAATATCAACCGCAAGATGGCTGATATTGCCATGTATGAGTTTGGGAATGTATACTTCTTCAACTCTAAGGCAGATAACACTGAGAAGATACTCGCTCCCTACCGTCAGAGCTCCCGCCTCGCCCTCTGGCTCACCGGAGCCCTGCGTCCCGGCAACTGGGCTCGCCCCGAGCAGAAGGCCTCTATCTTTGATCTTAAAGCCGTTGTGGCCAATATTTTCGCCCGCCTCGGCATCAACCCGGCGGAGATAAAACTCACCCCGGTAGCCGGTGGTCTCTACTCATCGGCTCTCTCCATTACCACCCGCTCCGGCAAGGAACTCGGCAGCATGGGTGTGGTATCCAAGAAGATCTGCTCCCGCTTCGACATCAAGCCTGAGGTGGTATATTGCGAACTCGACTGGCACGCCCTCGTTGAACTATCGCTCCGCAAGAAGGTTAGCTTCTCACCCCTGCCCAAGACCCTCCCTGTCAAGCGCGATCTTGCTCTGCTGCTCGACGAGGCAGTCAGCATGGAGCAGGTCGAAGCCACAGTCCGCGAGAGCGAGCGCAAGCTTCTCCGCGAGGTCACTCTCTTCGATGTCTACGAGGGTAAGAATCTCCCCGAAGGGAAGAAGTCCTACGCTATCGCCATCACCCTCCAGGATCCGGAAAAGACCCTTCAGGATAAGCAGATAGAGGCTGTCATGAACAAGATCATCACTAATCTCACCAAGAAACTCGGTGCCGAACTCCGCTGATCGCTCTTGACACCCGGTTGCCTGACTAAGCCAAAATTCAATACGAAAGTTAAAACATATATCATTTGTAACTCACACCATGGGAAGAGCATTTGAATACCGCAAAGCCCGCAAGCTCAAACGCTGGGGCAATATGTCGCGTACATTTACCCGCATAGGTAAGGAAATCACTATTGCCGCTAAGGCCGGAGGTCCCGACCCCTCGACAAATCCCCGTCTGCGCGCACTCATGCAGAATGCTAAGGCTGCCAATATGCCTAAGGACACCGTAGAACGCGCTATCAAGAAGGCTACCGACAAGGATGCCGGTGACTACAAGGAGATCACCTACGAAGGATACGGCCCCCACGGAATCGCTATCTTCGTTGAGGCTGCCACTGACAATAACACCCGCACCGTGGCCAACGTCCGCTCCTATTTCACAAAGCATGGTGGCACACTCGGCACCCAGGGCTCCCTCACCTTCCTGTTCGATCACAAGAGCGTCTTCAAAATCCAACCAAAGGATGGTATCAGCCTCGATGACCTCGAGCTCGAACTCATAGACTATGGTGTCGATGAACTGGGTCACGATGAGGATGAGGAAGGCAATGAGCAGATAGTGCTCTACGGCGCTTTCGAGGAATATGCAAACATTCAGAAATATCTCGAGGACAACGGTTTTGAGATTATTTCTTCTGAATTTGAGCGTATCCCCAACGATCTCAAGGAGGTGACTCCCGAGCAGCGCGCTGCCATCGAAAAACTCCTCGAGAAGATTGAGGAGGATGAAGATGTCCAGAACGTGTTCCACAACATGAAGGAGGAGGAATAATCCACCAAACACTAATTCCGGGATTCCTCCGGGATCCCTCTGAATTAAACAAGATATTCAAGGTCAGGCTGTGTCAAATTTTTGGCGCAGCCTGATTTTTGAAGTGGAAAATTCAATGTGTTATCGCTTGACTACTTCTTCTTGCCGCGAAAAATCCCCGCAATCTACCGGGTCAAAAGCCATGGGAAGATTGCGGGGTTATTGGTGGTCAACCGAACCGACTATATGGGCGTCGGTTGAGTGTGGGGGAGGATCAATAAGTGACCATCGGTTCGAGCTCCTTAGCCTGCTCGATCATTTTCTCGAGTTCAGTCACGGAGGGGACGCGGTTGCAGAGATTCTTCTGGTCGTTGACCTCAACGAGTTTGGGCTGAAGGTTGGCGGCAACTCTGTGACGGAATTCCTTCACGGTGTCGACACCGGCAGCCTCAAGGAGTTCGGCAAACTGACCTGCCACACCCTTGATGCGGAAAAGGTCGGCATGGTTTGTCCATTTGAGGATCAGTTTTTCGCTGATACCGGTCTCTTCAGCGAGAGCAGCGCGACCGGATTTCTTAGCGCATTTTTCGAGGAGTTCTTCAGTGGTTTTCACACCGGCGGCTACGAGCTTCTGAGCGTAAACTTCGCCGATACCTTCGATCTGGTCAATTTTGTAGGCCATGATTGTAAGAATTTAAGGGTTAATATTAAATAGGGGAGATATTTTGATATTTCGAGGGTGAATTTGATTTTTTGAGGGGATTGAAATGACGTTGCCTGATCAATCTCCAATATATCCGGTAGCCTCTGAGGTCCCCTCGGGCTCAGGAGTCGTGGGGACTGTAGGCTTCTCAGGCTCAGGGTCTGTTGGGGCGAGTAACGAATCGTAGAGCACCGGATCGCTGATGGTGGCCACGGCGCTTTGATATATTGGGTCGAGCGGGAGCACAATGCGCGAATAGATACTCTGATCGAAGATGTCGCGCCCTATGAGCCCCTTGACTATGGCATAAATGATGGGTTTTGAGCGTGAGAACTGCTCTTCGTCGAAGACCACACCATCTTTTTCACCGCGCTCCTTTAGAGCCTGCGATATCTCAGGGGTGATTTCAAATCCGGCAATGAAGCTCTCGGCGTCAGGATATAGACTCTTGAGTGTGGCACGATTGGTGTCGACATAGTCAACGCTGAAGCCATTTATCGAGCCCTTGGCCACAAGATCGCGATAGTAGGTGGAATACATTGTGGTGTCGATTGCCACGAAGCGGTCAGGCATTATCCCGCCCCCGCCGTAGACCGGCCGATGGTTGCGCAGCGTGTAGTAGCGCAGCGAGTCAGAGAAATGCTTAGCGGAGTCGGCGCTTGTGAACTCTCCGGAGTTATAGCGGTTGATGATGTCGTGGCTGTAGTTTTCATCAGCTCCGTCGGTGTACGGCTTCTGGATGCAGCGACCCGAGGGTGTGTGGTAGCGCGAGACGGTGAGGCGTATCATCGATCCGTCAGGGAAGGGGAACGGACGCTGCACGAGCCCCTTGCCGAAGGTGCGCCGTCCCACGATTACTCCGCGGTCATTGTCCTGGATAGCGCCGGAGAGGATCTCACTGGCAGAGGCAGAGTATTGATTGACCATCACCACGAGACGCCCGTCGGTAAACTCGCCGTCGCGCTCCGTGATATACTCCGAGCGGCCGATTTTGGGCGCTTCGGTGTAGACAACAGGTGCACCCTGGCGGAGAAACATATCGCTGATCTCGGTAGCCGGGCGCATATAGCCGCCACCATTTTCAGTGAGGTCGAGCACAAGGTGACGCATTCCCTTACGGCGTAGCTCCTTCAATGCTTTACTCAGCTCGTCGGTAGTTGTCTCAGCAAAGCGGCTTATGCTGACATAGCCGGTAGAGTCGTTGATCATGAAGTAAGATTCCACGCTATAGATAGGTATATCATCGCGGGTCACACGGAATTCGATTGGCTCCGGTACACCCTTGCGCTTCACACTCAGGCGGGCCTCCGTCCCCTTGGGCCCGCGGAGTATCTTCATGATATCCGTATTCTTCATCTTTACCCCCGCTATCACCGTGTCGTTGCACTCTATGATGCGGTCGCCGGGGAGTATCCCCACGCGTTCCGAGGGGCCACCGCTCACAGCCTCGATGACATAGAGCGTGTCGCTCAACATCTGAAATCTAATCCCGATGCCGGAGAAGTTGCCTCCGAGAGACTCGTTGAGCTCGCGCGTCTCATCGGGAGAGGTGTAAGTGGAGTGGGGGTCGAGGGTCTTGAGCATCGCAGTGATGGCCTCGGTGACTATCTTTTGGGAGTCGACGGAGTCTACATAGTATTTCTCGATAAGTTGCTCGGCGAAATTGAGCTTTTGGATAGGTAGAATCTGCCCTTGCCCCTGAGTCTGCGCTGAGAGGCCAAGGGTCAGAACAAAAGAAAATATTGCGAAAAATATCCTTTTTGACATTACTTTTTGGAAATTGTTGGAATAAAATGGGAGATATCCGCTCCATAACGCTCCAGCTCACGAACCACTGAGGAGGAGATTGCACTATGCTCCGGGAGGGTGAAGAGGATTAGTGTCTCGATGCCGGAGATACGGCGATTGATGTCGGCGAGATTCCGCTCATACTCAAAATCGGCTACCGAGCGCACTCCCCGCAGCATCCACTGCGCCCCTACGGCGCGGCAGGCCTCCACCGTGAGCCCCTCGTAGGCTATCACCTTGACCTTCGGTTCAGTGGCAAAGAGCGACTGAATTGCCGCAACTTTTCGCGCGCTGGCACTCTCGTCGGAATCCTTGGATGAATTCCGGCCCACGGCTATTACGAGGGTGTCGCAAAGGGGGAGCGCCCTCTCCACAAGCGATTTATGGCCTATGGTGAAGGGGTTGAAGGAGCCGGGGAAGAGGATGGTAGTCATTTTTCAGGTGTAAGGGGTAAGAGGCGGCGGGATCAGCCTATCTGGGAGTCGTCTTCAACCACAAGATTGTCGATAATGAAGTTTTGGCGTTCCATGGTGTTTTTGCCCATATAGAACTCAAGCAGTTCGGCCACGGCATCCTCTTTGCGGAGAGTGACGCGGTCGAGACGCATGTCAGGCCCTATGAAGCCACGGAACTCCTCGGGCGAGATTTCGCCAAGTCCTTTGAAGCGAGTGATTTCAGCATTGTCGCCAAGCTTTTCGATGGCAGCGATCCGCTCCTCGTCAGTGTAGCAATAGTAAGTATCGTCTGCCACGGTGCTTCCGGCGCGGGCGCCTCGCTTGGTGGTCTTATGATTCCTGACACGGAAAAGAGGTGTCTGCAACACATACAGGTGACCCTTCTTGATCATATCAGGGAAGAATTGGAGGAAGAAGCAGAGCAACAGCAGCCGGATGTGCATGCCGTCGACATCGGCATCCGTCGCGATGATGACGTTGTTGTAGCGGAGGCCATCGATCCCCTCCTCGATGTTGAGGGCGGCCTGAAGGAGATTGAATTCCTCATTCTCATACAGGATCTTGGCGGGGACGCCATAGGAATTTTTCGGCTTTCCGCGGAGCGAGAACACCGCCTGGGTGGCGACATCGCGTATCTTGGTGATGGATCCGGCTGCAGAGTCACCCTCGGTGATAAAGATCGATGATGCAAGTTTCTTCTCCTCGTCGCCTCGCAGGTCGTTGAGGTGGTAGCGGCAGTCGAGGAGTTTTTTATTGTGGAGATTGGCTTTCTTCTGCTTCTCGCGGGCGAGTTTTGAGATGCCTGCCATCGCTTTGCGGTCGCGCTCGCTCTCCTGCACCTTCTTAAGGATCACATCGGCCACATCGGTGTTGCGGTGGAGATAGTTGTCGAGCTCCGTCTTAATGAAATCGCCCACAAACTTTGCCACCGTAGGACCGTCAGGGCCCATGTCGCGGCTGCCGAGCTTGGTCTTGGTTTGCGACTCAAACACCGGCTCCTCAACCTTCACGGAGATCGCCGCCACCATTCCGTTGCGTATGTCGGAATAGTCGAAGTCGCGCTTGAAATATTCCTTGATGGTTCGCGACACAGCCTCCTTGAATGCGGTGAGGTGGGTGCCCCCCTGAGTGGTGTGCTGGCCGTTGACAAAGGAGTAGTATTCCTCTCCTCGCTGATTGGCATGAGTGATGGCCACCTCTATGTCCTCACCCTTGAGATGGATTGGAGGGTAGAGAGGGTCGGTGGTCATGTCGTTGCGCAGGAGGTCGAGCAGACCGTCGCGCGACACATAGCGCTTGCCGTTGAAAAGGATTGCCAGCCCTGTGTTGAGGTAGGTATAGTTCTTTATGAGGGGGATTATGAAATCGTCGTTGAAGCGATAGTCGCGGAATATGGTAGCATCAGGGGTGAAGCGCACGAAAGTGCCGTTGGGCTCATCGGTAGGGATAATGTCGCTCTCCTCCACGAGGTCGCCGCAGCGATAGAGGGCGGATTTCATCTGACCGTCGCGCACGGAGTAGATGAAAAATTCGCTCGATAGCGCATTGACAGCCTTGATGCCCACGCCATTGAGACCTACGGATTTTTTGAAAGCCTTGGAGTCATATTTGCCGCCGGTGTTCATCTTAGAGGAAACGTCGATCAGCTTGCCAAGGGGGATGCCGCGGCCATGGTCACGCACAGATACCGAACCGTCAGCCACCTCGATAGAGATGCTCTTGCCGAAGCCCATCATATACTCATCGATGGCGTTGTCGAGCACCTCCTTTATGAGCACATAGATACCATCGTCGTAGTTGGAGCCATCGCCGAGTTTTCCGATATACATGCCGGGACGGCGGCGGATATGCTCTTTCCAGTCGAGAGTCTTGATATCTTCCTCGCTATAGTCGGCAGCGGCAGCGAAAATTTCTTCAGGCATTTCGTTGGCGTTAAGGTCTGATTCTGTCATCTTTATGGAGCGAAAATGAGATTTTTTTGATAATTGCAAATATAGCGATTTTGGCGGGAAAATGCAAGAGGGTCTACTTCTCAGCGGCCTGGGGGGTATCCTCCCAGAGATACATTCGGTCCGAGGGTCGGATCTTGCGAGGCACTTTGAGCGAAAAGTTGTCACCTTTTTTCACTGAGGGCACCGGGTCGTATTCAAGGCGCAGTTCCTCCACTTTCATGATGATGGCGCCGGTGTCAGTTCCGGTGATCACCACCTCGTCGCCTACCCGGAGCTCGCCCGCCTCCATGAGAAATTCGCCCACGCCGAGTTTCGGGAAGTAGCGGACACCTTTGGCTATGTAGCGCTTCACCTTGGTCGCAGAGGAGCCGTATTTAGCTGACCACTCCCCGAGGCGTTGTCCCAGATAGTAGCCGTCCCAGAAGCCGCGGTTGAAAATCTTGGAGAGCATCTCATCCCAGCAGGCAATCCTCTCGGGGGTGTAGGTGCCGGTGCAAATGGCCTCGATGGCTTCAGAGTAGGCTTGGACCGTGAGCTTCACATATTCCGGGCCGCGTGCACGCCCCTCAATCTTGAAAACTCTCACACCCGCATCGATCATCTTGTTGAGGAAATGGATAGTCTTCAGATCCTTGGGCGACATGATGTATTTATTTTCCACTTCGAGTTGGTCGCCGGTCTCGCGGTCGGTGACAGTGTAGCTGCGACGGCAGATCTGAGTGCACGCCCCGCGGTTGGCGCTGGAGTTCATCTCGTGGAGACTGAGATAGCATTTGCCGGAGACGGCCATGCAGAGGGCGCCGTGGCAGAACATTTCGATGCGCACTTTACTGCCATGAGGACCCCGGATATCTTCTGCCTCAATGGCATCGTAGATGGCCTTGACTTGGTCGAGGGTCAGTTCGCGCGCCAGCACCATCACATCAGCAAATGTGGCGAAAAATCTCACCGCTTCGATGTTTGTGACATTGAGCTGGGTGGAGATATGCACTTCCACCCCCACGGAGCGAGCGTAGGTGATGGCAGCGATATCACTGGCGATAATAGCCGAGATGCCGCTCTGTTTCACGGCGTCGATGATAGCGCGACACTTCTCCAGCTCGTTGTCGTAGATGATTGTGTTGACGGTCAGGTAGCTTTTCACCCCATGGCTCTCGCAGATTGAGGCAATGTTGCGCAGATCGTCGAGGGTGAAATTGACAGAGGAGCGGGAGCGCATATTGAGCCCCTCAACGCCGAAGTAGATAGCGTCGGCGCCGGCCTCAATGGCAGCGTGGAGCGATTCGTAGCTCCCCACCGGAGCCATTATTTCAAACTCTTTTCTATTCATTGGAGTGGGAGGGGCTTTTGAAAACTTTAGGTCAGAGTGTGCGACCGGGATAGGCTTCGAGAGCGGCGGCAAGCACTTTCATGGCTTTGGCGAGCTCTTCTTTCTCAAGCACATAGGCCATGCGCACTTCGTCAATCCCTTTTCCGGGGGTGGTATAAAATCCTGAGGCCGGGGCCATGAAGATGGTCTCGCCATTAAGGTCGAAGTCGCGCAGACACCACTGGCAGAATTTGTCGGCATCGTCAACCGGCAGCTTCACCACGGTGTAGAAAGCACCCATGGGGATGGGGGTGTAGCAGCCGGGAATCTTGTTGAGCTGGTCGATGAGAAATTTACGCCGCTCCACATATTCGTTGTAGGTGGCGAGCATATACTCCGGCGAGGTGTCGATCGAGGCTTCGGCCACGATCTGTCCCAGCAGGGGAGGGCTCAGGCGCGCCTGGCAGAATTTCATCACGTTGGTCTTCAGCTGGGGGTGTTTGGTGATGAGGGCGCCGATGCGGATGCCGCACTCATTGTAGCGCTTCGACACGGAGTCAACCAGCACCACCTGCTCCTCGATGCCGGGAAGGTGGAAGGCGGAAATGTAGGGGGCTCCCGTGTAGCAGAACTCTCGGTAGACCTCGTCGGAGAATAGGAAGAGGTCATATTTCTTCACCAGATCGCGGATCTGGAGCATCTCCTTCATTGTATAGAGATAGCCCGTAGGGTTGTTGGGGTTGCAGATGAGTATTCCCTTGGTGCGCGGGGTGATGAGCTTCTCAAACTCCTCGACCGGGGGGAGGGCAAACCCCTCGTCGATCGTAGAGGGGACAGTGATGATCTTGGCGCCGGCTGAGATGGCAAAGGCCATGTAGTTGGCATAGGCCGGCTCGGGAACTATGATCTCGTCGCCCGGATCAAGGCAGGCCATGAAGGCGAAAAGCACCGCCTCAGAGCCTCCGGTGGTGACGATGATGTCATCTACATCCACATCTATATTGAACCTGTGGTAGTATTCGCGGAGCTTCTCGCGAAGCGAGGGGAGACCGGCGGAGGGGCTATACTCCAGCACCTTGCGGTCAATATGTTTGAGCGCCTCAAGCCCTTCGGGGGGAGTGGGGACATCCGGCTGTCCGATGTTGAGGTGATAGACTTTGATGCCGCGCGCCTTGGCAGCTGCGGCGAGAGGCGACAATCGGCGGATAGGGGATGCGGGCATCAATGTGCCGCGTTCTGATACTTTTGGCATAGTCTTGTGATAGGGAGCGAGGGTGGGGGATTATCGGATGCCGAGGAATTGCTCGTTGATATTTATGAGGATCTCTTTATCGATGGGGGTGAGCTCAACATGCCGACGCGCCATCATGCGCGATGCGGTGTCGAAGAAGCGCTCCATGATTACCGGTTTCATCCCCTGAGTGGACCCTTCGGTGAAGGAGGGGATGAATGTGCGCGGAAATCCTGCGCCATAGAAGTTTACACCGACGCCCACTACTGTCGCGGTGTTGAACATCGTGTTGATCCCGGCTTTGGAGTGGTCGCCCATGATGAGGCCACAGAACTGCAGGTCGGTCTTCACGAAGGTGCTTTTGGCCATATCCCACACTTTGACAGGTTGGTAGGTGTTTTTGAGATTGGAGGCAGTGCAGCCGGCTCCGAGGTTACACCATTCGCCGATCACGGCATTCCCTAAGAAGCCGTCGTGGGCCTTGTTGGAGTAGGCGGTCATCACCACATTGTTGAGCTCGCCTCCCACCTTGCAGTTGGGGCCGAGGGTGGTGGCGCCATAGATCTTGCCACCCATATTCACCACGGCGTGCTCGCAGAGGGCTATGGGTCCGCGCAGGCAGGCACCCTCCATGATTTCGGCGTGGCGCCCTACATACACCGGGCCTTTGGTCACATTGATGATAGCCCCTTCCACAGTGGCGCCCTCCTCGATGAAGAGCATCGAAGGGTCGCCGATGAGGCGGCAGGTGTCGCTGAGGGGGTGGGACTTGCGCCCTCGGGTGATGCGGTCGAAGTCGCGGCGGAGGGCTTCGTCGTTGAGCATGAAGATATCCCACACCTTGCGGATGGCAAGGGGAGCGGGGCCGTTGTAAGGCTTAACGGTTGCGGGGTCGCCGCTTCCGCAGCGCGCCAATATCTCATCCCCAAAGGCGAGAGCATCACCCGGTTGGAGAGCACTGATAGCGGCTACGAGAGTGTCGTCAGGGTGGATATGGCCGGCGATGAAGAGATTATCGCCGTCGGGATCCTCCACCATGGGATATTTTGCCGATAGATAGTCCTGAGTCTCAAAAGAGTAGCTGCCGGGGATAGCTGCCTGCCATTTCTCGCTGAGGGTAGTGATGCCGTGGCGTATGAGTGCCACCGGGCGGGTGAGAGTCAACGGCAAAAGGTCGGCGCGCACTTGCGTAGAGTCGAAGAGTATGACGTGTTTCATTTGCATTATTCTTGATTCGACTACAAATATAGGAAAAATCTCTCAAATATCATCTCGCCAGCCTCGACACTCGCCACAAAATCAAAAAAAGTCAGGAATTCAAGTCCATAAAATCCTCTCATCCTCTTGTTTTATTGCCGTTTGTACCTTATATTTGCAAAAAAATAACCTCTCTGCCATGAAAACTATTCTTTTCTCTTTGCTTTTTGCGCTTTTGGGCTTCTCTGTCAGCGCAGCGGCCAATACAGCAAATGAAAA
>CAZUEY010000057.1:0-13845 GCA_964619395.1 uncultured Staphylococcus sp. | reverse complement strand
TCAATGGCTGACCGCCTCAGCGTTAACATATATTATGGGACAGGCTCTAAGAATACGCCTTTCGTATCATCTCTTCCAGAGATCTCTGAGGCGTGTGACTGCAAAGCTGAGGAGGAATTGGCGGCGGCTATGAAGGTGAAACGCTATGCGTTGCATCAGAGGGAGATGAGCAATCGGGTAGCTCCCGGCGATGGATTTCACATAGTCATTATCGGCAACCGCATAAAATATCTTGCGCTTCTCTTTCAGCGGGAGGGAAGATTGGAACACAAGACGGTTTTGATGGCGCATGGTGCCGATAGTGAATCCCATCGCATAGGTCGAAGCATCAGGCATACCATGATTTTCCATCATCTCGGCCAGGAATTTTGAAAAGTATATCCCTTTCTCAACCCTATCTGCGCGGACAGTGCTCGTGAGCGAATTACTGTTGGTGCGGTAGCAGTAAAAAGGCAGATTGGTATAGACAATCCTACCGGCCGCATATGCAACTTCAATATTGAAAATATAATCTTCACTTATCAGCTCGCGCTCTGAATGGAAGCGTATCGAGGCACCCTCGAGGATACTGCGGCGGTAGAGAGCCGTGCAACTGCTGCAAGTTGTCTCGACATCGAGGCGAGGTGGATAGAGGAGAGGAGCTATGACATTCAGCAGAGGGTCTACCCTTTCCGGTCCGGAAGCCGACACAATCTTCGCATGAGCAATATCCACCGGAGCTATATCTATCTCCTTATCGGAAAATCGCTTGAAAAGGTATCGCACCTCATCGGCACCCTCTTTTTCGGCTATCTCATAGCAGCATGAAAGTGTCTGCGGATCAATAACATCGTCAGAGTCAAGGAAACAGACATAAAGCCCGCGAGCTACATCAAGTCCGGAGTTGCGAGCGAAACCGAGACCGCCGTTCTTTTTATGAATAACCCTGATGCGCGGATCAGCTGCGGCATAGTCGTCGCAAATCTTCGGGCAACCGTCTGGCGACTCATCATCCACAAGGATTATTTCAAAATCCCGGAACGTCTGCGACAGGACGCTCTCGACACACTCCCGGAGATACCGCTCCACATTGTAGACCGGTATTATCACTGATACCGCAGGTGTATGATCCACAGAATTTTTCATAGCCTTTATAGGATTGAATATATCTCGCTCATGGTCTTTTGAGGATCGAAATCGCGGCTTTTTTCTATTCCCCTTCTGGATAACTCCTCTCTCAATTGTGGAGATTGGTAAAGCTTTTCAAGCGCCCTGAAAAGTGACTCGGGATCATCGTCGGAAAGAATCCCCTCTCCATTTTTCAACAAATCGAGGGGTCCAACGACCTTAGTGGATACCACGGGGATACCTAAAGTCATCGCTTCGCCAACCACCAAGGCATATCCCTCTGACTCCGAAGAGAGCAGGAAAACGTCTGAAGCAGCCATATAGGAGTAAGGATTCGGTTGAAATCCGAGGAATTTCACCATATCAGCCACACCCTTATCAGCTGCATATTTTTTAAGTTCATCTTCGAGCGAGCCTTGCCCCATTATCCAAAATTCAAACGGTAGACCCTTTGATTTAGCTATTTCGGCGATTTCGATCACACGGTCGAACCGCTTCTGCCTCTCAAGACGCCCCACGCAACTCACCACGAATTTATCCTTAGGTCGCTCAATTTTCAGCGAGTTACCCTTTCTGCGGATATCTTCAGGATTTTGAATATTGTAGATTACTTTGAGGAGATCAGACTTAACTGAAGGGAAAACTTCGGCAAAAGCAGTGCGAGCGCCATCGGACACAAACACAACAGAGTCAAGGCGGGGATAAAATTTTGACGCCGAGGAATAAGGATAAACCTTATCACTCCAGCGATTAGCCTTCATGTCGATATGAACCCAGGAGATATTCTTCCCTGCTCTGTCGAGCAAAAATGAGTGCAGTCTGGCCCCTACCCCTTCCATAAATGAGATTACCACATCGTAATTTTTCGGACCGAGAGCCCGACGAATCCAACGTGCTTGAAATTTACGATTGATGAACTCCGGAAGGTGCATCAGGAGACGATGAAGCAAGGAGATTTTGGTTGGATGCAGTGGGAAGATATTCACGCTATCGGGCACTTGATTACCATAAACGCCCTCCCCCTCCCACAAAAGAAGATCCACGTCATAGCGCGACATATCAAAATTCGCGAGAATCTCCAGAAGCACCTTCTCGGCCCCTCCGGTGTTAAGAGTCTCATGGATAATCAAAATCTTTTTTTTGCTCATTTCTTTAACGGATCATTACCATGGTTTTTGACCTTACGCAAAAAATCGGCTACCACTCCCAGGAGATATATAGGACTCTCAGCCTCAAGCTCTGGTGGCAGTTTATGATGCTTCTTGAGGGCAAGTTTCTTGAAATGACGGTAGTAGCCGGCATAACGGAGTTTGTATCGCAACGAACAGTTGGGGTGACGGAAAGCTATGAGTGCATTCAGCATTGACCCGAGAGGATTGTTGTTGTATAACCTCATCGCATTGCTTGAAAGTCCATCATCCTGATATTCACACACATAAATTTTATCAGAGGTGAAGAGGCACTTATAATCATAAGCCATCTGATAGCAAAGGACGCTTTCGGTCATGAACTTTTCGCCCTCAAATTTTGGGAAAAGATACTTTTTAAGATACTCCGTGCGAAACACCTCGGCTCTGTCACCGGCTACTTTTTCGATATGGCGATAAGAAAAATAGTCAGAAATAAAATCGTCAGACCTCTCCATCTCGCCACCGACCGTAGAGCCATCCTCATACTTTCTAAGCACCGTAACGCCGCAAATTTCGGGTTTATCAGTGATCTCGCGACATCTTTTTTGTATCACCTCCACTGCATCATCAGTAAGGTAATCATCGCTGTCAACAACCAGAAACCACTCACCTTTCGCATTGGAGGCACCGGTGTTAATGGCTATATGCTTCCCTTGGTTTTGCTGAGCGATATATCGGATATCAAATCCGTTGTCGAGTTTTTGCCATCTGCTTACGATCTCAGCTGTATTATCGCTTGACCCATCATCGACAATAAGCCACTCAAAATCACGACATGTCTGCCTCCGCAGGCTATCGTAGAGCCGCGGCAGCAGATGTGCTCGGTTGAAGGATGGTGTGAAGAGAGTGATCATGATATTGGAGAAGCAGAGGTATTTCGGGATTTTTCATCCAAAAGGATGCAGGCCAACGAGAGCCCTATCAGCAGCAACCCCGGGGCATAAATGAGACCTGAAAATCCGGCAACTCCGAATATAATGAAGCAGAGGAGCACGGAATAGAAGTAAAATCTATAGCGCAGGTGTCTGACAAGGAAACATATATAGCTGTAGAAGGCTATCACCACGCACAGTCCGATATATCCAATGTTGAGGATATGTTGGATGACAGTAATCTCCACACCGGTGGCGACCTCATCACGCTTGAAGACATCTGAAGTCAGGTAGAGAGGATTGTAGATGATATACTTTGTCATTGTGGTACGGTCCTCATCGAGGAATCCGAAGCCAATCCACTCGCGATGCAGCTCATAGAGTAGCTCGAGTTTTGGGATAGCCTGAGCCATACGGCCTGTGCCGAGCTTGGCAAGATCCTCTTCATCCTGAATATTTCCAATGCCAATAATCTGGTCGACACTCGACTTTATTCTAAGAGTAGTCCCGGAACCGTTCATGCCCTCGGTGTCACCCTCCCTTGAAATTGCAGTGTCGATTGCATAGAGAGCACCAATCGTCACAATTGCTATAGCCCCATATTTCAGCAACTTCTTAATATGACCTTGCAGAAAAAGAGCCACTATCAGGAATCCTGCAATTATGGAAAAAGTACGGCAGACGACAAAAGCAAGAATTATAAGAGCCCACTGCTTCCAGGAGAGTTTGTAATACCTTACGACCGGGAAAAGAGCAAGTGTAAGGATATAAAGTCCCGGCGGATATTTGCGGGGGAAGAAGGAGGGGCCGAGAATGATGGGATGGAGGAATGTGGAGGAACTATCCCAGGGCATAAAGGTGTGGGGAAGCATGATCCAGCCACCAAACACCATACCGTCGAGAATATACCATAGACACATAATCAAGCAGTAAGGCATAACACGGCGGAAAAATGTCATGATGTCGAAATCTCGACCGGCAAACACCATCATAGGCACAAGGAAGTAGATTATCGCCTGATAAGGCATCAACCTGCGAAACTGGATCTTCATCGTCTCCTCACTCATCAACGCGAAGCAGAACAGGATCGCCACATATACAACCCATGCCACTATGATCTTCCTCATCAGAATAGTCTTCCGGAATATCAGAATCCCTATGATAGCTATGACGTAGACCACATAGTAAGGGTTTACCTTGAATGTTTCGGCCGATGTCATTCCATAGTCGCCACAGATAATCGTAAGCATGATGATGAAATCATACTTATCATTACGGAAACGGTTGATGAGGATGATGGGAAGCAGGAGATAGGCGAGCGGGAAATAGAGGCCGAGCGCCGAGGTGGTGAGTAGGAAAAACAGCGGCCACTTGTAGTCAGCCCACCCTAAACGCAAAGGCATCCGCTCCCTATCGGAAAGATCGGGAGCAACCTCCGGGTTGACATGAGCCTCTATTGTTTTTCCTACAGTCATTGGTGTCAAGGATTACATCTACGGAGTGAAGTAACGCCAAAGTGGAAATCAGCCTTGATGCCTGCGCCCATAGCCATAGCCGTAGCCCGATTTTGCCGAGGTTCCGTTGACCACAACAGAGAGTTTCTTGAGGCGGTTTCCATCGTAGACTTCCTCAATAAACTTAAGGTCGCTCATGGTGCTGAAGTTAACCCTCGTCACATAGACAGTGGCATCGGCAATACGGTCAAGCGAGAATGTATCGCTCACCATACCCACAGGAGCACTATCTACCACGATATAGTCATACATAGTGCGTAGGCGCTCAAAGAGCTCATCGACCTTATGGGATGCAAGAAGTTCGGAGGGATTAGGGGGTATGGGTCCGGCCACTATCACATCGCAGTTTTTCAATGAAGGGAATGGAGATATGATTGACTCCAATGAGACATCGGGATTGGATAGATAGTTTGTGAGACCGAGGCGCGGCGCAATTCCGAGATAATTCTCGAGCTGAGGATTGCGGATATCCATGCCAACAAGGAGCACTCTCTTCCCTTCAAGCAACGAGAGGGAGGCGGCAAGATTGATAGAAATAAATGATTTTCCTTCGCCGGAGCGTGTGGAGGTCATCAGCACCACCTTATCATCCTTGCCGTTGAGCATAAAGAGGAGGTTGGCGCGCATCAGACGGAAGAGCTCTGTAGCAGAAGTTGTATCAGTAGGCGATACAACCAGCGAACGTCCGGATTTATCGGTACACATCTCGCCAAGAATAGGAGCTGATATGCGGCTCTCAACCTCTTCGCGAGTCTCAAACTTGCTGCGTAGGAGTTTGATAATGTAGAGAAGCACCGGGGGGATAAAAAGTCCGAGCACTGCAGCTATGAGCAGCAGCAGTTTTTTGGAGAGTCCGAGTGGCTCAGTGAGAGTAAAGGCCTCATCCACAAGCTGTCCCTTCGGCACAGAATTGGCAAGGAGCATCGCATTTTCCTCCTGCTTTTCAAGGAGGAACACATAGATTGACTGCTTAATGGTGTGCTGGCGCTGCATGTTGATGTACTCGCGCTCCTGTCGGGGTATATTACCGAGCTTGCTCTCAGCCGAACCGGTCTCAGCCCTGAGTTCGCGCAGGGCAAGATTAGCATTGTTGAGAGCCTGGCGACTCGACTTGAGAATATTCTGTCTCATCATGGCCATCTGCTTGTCGAGCTGCGAGAGAGCATAGCTATTCGGCTTTGCGTTTTGGCTCAATTCAATCCTCTTGAGCACCAACTCATTATAAGCAGATATACCCTCCTGTAAAGCAGCATCCTTACTCAAGGCATTCTTTGACGATGAGGATG
This sequence comes from uncultured Staphylococcus sp., assembly GCA_964619395.1. Taxonomy (GTDB): domain Bacteria; phylum Bacteroidota; class Bacteroidia; order Bacteroidales; family Muribaculaceae; genus Duncaniella. The sequence continues at coordinate 7,876 of CAZUEY010000057.1, read as the reverse complement.
CCATGATGGTGGTGGGGATCATCTCGGAGAAGTTTGCGCTGTCGGCAAGGAATTCCTGAGTGAGTTTCAGGAGCGCAACCTGCTGCTCCATCTCAAACATAGCAGTCTCGAGTTCACCCTTCTTTTCGGTCTGGTATTTAGCCTCCGCCCACACATCGACTATGCCATTGCTCTCTTTATATGCCTGCATCTCAGACTCTGACTGCGAAAGATCGCCGGCGAGCAGGCGGATGCGATCCTCGAGGAATGCTGCAGTCTTTTCGCCCTGAAGATTTTTCTCGTTGACACCGCGCTCATTATATTTAGATATAATATTGTTGAGCACATCCATACCATAGAGGGCATTGACATGATTGATACCCAAGCTAATAACGTTACCCTTCTTACTTGCGATCTCGGCAGATACTTCTTCACTGAGATCCTCAGCGGCGGAGTCGTAGCCAGAGAATAAGATATTTGTGGTGAGCTTCTTTCCCTTCACATAATCAGGGGTGGTAACAATTGCAAAATTGCCCCACTTTGTTTTAATCTCAGCAGGGAGAGCGAGATTCTTCTCCTTTGCTACGGTGTTGCGTTCTTCTTTGACCGTCACATCAGCCAGTCCCTCCTTATTGACAGAAATCTTAAAAAGGAGAGCCTTGCTGAGAGTATCGGCAACGCCGGGAGCCACCACATCTATAGGGAATGAGGGATAGGCAAGGTGGCTTTTGAGGAAACCATCCTTGACAAAATGCTTCTTATTGAGCCCCAGCTCCTTAATCACATTCTTATAGAGAGAATGGGAGCTTATTACAAAAATTTCGTCGTCAACCTTGCCGTTAGAGCCGAAAAGAGCCGACATAGTGCCTCCACCCATCGAAGCGAGAGGATTTTTATCCTCCTGTTCAATAAGGATATTGGCCTTCACGGCCATTTTCCGCGGGAATTTGCGGGTATAAAGGAAAGCCACCAGCACGCAGAAGAGTACCGAGAGGACAAACCAATACCATTTGGAGAGATAAGATTTAAAGAGAGCGCTTACGTCAATGAATTCAGATTTATTCTTTGCCATAACGGGAATTTATAGACTGAGTATCGCGCCATTGGCTGCGATAATAGGTATTAGGATTAGGATGATGGTGGTTTACTTCAACAATCACAGATAATCACTTCACAGTGAGAGCAATAACGAGTGAAGCAATCACCGAACTTGCACTTACAATCGTGGATACGACCGAGAGTTTGAAGGCATTGTCCTGATTATATTTAGCATTGGCCTCACGGATAGAGTTGGGCTCAACGTAGATATAGTCGTTCTGCTGGAGATAATAATATGGCGACGTCAGAACATCTGAAGAGTTGAGGTTGAGACGTGCAAACTCCCGCTTACCATTATTTTCGCGAATAATCAGCACATTTGAACGCTCTCCATAGGGAGTGAGATCGCCGGCGGCAGCAAGTGCATCGAGGATTGAGAAGCGATTGCGGGTCACGGCAATCTGCTTGGGATTATTGACCTCACCACCCACATTAACCTGAAAGTTAATAAGTTCCACTTTCACAATGGGGTCCTCGACATCTTTAGAAATCTTCTCAGTAAGAAGTTTTTGGAGAGCCTCGGTGGTCATGCCGCTCACATGGATTTTGCCAAGCTCCGGGAATAGAATATCACCCTCTGAATTGACAACATAGGTCTGGACTGTGGGAGTCATGACATTGGGGAGCACAGACTTAGTGGCCGGATTGTTTGTGGGGGAATTGTAGATCGCCGTAGCCTCGGGACTTGTGGAGGTCACGGAGATATATAGTTCATCATCAGGTTTGATTGGCTGAAGATAGGAGTCGGCAGGGAGCTCTCCTTGCTTAGCTGTCAGATCCTTAAAATAGGCTAAATCAGTTGTCGACTTACTGCACGATGTCATGGCTGCAAGCGCCACAACACTATATATCAGAGCTTTAAACTTCATTTCTATTTTTTGTGGTGGTATAGATACAGGTTAATATTTCTTGTAGTCAGCCCTTGCTTCAAACCGAAGCGGGATTTTTACATTTCTTTACTCATATTATAAAAACGAAACTTTATCCGCATTATTGCCGTGAGAGAGATTCAGAAAGCAAATTTTCTAACTGCGGGAGCAAAGCTTCGTAGCCATCATTGACCAGAATTTTGACATTCGGATGCGGTTTTTCAACCTCAAAAGCATCTTGCGCCCTAATCCTTGCCTCAACTTCCTCTTCGGAGAGACCGCTTCGCTTTGTGACACGCTCAATTCGGAGTGCCGGAGGGGCCATTACCTCCCACACCTCATCAACCATCAGGTCGATACCGCTCTGATAGAGAATCGCAGTCTCGACAAACTGCACCTCTGAGGCACAGTTTCTTGTTGTTTCCTCAAGGTCGGCGCGGACTGCTCCATGGACAATCCGATTAAGGTCAGAAAGGGCATCAGCATCGCCAAATACTATCTTTGCAAGGTGTTTGCGGTCAATCGAGCCGTCTGAGCTAAGCACGTCTGAGCCAAAACGCCGACTTAGGCGACACTTTATCTCATCGCTTGAGGCCATCAGCTGCTTAGCGCGAGTGTCGCAATCATAGACCGGGAAGCCCAAAGCCCGGAGCATACGGCTCACTATTGACTTGCCACTACCAATGCCGCCGCATATCGCTATGAGAGTGCTTTTCATCACTTGGTCTCTATGATATACTCCACACTGTCAGGCGAGAAGCTGAGATTATGGTAGACACTCGGGATGGTCGACAGAGTGACCGGAACCTTCTTGGTGCCTGGAGTGCACTGGCGGTAATCAACATAGGCCTTGACGGGATAGTCAGAGTTGTAAGCGCTCATAGGCACAAGATAGCTTATCTCGGTCTTTGAAGGGAAGGTCACGAGATTGAGATTGTCCGGGAGATTTTCGACAGCGATGTTGATGCTGCGTTTCTTTGCTATCAGAGGCTCGACGGGCACTGTCACGGTAACTTTGTCAGGGATGATTCTGACGCCGGCAATAGGCTTTACCTTCACCTCATAGCGCATCGTATCCTTAAGATCGGACTTGACAAGAGGCTCGGAAGTGACAAACTTGAGCGAACGGGGCAGATCGTTGACCGAATAGAGCGTCACCGAATCAACATCAGCCTTTATAGGACCGGAGAGGATATACTGGAAATTGGGGTGCACATCTGCTTCGAGCACAAGCTTCACCTTCACACCGGGACGAGTGGTGAATGGGATGCGGATAGAGTCTGGCCGGCAGGTCATTATCTGCACACCATTGCCGAAATAGTCTCTGAGGCGGGTGTCGAGGCGCGAGCGTGTCAGTACAAACGAAGACCCTTCCACATTGTTCTGCCACTTGAATTTCACCGGCGACATCTTGCCCCAAAGGAAGCGCACGAGTTGCGAATCCTTGCTCTTGACGCTGACACTGATCACCGGGGGAAGACTGCCGATCACGGTGACACTGTCAGGGACATCCTGGAGTTCTACGGGAACATCGAAATCGCGTTGCACCTCAGTGTCGAGCGAGAGGAAAACCCAGAACACAAAAGCCACTGCCACACAAAGCAGGTAGAGCAGCACGTTTTGGCCGCGACTCGAATGGAGAGTCGCGGCTATCTTCGTGCGTATGGCAATCAGCTTTTCGTTCATCCTTGAGCCGGATTACTTATCTTGGGATGCCTGCTGAGCTGAGGGATAGACAGATCCTTTGTCGATAGTGATGGAAACACCATTGGCAATTTCAATTTTGAAGGTTTTATCGTCGACCTTCTTAATTATGCCATGTATGCCGCCTGCAGTAACCACTGCATCACCGGTGTTGAGGCCATCACGGAATTTCTGGATTTCTTTCTGACGCTTCTGCTGGGGACGGATCATCATGAAATAGAACACGGCGATAAGCGCCACGATCATAAGAATATTGGCCCAGCTGGAGTCGATGGCCTGGAGAAGGATTTGGTTAAGCATAAGTCTTTTTTATTAGAAAATTTACAAGTTAATTAAAGTCGATATTTGAATCAGTACATCATTGTCAAGCCTTGAAAAGCTTACCCTCGGCTTTGAGATGATTGATCACCGAGTAGAGTATGCCATTGATAAATGCGCCGGAGCGAGGTGTACTGTAGGCATTAGCAATCTCGATATACTCGTTGAGAGTTACGGCTATAGGGATATTGGGGAAGTTAAGCAGCTCGGCAATAGCAGTCACCATGATCACTATATCCATAAAGGCGAGGCGGTCGGCATCCCAGCGGTGCTCATTGACAAAGCTGTCGATAAGTTTGCGATATTCAGCAAAGTGTTTCACTGAGAGGTCGAAAAGCTCGGGGCCAAATTTGCTGTCCTCCTCATCCTTAAACTGAGGAAGAAGCTTGACATCTCTACCCTCTTCCTTGCTTCGGCTAAACTGCTTGATGGTTTTAAGCACGAATGTGCCCATCACATGCATATCATCGTTCCAGAACACCGATTTCGACTCAAGCGTCTCGGCGAGGTCATCGGAAGTGAGGATGACATTTTTGAATATTTTATGCCAAAAATTGCAATCTTGCTCAAAATCAGGCTCTTCGCACTCTGACATATATTCAGCATAAGTATCGCTCGAGATTACAGCCTCGAGAAGCGAGCGGAGAAGCGAATCGTCGTCAGCCCATGTGATTTTATTAGCCTCTACATACTCCTGATACTCAGAATTTTCACGGAGTGCAGCGATAAATTTATTGTCGACAAACCGCATATTCGGGTGAAGATCCTCATCGGTGGGGAGGAATTTGTGTTTTGCAGCGTCGAGACGGAGCTCCTGCATACGTGTAAGCTCCACTCCGAGGGCAAGGATTCTGAAATAGAGTTCACGGGCTTTGTCGAGGGAATAATCAAGAGCATGACGCGACTGGTTGTAGAGGGCGCGATTGTCGTTATACTCCGTAAGGGTGTGGAGCAGCGAGATTATGCCACGATTGAAACCGGCGAGAGTAAAATCAGGATTCTTCCTCGCAAGGGCTACGAATTCGGGATTCTCGGAGATGAGGTTTTTGACAATCGAAGTCCAGAGCGTAACATCATCGTTGAGACCGGGATTCTTTATCCTCACATAGCTCTTATAGGCAGGAAGCGACGGGATAGCATCGTAGATCGAAGGAATCAGCGCATCAAAGCTACTTACTGAGCTTCGGCCATGGAGTATCAGTGTGCGGATTTCGTCGAGACTGTTGAGCGATTTTGCAAGAAGGTTTTGATTAAGGTGCTTATTGAGAGCCAAGCCGCGCAGAGGCGACTCCCCTTTCCCGGCGGTTACATCTATACCTGACAACTCGAGAATGAGCAAAAGAAGATCAAGGTAGAGGTCATAACCATATTTCTTATCCCTCGAAGGATTTTCAACGGGTGATTCGATTTTAAACTCGCTCTGAGTCAGCAGATATGAATAAAGGAGCTGCACAACCTTTATCCTAATTAGCACTCGATTTATCATGATTAAGAACTCTTTTTGTCTTGCTTTAAACTTATTTGATGCAAATTTAAGGCTTTTTTAGTCACTATCCAAAAAAATCTCCCTCCACCATATTCTATACATATATAATATAGTATTCTTTGCCATTGTTTAACTTTTTTGGTGCAAAGCGACTTCGTCGATTACCTTGACATCAGTTGGCGAGGTTACTGAAAAGGAGGCAAATCAGTCCTAATTTTACCTGCATACGCTCGCTCTTGTCCTCAATCTTGTTAAAGTCGATTTTGGACGGTGCAGCTTTAATCTGCGCCCATATTTCGGGGGTTAGTTCCTCGCCGAGGCACATTAGAGCGGCGGCAACATCAGTCTGCGAGAGCTCCGCAGATACGGTGATTTTTTCTTCCATTGTTAAATTGTTTGATAGTTTATGGTTAATTTTGCTACAAATTAAAGAATTAACTATATGGTAAAGCAGAATATACTAATGCAGTTTGCGGAAGCGGTAACGGATCGCGGGCGTAAATACGCAGACACAAGTCGTTACCTTTTAGGGTGGTCAGTAACTTTAATGACGCTCTTACTCCCTTTGAGTATCTTGTCGTCACTATCGTCTGCCACCCGGCTATTTCTCGCGGCAGCGGTTTTGTTGTTATTAGTCTCGACGGCATGCGGAGTGTGGACTCTAATAGAAGACGTGCGAGGAGCGGACGGTAAGGTTCGTCAGCTGCAAGCTGAAGCTAAACGTCAAGCGGTCGAGGGATTGCCTCCTCGTCCATTGGTGGGAAGACCGATTGCCAGGCGGCTTTACATCTTGTTAACCACCTCGATAATATGCTTCGGGAGTGTGATTCTCGCACTATCGGGAGCATTATTTCAAATACTTTTATCATAGAGTTTGTTATATCAGAAAAAGTTGCTATATTTGCGATTGAAAGGCATTCGGTAGTGCACAGCGGGTTTTGTTCCGCACCGCATACCGGGTGCTTTTCGCTTTATAGTTTTATAGGATTCTTAACGCGTAAGGGTACTCACAAGGTCTATTTTTACCTTTTTTAATAACCTCACATTTTAATTCAACTATCTTAATAACCCTCTTCCCTTTTTCCAAAATTTCAGCTTCAAATTGATAAACAGCATATTTAATTACGCCGCGAGCAATTTTTTTCGGCGTATTTTCTTTGTGAATCAACTCTTCGTTGCGGATATGCCGCATAGCTGCGATATATCGATCAATATTCCGGGCAATCAATACTTCATTAGGATTAAAACAATGAGATATTAGATTATTCCGATCACCCTTACCCATATATAATTTGCCAACACTGATTTTGCTGTTCGTATCATCTATTTTCAATGGCTCGGGTGAATTTTGTTTTAACTCATTCCTTGCAATCTTTCTTGCTTCTATTGTAAGCTGCCGGAAAATATGTTTACAACAAATACACTCGGGCTTGCCTTTTCCCCAACTGAGATTGATGGAATTTTGGCTATTACAATTCGCGCAACTCTTGGGCAAATATGGATGTTTCTTGGGAAATATAGCCATTTCGCGCCCGGCGTTGTAGCGGAAAATCCGTGCCTTTGGTTCATCGGTACAAGCATCTCCCGCAGCCTTGGCAACGGCAGGGTCAGACATAGGATAATCATCGCGCAGGACTTGCTCGACGGTGCAGCGGCAATTCCACCCATTCGGCGGCAGATAGAATTTCCAAAATTCGTCAGATGGTGGCAGCGTGGTGTTATCGAGTGCCGCGTGATCAGAGCGGACGCGCTCGTCGCCGACGGTTCGGTATTGGAGGTTGTATCGGTCGCCGTCCTGCATAATATCGTGCCACTTGACAGCCATTTGCGAGGTATGCAGCGCGTGATTATACTCGGCATAAAGATAGTTGGTATTATACCGGGAATCAATCGCCTCCACGTCCTTGCGAAATGTCTCGAAAGGCTTCACGTTGCCGTTAGCGTCGGTCAGAGCAAGTCCGACCTCCGAGAGTGAGTGGTAAGTCTTGAAGCCGGAGAAGATAAAAGCGTTGTTCTGCAGAGCTGCGGTTAGTTCCGGCGGAGTCTCGGTCTTGATGGCCGTGTCAATAGCACCGTTAAGCGCGTTGAATGTTTCCTCTATCAGCGGACGCACGGAGGGGTCTGCGAGCATTTCAGCCGAGAACCCTCCCTTGGCGAATACCTCACGCACGGCACGGTCAAACACGTCACGGTTGAACGGAATGCTCCCGACGTTGCCGCCCGCGAGTGTCAGCAGATCCGGCTCGTAGAGTGAGGACACGGCGCGGTTAAATAGTCGGTAGTGGTCTGCTTTGGCATTTTGCTTGTCTTGGGGCTTGGCGTCGTTCTTGGCAGAGCCAAGCGACTTCGTCGATGAGTCTTCGGACGCCTCACCCCCTACTCGAAAAAACCGCCCGAGGATTGTTGCTTTGTGCCTGTGATG
>CAZUEY010000056.1:0-14013 GCA_964619395.1 uncultured Staphylococcus sp. | reverse complement strand
GAACTCCTCTTTCAAGAATGAAAATCTTGCGTCCTAGCCGATAGACGAATGGGCCCTTTCTTAACCAAGACAGCTTACCTTGTCAGGTGGTAGCGAGCCGTTAAGAGTTATGCGCCAAGCTTAGCCACGTAGTGAGCGAGCTTGCTCTTGAGGTTGGCGGCTTTGTTTTTCGAGATTGCGCTTTTCGAAGCGAGACGATCGAGCATAGCGCCAACTTTGCGGAAAGCAGATTCAGCTTCTGCTTTGTCAGTCATTTTGCGAAGATTGCGCACGGCGTTGCGGGCGGTCTTTGCGTAGTAGCGGTTGCGAAGTCTGCGTGATTCGGTCTGACGAATTCTCTTTAATGATGATTTATGGTTTGCCATCGGTTAAATTTTTCTTTTTACCTTGATTAAGTTTTAATTGGTAGCCCATAGGAGAATCGAACTCCTCTTTCAAGAATGAAAATCTTGCGTCCTAGCCGATAGACGAATGGGCCGTTGCAAAAGCGATTGCAAAGTTATGAAGTTTTTTTTGTTGGAGCAAACTTTTTTCAAAAAAATTGTTTTGACACTCGAAATTTCTTAATTTTGTATCAATATGGGTTTTATAATATAGGTGTAGTTTACCGTCGATGAACGTAAATTTCATATCGCTAAAAGTGACACGCTACAGCGACAGCCAGTCAATTCTCACTGCCTATAGCCGTGAGCTCGGGCGGGTGGCCTTCGCTATCCCCGCGGGGAAGGGGCGGAGCGCTATGCGTATAAGGGCTTTGACGATGCCGTTGGGGATTGTGGAGTGCGAGACTGAGCGTAGACCCGGTCGAGATATTCTCCCGCTTCGGCAGGCAGTACAGGCTGTAACATTCAGCAATCTTCACACAAACCCTGTCAAGCAGATGGTGGCCATGCTGCTGGCGGAAATCATGAATGTCACACTCCAGATGGGTGAACCTGACCCTTCGCTCTATGATTTCCTTGAGGCCTCGGTGAGATATCTTGACCTTGCCGATCCTCGGCGTACCGCAAATTTCCATCTATGTTTTCTCTTTCAACTTGGGCGCCATCTTGGTATTGAGCCTGATGTGTCGACCTATGAGGCCGGGTCGGTGCTTGACCTTATGGATGGGTGTTGGAGGAGGGTGCCACCTCTTCACAGCCACTACCTCTCGCCGGAGGATTCTTCCGTGGCCTTCAAATTGGCGAGAATGACCTTTGCCAACATGGGTGCCTACCGGTTTTCGCGCCAAGACCGCAACAGAATACTCGACACAATGTTGGAGTATTACTCCATCCACTATGCTTCGTTGCGCACGATTCGCTCTCTCGAGATAGTCAGAGGGATGCTCTGAAGCGATAGCTCATCGTGGCGGATGGCATATAGCGCTCTGCGGTGAGCACGATAAGTGATGATGCGGTTGAGGAGCATACCTACAAGTGAAGCAAGCGATACAAGTCCTACGAGTGTGGCAAGCAGCAAGAGAGAATGGGGATCAATAGGTGACATAGCTGAAGGAGTATTATATTAAGAGGTGTAGATGGATCGTATTTGGATCGAAATTGAATCGATTTTGAGACGAGTTTGGATTGTTATCAGGAAATAGAAAGATGTCTCTATATTCTTAAAACATCCAATATCCCATTCTGTTCATTGCTTAGAGCCTGTCACCGAATATAATTTGGTATGAAGTGTTGCGATTTGCTGCATTGAGCCATAATGACATTGCAGAGTAATGTCATTTAATTTCTGATAATCAGTGGCTTGGTGTCGTAGCTTTATTTTTTTCGCCGTGAGGAACGAGTGGGGGATTTCGGGCGGTGAGATGATGAGTGGGCGGGAGAACTGAAACCGTGAGAAGATGAGGCGGAGGGGGAGTAGCGGAGGTTAGCACCGCTTCCGAAGAGCCGATCGGCTATGTCGGGACGGTGGATCTTCTGCAGCGATTTGAGAATGTCGGGTCGATATGCGCGGTCATACCAAAAGAAATATTTGCGCTGGGCGAGTTTTTCCTCTGAGCCCTTGGCTGTAAAGATTTTCTCTCCGGTGTAGGGATGGATGCCGGTGTAGTAAATCTCAGTGGCGAGGGTCATGGGCGTTGGGGTGAAGTCCTGCACTTGCTCCAGGTGCAAGTGCATCTCCTTGGTCTCAGCAGCGAGCAGGGCCATGTCGACTTCGCGACAGCCCGGATGGGAGGAGATGAAATATGGTATGAGCTGCTGCTTGAGCTGCTGACGGGAATTAACGCTGTCAAAAAATTTACTGAAATCGTGATAGAGTTGAAACGAGGGCTTGCGCATGATGGAGAGGACAGCATCCGATGTGTGCTCCGGAGCTACTTTCAAACGTCCCGAAACATGGTTTACGATAAGTTCCTCGTTATATTTTCTGTTGGCCTTGTCAATCTCGGGGTCACCGGTAGGGTGCATCGAGAGGTCATAGCGGACACCGCTGCCAATAAATGATTTTTTAACCCCCTCAACACTGTCAACAGCCTTATAGAGCTCGAGCAACGGGCGATGGTCGGTATTGAGATTGGGGCATACCTTGGGGTGAAGACATGATGGACGCAGACATTTGCGGCACACTTCAAGATCCTTTCCCCCCATGCGATACATATTTGCGCTTGGCCCCCCTATGTCACTCAGATATCCCTTAAAGTCAGGCATCTCAGTGACTTGTCGCACCTCTCGAAGCACAGACTCCTTGCTGCGTGATGCTATAAATTTGCCCTGGTGAGCCGAAATAGTGCAGAAAGCGCATCCTCCGAAGCACCCGCGGTGGATGTTGACAGAGTGGCGTATCATCTCGTAGGCTGGAATCCTCTTCCCCTTGTAGCGCGGATGTGGTTGCCGGGTGTAAGGGAGGTCGAAGGAGGCATCGATCTCTCCGGTGGTCATCGGTGGATACATTGGATTTACCTTAATCCAAAATCCTTTGTGCTTTTGCCATAGCGCTTTACCTTCCATGGCGTTGCTTTGCTGCTCGATGTGGCGAAAGTTTTCAGCCTGCTTGCGTTTGTCTGCCAAGCAGTCGGCGAAAGAGTGGAGTACAATTCCTGACGAAGTATCGTTATCGGTGATGTCCTTTACCTTTACGGCTGTCTGAGGCAATGAAATGAGATCCTTGATTTTTGCCCCCTCTTCGAGGCGTCGGGCAATTTCCACAATAGTCTTTTCCCCCATGCCATAACTGATAATATCGGCCTTGCAATCAGCGAGGATAGAGGGGCGAAGCCGATCCTCCCAATAGTCGTAGTGGGAGAGACGGCGCATTGATGCCTCAATTCCACCTGCCACTATCGGTGTATCAGGGTAGAGATTACGGAGGATATCGGAATATACGATTGTAGGGTAGTCTGGACGGGCGCCATGACGCCCACCGGGAGTGTAGGCGTCGTCGCTTCGCCTGCGTCGCGCCGCTGTATAGTGGTTGACCATGGAGTCCATAGCTCCAGCCGAGACGCCGAAAAAGAGGCGGGGAGCGCCGAACTTTTTAAAATCTCTGAAGTCGTCCTGCCAGTTTGGCTGGGGCACAATCGCCACATTATATCCCGCGGCCTGCAGTGTGCGGCCTATTACAGCTGCGCCAAACGAGGGATGATCCACATAGGCGTCCCCCGTGAAGAGCACCACGTCTACATGATCCCATCCAAGCGCTTTCATTTCTTTGACGCTTGTAGGAAGAAACCGGTCAGGAGTATATGTTGCGGGCATGTTTTTTATCATTTTCGGAGTCTTTTTGATGCTTTATTTGGTACGACATGCAGCCTTAGGAAAGGTTCTCAATCGTAGCTTTTACCGGACATCAGCGGGAGTAGCAGCCTCCATTGAAGCAAGCCGCTCCTCCATGGCAAGCACTTCGTCGCGCAGCCGGGCCGCCTCAATGAAGTCCATCTTCTTTGCCGCATCGACCATCTCCAGACGGCGCTTGGTGATAAGTTTCTGCAACGCTTCCGCAGAGAGATATGGTATGACGGGATCGGCGGCCAGGTCAACATGGGTGCTGAATTCCTCGCTGTAGAGCATCGGTTTTGCCTTCTCCGAGCGGCCGGTCTTCGCATCTCTCCCACCTCGCCTTGGCTTCTCAGCACGCGCCTCAGTGGAGTCGGTGGAGTCAATGCCGATTATTGAGTTTCTTGCCTTGATGATGGCCTGGGGCGTAATGCCATGTTCCTCGTTGTATTTCAGCTGCATAGCACGCCGTCGGGCTGTCTCATCAATCGTCTGCTGCATGGAGTCGGTGATCTTATCGGCATACATGATGACGGTTCCGTTGAGATTTCGCGCCGCGCGGCCTACGGTCTGCGTCAGAGAGCGATGGCTACGCAGGAACCCCTCCTTGTCGGCATCGAGGATTGCCACGAGCGACACTTCCGGCAGATCGAGCCCCTCACGGAGGAGATTGACACCTACGAGCACGTCAAACTCCCCGGCTCTGAGTCCGTCGAGGATCTTGATGCGGTCGAGGGTGTCGACATCGCTGTGGATATATGCTGTCTTGATTTTGAGTTTTGTGAGATAATCATTGAGCTCCTCGGCCATGCGTTTGGTAAGAGTGGTGACAAGCACACGCTCATTTCGCTCAATGCGGTCGTTGATTTCATTGAGGAGGTCGTCGATCTGATGGAGCGATGGCCTCACTTCTATCACAGGGTCGAGCAGCCCGGTCGGGCGTATGATCTGCTCAACCACGACACCCTCGCAGCGCTCCAATTCGTAGTCAGCCGGAGTGGCGCTCACATAGAGCACCTGAGGTGTCAGTTTCTCGAACTCCTCAAATTTCAGAGGGCGGTTATCAAGGGCGGCGGGTAGCCTGAACCCATATTCCACGAGATTGAGCTTCCTCGAGAGGTCACCGCCATACATGGCGCGACATTGTGGCAGAGTGACGTGGCTCTCATCAATAATTGTCAGGAAATCCTTCGGGAAATAGTCGAGCAGGCAGAAGGGGCGCATTCCCGGTTGGCGTCCGTCGAAATAGCGGCTGTAGTTCTCTATGCCTGAGCAGTGGCCGACCTCGCGGAGCATCTCTACGTCGTAGGTTACTCTCTCGAGCAGTCGCTTAGCCTCCAGCTCCTTAGCCTCACGCATAAAATAGTTGTATTGTTCGCCCAAGTCGAGCTCAATCTGCCCTATGGCAGTGCCCATCCTTTCAGGTGAGGTTACAAAGAGGTTGGCGGGGAAGATTTGGAATTCGTCGTGGACACCCAGCGATGTGTTGTCCTCAGGATGGAGTGTCTTGATCGATTCAATCTCATCACCCCAAAAAGTCACCCTGACGATTATCTCCTCATAGGCGAGGCGGATGTCGACCGTGTCGCCCTTCACTCTGAAGGTGCCGCGGGGGAGGTCTATCTCATTGCGCGAATAGAGCGAAGCCACAAGCGACCGCAGGAATTTATTACGAGTGATTTTCTGACCCTTATGGATCGAGACTACATTGCTGTCGAAATCCTCAGGATTACCCATGCCATAAAGACACGACACCGAGGAGACCACAACAACATCCTTACGCCCTGACAACAGCGCTGATACCGTGGAGAGTCGCAGCTTGTCGATCTCCTCATTGATCATTAAATCCTTCTCGATATATTTGTCTACCGTGGGTATGTAGGCCTCAGGCTGATAATAGTCGTAGTAGGACACAAAATATTGCACCGAATTATTTGGGAAAAATCCTTTGAACTCGCTGTAAAGTTGTGCGGCAAGTGTCTTATTGTGGCTCAGGATTAGGGTGGGTTTCTCGATCTTTTCAATCACATTGGCCATCGTAAATGTCTTGCCTGACCCCGTGACGCCGAGTAGTGTCTGAGCCTTTTCACCTGCCTTAATCCCGGCCACAAGCTGTTCGATAGCTTGCGGCTGGTCTCCGGTGGGTTGATATTGTGAAGAGAGTTGAAATTTCATATCCGTATTCCATTAGATTCAAGACTGTCGAATCGATCCGCCTTACTTACCGGTCTCGCTTGCCGGCCCGGTCGATTGCAAACACCTTATGCCATACCATCGGTGAGCAAAAGGGGCGGAGCTTCCATGCTTGACCGCAGGTTTTCAAGGATTTTTGCCTGTGATCGCAAGGCAGGGAGAAACATCCGTAATTTGCCAACGCGTCTACGTGGGCAACTGAGCAGTCCAAAAAAGACCGGGCGAAGCTGTCAATTCTTACAAAATTACGAAATTTCCCCGACACCACCAAACGACCTTCAAAACAGTGTTCGTTCCTGAAAAAGGTTGACTCGGTTTAGTGGGTTTACTGTTACAGGTTGACTTTACTTCTATGTATGGTTGACTAACCGGATCCTATCCCTGTGCGGAGTTGACTGAGGGCGTAGCCCGAAGGCAACGGAGCACAGGGATAGGGGCAAAGGTACAAAAAATTTTTTATGGAGGATCTTCATGCCCGAGTTTACCTATTGCAAGTTCAAGATAGCTTATTGACCAATCGTTGCGGAGAGCGCGGTGGAATGAACAAGGATAAAGGCTGCCCCGGCGGACAGCCGACCCTTTGAGGGATAAGGTTTAGAAACCTACGTTATCGCGAAGCGCTTGGCTAAGCCAAGATCCAGCCCTGAACCGGCTGCGATTTGCCTCCCATTCGGTCGGCGAGCTAAAGGTTCCTGAGCCTCGCCCCCGTTATGGGCTTCGACTTCTACCGAGTAGCTGTCGCCGTCGAAAGTGATTACTTCCACTGAGAAGTATTTGAGTCTGCGGTTGGAGTTGAGAGAGCTGCTGAAGATGTTGCTAACGTATGTCATGATTTTGAAGTTTTAGGAGGTTTTTAACTGTGCGCCGGGGCGCGTTTGATTTTTACGTTGCAATATCAGGGAGTGCTGAGAAAGCGAGCGAAGCAAAAAATACAATGGAATTTTCAAGACCTGCGGGCGGTAAAAATTATGCGTCTGCAAGACCTGAATTTTTTGAAAAATCTTGCAGTATTCCCGGAGGGTCTATTTTGCGTTGAGCGGTCAGCCCTACCTTTGCGACAGTGAATTGAAAATCGCCGAATACCAATGAAAATAAAAATCCATGAGGCAAATATCAGATGCGCTTAGGTGTGGATAATCAGTCAATTCCTCCTGAAACGTCTCGTCAACAATCGTGCAAATGAGAGCAGAGCCGAAGTTCTTTGCTTGGGCAAAGCGCCACAGGCGATAAGTTCGGGCTATGCCGAGTGCAGCCGATTGAAGGCACAGCCAAAATATGACCTATACGTTGCATCTTCGGCGGTTCTCCCAACCGCAACCAAATACACCACTCCACCGTGAAATCGACTTGCCGCTTTGCTATGCAAAGAAATCACTCACGGCAACAGCGATAATTTAATAATGAGAAACACGGCAGACGAGTAACAAAAAGAAAATCGCCCCGGTGAGAGGCGATGAAACAGATGGTAAGGGTCAATGAGTTTATGAACCCTTCCCCAAAGGGCATAATGCACTGTAAATGAAGACTCGGAGTGCAGCACCGCTTTCGCCGGTGGCGAGCAAGTTCGGACACAAAAAAGCGCCCCTCGATCAACAGACCGAGAGGCGCAATTTTGCATCCTTGAAACGCGTTTTACTTTACATTCTTTTTGCTGTTTCCCTCCTTCTCTCTATTGTTAGGAATATTCTTATTTTGTATAGAAGTTTTATCAAGTTCCACATTATAAGCAGGTAAAAGTTGAAGTAAAGAATCTATTTTATGATCAGTCTTTTCAATTGTATTCTTCAATGATTGTTCTTGCGTTGTACTTGTTTCTTTAAGTTCTTTTGAAGACTCATTCGACAAGTGTATTGAATACAAAATGGATATTAGACTCAAAAGGGCACTAAATATAATACCACGTCTCGCCCACTTTGTTGAGTCCTTCGCGGCATCGGTTGTCTTTTTAATGGCATCCTTGGTCTTTTCAATATTTTGAAGTGAGGATTGTAGAGTCTGTTCTGATGTATGAAGACTCTTTTTGGAGTTTTCCAGAGTTTCACCGATTCCTCGGAGGCTTTCTTCTGAATTCAATAAATTCCTTTCAGCATTTTGTAGTATAGTAATAGTATTATTCTTCCTAATTTTGGTGTCAAAAAAGGTGAACAATACCTTGAAATACCGTACTGAGTTTTCAATGTTGAAAGCGCATCTCCTCATGCGCTTTTCATTTTCATTTGAAATATGGCAATTTTTATTATAAATTGATTTATAGAGCGAATGAAAATAGGCGTCATAGCCGAGCACCATTATATATAGGTTGATAAATGTGCCGAAATCTTTTAGCACAAAATCCGGATTTCTTTTTTCTGCATCTATGACCTCACGAGCGTACTCTCTGGCAAGGTTTACAAGGACCAATATAATCTTTTCGTGATTCAGAAGATAATGTCTGATGGCTTTATTATCCGGCTCATTTATATTAATATCTTCTTTACATAAATATGGTAAAAGCGAAGAGTCTGTTTCATCTTCATGAAATTCATGTATATGGTAGAAACTCTTGATTATATGATAAACTACTTCCGGAAACGATTTATCATCAAACCCAAATTTTCCATTTTCAAAAAATTTAGGTTCAAATGAATATTTTATCATTCCATTATGACTGGATTTTTCATAATACAAGGTTATGAATAAGTCAAAGATCTCCGGATTTTTCTCATTTTGAGTTAAGATGTTTATGTTATTGCCATCCGTTTCTACCTTAATCTTGAAAGGTCGACCGATAATATCTGAAATATCGGCTATTTTAACGCCTTCGTTATGCGGATCGTCAAAAGGTATGGGGATATGATTTACCGTTGGAATCCACAAGATTGCATAACACTTTGACATAAATATGATATAAAAAAAGGATGAAGAAACCTCATCCTGTTTTAGTATTATTGAGTTATAATTTATGCTAATTCAAGATCTTCCACATATCCCTTACCGAGTGAAGATATGCGCCAAGTCTTGTCGGTTCGTGTAAATCCACAAATTATAAATCCTGCGGTTATGAATTCATCAATAAACTTCGGATCAATCGTTTTACAAAGGTCCTTCATGTACCCTCGACCGCTTCTATATATGCTAACTAAAGCGGATTTCTTTTTTTCATTCATACTAATACCTTTCTATATTTCACATCTAATGCTGAAGGTATTTGAAGCATCTGATGTGGAATGACATCTATTTGACACCATAGCGCCAAAGTGTCATTCTCATTTTACATATACTATATAACGTATTCTCAGGCTAATTGTTGCATTGAACTTTAATAGCCGAACACGAAATACGCTGCAAAATTATTTATTTGCGAATTAATGCGCAAATAAACATAGAAAAAAACAGCAAAATATGTTGCATAACATATTATTAACGGTTGCGTGTTTAGTCAAGGAAGGTGCCGAAGCTCGCTGTGAGAGTTAGCGATTGAAGCCGGACGGCGGAGACCAAGGCTCAGTTCACGAAAACGCGGCGGCATTGCCGCAGCTCCCTAAAATACGCTCGATATGATTGCAGAGACTTCCTTAAAGTTTAATTTCTGCATTGTCATTGTAAAATTCCTGATGCTACCGAGCTAGATACCCTGGGTTCGTTGTCATGTTTAACCTTTTTGCCGAAACCGAATGTATATGTGGCAGATAACTGAATTAAGGCATGGCTTATTAAGTTCTTTCAACTGAGTTACAGTTGCTCTAATAGGGATAGCATTCAACCCAATTTTACGAGCACCTTGCAAAATACCCATTAAAGAGACCCCTTCAACTGTGCTATGACATATTTGTGACAGCAACTCCAGAGAAACCGATTTGCCATAGAATGAGGCAATCATTGCCAAACATGTTATACCACATTGCATGGAATCTTTTTGCCTGATGAATTTGAATCGACTCATCCTTTTACTTCTATTCTTTTTCTATTTAGTTTTAAGTAGAATTCCACTTTCTTCCTCAAAGTTAGGGTTATTAAATTCAATTTTTCGCTTGTTATTTTTCCTGAAATTATAGTAAATAGAAATATAAGGGATAAAACCGCGTCCATCTCCTCTATTTACAGTCGTAGTTAATGAATTGAATGTCCCTTGATTGATTTTAGTGGCAGTCTTAACATTACCTATATAATTCTTCATTCCAATTGCAACATAAAAATCAGGAGTAAAATTGTAACTTATGTGAAGTCTGCTTTCAATAGGATTATGGTATTTAATCAACGATATATCAGTATATTTTTTTGATATATAGTTCAATTCTGCGATAAAGTAGAACTTCTTGACCCTTGCAAAAAGTGACATATATGCTTGGGTTGACCATTTAACAGGTGTATTCTGGAAATATTGGGCACAAGGACCTGCTGCAGCTGTAAGACTCAACCATGAATGATTGTAAGATATATTGAGTTGATAGTTCATTTCCGAATAATGGCCCGAGTTTCGATATGTACTGTAAAACACTCCATTTTCGCTATAACCCCATGGGGCCATTAAGTCTCTTGAGTTGTAATAGCTGATAAGTGGAGAAATATACCAGCCCCTTTTGTTGAATGTATAGGTCGCTTTTATATTATGTTCCATTTTGGGCTTTAGGTGAGGATTCCCTGAAATTACCACAAGAGGATCGGTAGAAGTATTCAGTGGATTCAGCATCATAATTGATGGGGCTTGGTTGGTAAGGGTATAAGCCAAATTCAAAGAATTTGAATAATTGAAATTCCATGTTCCACTTACACTTATTCGTGGTCGGATGTAAGCATTGCCTTCATTTGCTGCGTTAATCCCGATATATTCGATACCTCCCGATAGATTATATAAAAGGTTGCCCACCTTTGATGCAAAAGAGCCATAAAAATATTCCGAAATAGTACGATTCTCGAATATTGGATTGAATAAGGTGATTTGATTGATTTTATCTTTGGTAATCTTTAGATGGTTGCCTACTGATATAGATTTTCCGTTACTCCATGTTTTGGAATAATCCGCATATACATAACCTGAATATCTTGAATTATGAAAAACAGAAATTATATCATTCACACTGTTACCGATTGTTTCCGTATTTGAATTATTCATACGATTTGCATCCGTGTTAAATCCAATGTTTAATTCCAAGTCATTATAGTCGGAAAAACTATGTTTATAGTATAAATTGGTACTCAATGTGCCGTTATTATTTTTTAATGCTTCATCTGACATATAATTATAAGTCGTTATATCTGTAAAAAATCCGATGGACGCTGATTCTGATTTTCTACGTATTTCATTATACCTAATACTTGCCGCCAGATAATCCTTGGGAGAGGCAATATATTTCAACAGCAACCAACCATATAATCTGTCCGAACGAGATTTGCTATTTGATGAAAAAATTTGACTATATCCAGTATTGTTTCGGTTGACATCAGATGAAATTTTTTCGTCTCGGGTATAGTGATATATTGCAGCCCCATAGACACTGAATTTTTCATTACCAATCTCAAATCTTGCTGTTGGACCAGATATTGAGCTTGCTGGTATGCTTTGATTATAGCTACCTCCGAACCATACATAAGGATCCCTGTTTTTTTTTAGACGAATATTGACAATTCCGCTATAACCATCCTGTAGATAGCGTGCAGGTACGGTTGTCATTACCTCGACTGACTCTATGTCCGAGGGTTGGATTGGGTTAATTCCAGAGTTAATATGATTACCATCTATAAGGATTAATGGCTGATTGCCATCTATTAGTTTTATGCTTGATGTCGTATAATCAGATATTATAAGGGGAATTTCCGCAAGAGCAAGAAATGGATTATGTTCCTTCATCGCTTTTTTAGAGAGGTAAAAAACATAACCATTTGATGTACGCTTAACGCTTTGACTCCTATCGGCTGAGACTGTCACTCCCTTTAACTTTATCGGGAGTTCCTCCATTTTGATTGTTCCCACATTGAAGGAGTCGAAATGTCTATAGTTTGTTTTATATCCAACGCATGACAGCTTGGCTATAACGTCCTTACTGTCGCAGGGGACGGCGAATCTACCTGTGACATCGGTAATGCCATAAGTCAAAACCGTGGAGTCCTTTGGGGCAAGCAGCATGATTATTGCGGCTACAACCGGCTCGTTATCAGTCCCAATTACGCGGCCAGTGTAAACATATTTACCATGTTGGAGGGCTTCGATGTAAAATATATCCTTGGCTTGTATGATGGAAACAGGATTCAGCCCAATAATCTGACGGAGTACACTGCTTATATCATCGGTGTCAATCTTTGCGGATGTTGTGTAATTGTCAAGTTCCTTGTATATGAATGCAATGTCGATGTCAGGATGGTCTTGGCCTAATTGCACGAGGGCTTTGGACACCGGGGTGTTGTGGAAAGAGTATGTGTACTTTTTGGCGTTGACCGAAATGAAGCCGACCATCGCCATTATTATGATGATAATACGTTTCATGTTCAGTCAACTATGATTTTTTTACCGTTGATACGAATGTTAATTTGCTCAAATGAGTTCAACTGCTCGATAGTTTCTTTTAGCGGAATAGCCGGGTCAAATCTATAGTATAGATGAAGAAGTGCAACTTCCGGTTTTTTGTATTCAACGCTTACTCCATGAACTTCTGCAACTCTATTGAGAATTTCTTCGAGGGAAGCATCCTCAAAAAGAATCGGAGTGTTCGGTAATACTACTTCTTCTGCTACTGCTGTTGAGTCGTTTTCAACGGTTTCCGAAACATATACAGAAGTAGTTACGGATGTTTCAGACATGGTTTCGAGTGGTTGAGATTGGGGGGCAAACGTTTTTACTGCAACCGTTATTCCGATGGCTACAACTGTGAGCGACGTAAACGCGATAGCCGTGATAGATGCGGCACGGCTTCCGCTCCAAAAGAAACGGAATTTTGGTTTCTTGTGAGATTTGGAAAAGCTCTGCCACTCGTCATTCACATCTACTTCGGCATCTTGGGATGCGAAGGTAGAACCGGTTTTACAGATCAGATTGTAAATTTCTCTGGTCTCAGGGTCAGAGAGAATTTCTGCAATCCTTTCCGGGGTGTATTCAGCAGGATGCTCGATAAGGTCAAGCACGATGTCATACTTATCCATTTTGATTGAGATGTTTACGGATTATTACTAATGCTTGACGAACCTGTTTATAAACGGCATTTTCACTTACGGCTAAAGTCTCCGCAACCTTTGAGAATTTTAGCCCTTCTATGAAACGCAACTCCATAATGCGACGGCATTGGGGAGTCAAGTCCTCTTTGATAATCTGATAGATTTTTGCGATAGTCTCATCATCGGGCCAAACCTCGGTGTCATACTCATCAATTTCACAGAAATATAGATTAAGGATTCGGTCGTGAATACCGTTATCCCTTATCATATTTAGCGAACGGTTACGAACCGATGATAGCAGATAAGTCAAAGAGAATTTCGCGTTGTCTTTAGAATAGAGAAGCGACTCAAACACATCATGGACGATGTCGCGCGCCGAATCATCGTCACGCAGAAGTACCTTGGCCAGTCGGTACATCTGCTGATAATGTGCTTTGAAAAGCTTTTCTATGTCGTTTTTATTCGTCATGTATAAGTAAGACACATAACTACCCGTTTACTAAACCAACAAGGATAACTTTTTTCAATATTACAGAAGCAAAATTAGCGATAATATTTGAGATTTACTCTATAATACGCCACTCATACTGAGCGAGAAAGAATCCCGATAAGGGAATTTCTCGCAACCGATGTAGAGGGTATCGACCACGAAGTAGCTTCGACCGAATGGGTGAAAACGCGTCGGAGTCGTCGGTGCGGTGTTCGAGCAGTGTTCTTGCTACGCAAGCGACTTCGTCGATGACTTCGGACTCTGCGAGTTTTTGCTGCAATCAAGTTGCAGCGAGCTGAAGGTTCTCCGGACTTGTCTTGTGGTTATCGCGGAGCGCTTTCGTAGCGAAGCGGAGAAAGAACCCGTTGCGTCCGCGACTGACCCCTGCCGACTGGATGGCGAGTATCAAGTCTTCGTTGTTTTAGCGGTTGAAGAAAGGCACAAGGCGTTGCTTACCTGCGAAGCCCTGATTTATGAGCAGGTATTTTTCAT
>CAZUEY010000055.1:0-15113 GCA_964619395.1 uncultured Staphylococcus sp. | reverse complement strand
GAACAGCGACTGGCCGGATTCGTGTCGCTTCATCAGAACAAGGGTACGGAGGGTAGTCTCAAGATATCCCCTGGCACTCCAGCTGCGGTAATGGTAATAGACTGTCTTGTGGGGAGGGTATCCCAGAGGAAGCTTGCCCCATTGGCATCCGGTATAGACTATGAAGAGGATGGCCTCAAGGACATCGAAAGGGTCATGCTAGCGCAACTTGGTGGATGCAGGTGGGAAAACAAGCTTCAGCAAAGACCGCTGGTTCTCACTCAGGGTTGGATGGTAGAGCATCGACATTAGGATTTGGTTACACATTTTTACAACTTGCAGATGCCTGACAGGACTTTCCGTAAGTTTCCTGAAAGAATGTTACAAATACCGTGCCATACCCAGCCATCGGAAAAAGTTACTAATGGTCTCGCATCCTTGGGCGCTTTTGGCCCTTTGGCTCAGTCACATAGCTCGCTATGCTCCTTCGCCAAAAGCCCAAAATCGCTCCAAGGCTGCGACCCTCAGCAGGCTGCTAAATTATGAGTCGGGGCCTAAAAGACCGGTGGGGGAGGTCAGGATTTGTTTGAGCGTTTGCGCTCAAGCTCGTCGAGGATTATCTTGCGGAGGCGGAGATGATGAGGAGTAACCTCCACATATTCATCCTCCTTGATATATTCGAGAGCCTCTTCGAGAGAGAAGACCACCGGTGGAATTATGCGAGCCTTGTCGTCGGCACCGCTCGCACGCATGTTGGTAAGTTTCTTTGATTTGGTGACGTTGACCACAATATCGTTGTCCTTGGCATTCTCGCCTACAACCTGACCGGCATAGACCTCCTCTTGAGGGAATATGAAGAAGCGGCCGCGGTCCTGAAGTTTATCAATGGCGTAGGCATAGGCTGTGCCACTCTCCATAGCGATGAGGGAGCCATTTGTGCGACGCTCGATTTCTCCTTTCCAAGGCTGATATTCGTGGAAGCGATGAGCCATTATAGCCTCACCGGCAGAGGCGGTGAGCACATTGTTGCGCAGGCCTATGATACCGCGTGAGGGGATCAGGAATTCGATATGCTGGCGGTCGTTCTGAGTGGTCATCGATACCATCTCACCCTTGCGGCGAGTGACCATGTCGATAATCTTTGAAGAATACTCCTCAGGAACATTTATAGTCAGCATCTCAACCGGCTCACATTTCACCCCGTCAATCTCCTTGATGATGACCTGGGGCTGACCAACCTGCAGCTCAAAACCTTCGCGGCGCATGGTCTCGATGAGCACCGAGAGATGAAGCACACCGCGCCCAAACACGGTCCAGGTGTCCTCATGGTCGGCTTTCTCAACTCTGAGCGCAAGGTTGCGGTCGAGTTCCTTCATCAGGCGGTCGTGGATATGGCGGGAGGTCACATACTTGCCATCTTTGCCAAAGAAGGGGCTATCGTTGATGGTGAAAGTCATCGACATGGTAGGCTCGTCGATGGCGATGCGGGGGAGTGGCTCGGGATTATTGACATCGGCCACGGTGTCGCCGATTTCAAAACCCTCGATGCCCACGAGAGCACAGATATCGCCGCTCTTGACCGATTCAACCTTCTTGCGACCCATCCCTTCGAAAGTGTGAAGTTCCTTGATGCGCTGCTTCACCACGCTGCCATCTTTCTTGATGAGCGCAATCTCCTGGCCTTCACGGAACTCGCCGCGATGCACACGGCCGATGGCGATACGACCCACATAGTTGCTGAAGTCGAGCGAGGTGATGAGCATCTGGGAGTCACCCTCGAGTGTCTCAGGCTCGGGGATATATTTTATAATAGCATCGAGGACGGCTGTGATATTATCGGTGGGCTTGGTATAGTCAGTGCTCATCCATCCCTGCTTGGCAGAGCCATAGATGGTGGGGAAGTCGAGCTGATCTTCAGTGGCATCGAGATTACACATAAGATCGAAAACCATCTCCTGCACCTCGTCAGGGCGGCAGTTGGGCTTATCGACCTTGTTGATGACAACTACCGGTTTCAGCCCCATGGCTATTGCCTTCTGGAGCACGAAGCGAGTTTGAGGCATCGGGCCTTCAAAGGCATCCACAAGGAGCAGACAGCCGTCGGCCATGTTGAGCACACGCTCCACTTCGCCGCCGAAATCGGCGTGTCCGGGGGTGTCGATGATATTGATTTTGTAGCCGTTGTAGTCAATAGAGACATTTTTGGAGAGGATCGTTATCCCGCGTTCACGTTCGAGATCGTTATTGTCGAGAATGAGTTCGCCTGTGGTCTGATTATCACGGAAAAGTTTGCCGGCAAGTAGCATTTTGTCGACGAGGGTGGTCTTGCCGTGGTCCACATGGGCAATGATGGCGATGTTTCTGAGCTTTTGCATCTTCGTTCTGTTTTTCAAACTGCAAAGGTAGTGAAATTTTCCGAGAGTGTAAAAACGAAATCAATACATCTGATAATCAACTGAAAGCACTTGAAACTCTGTGCGACGGTTGATTTGGTCGGCAATTTCCTGCTGGTCGTCAGGGAGGGATTCCACAAACTCCTCATTGAGCAGGGTGCCCTCCTCAAACTGGGGAAATTCGCGGGCAATGCGCTTGGTGACTGTCTTGGGACGCGACTCTCCATAGCCCTGGATCTGGAGGCGGTCAGGACGTATGCCTGAAGCGATTAAGTAGTCGACCACACTTGCAGCGCGGCGCTCTGAGAGCTTGAGATTATATTCATCTGAGCCGTGACGGTCAGTGTGAGATGCCATTTCGATTGTGATATTAGGATTGTCGCGGAGCATCTGGGCAAGCTCATCGAGAGCCTCTTTCGACTCAGGGCGCAGGGTGGCCTTGTCGAAGTCGTAGAAGATATTCTCTACGATATTCGGCTTGGAAATAGAAGCGAGGATAAAGTCGATTGCATACTCGGCATCCTCCTCGGCGGAGTCTGACGAAAATTCCTGCTTGGCGTTGAGATAGCCCCTCGCTCCCGCAAGCATCACATAGTCAACGCCGCGACGAAGCGGGAAGGAGAAGGAGCCGTCGTTGCGAGCCACGGCTTTCTGATTGGAGCCATCATTGCCCACGATGCGGATTATTGCGTTGGGGACGGGCTCCTCATCCTTGTCGAGCACCCAGCCCGAGATACTGATGTTGAGATCGGGGAGCTCGAAGGAGTAGAGGTGGTCATATCCGCGACCGTCACCACGGTTGGAGCTGAAATAGCCTGCTTCCTTCCCTGGATTGGCAAAAGTAATGCCGAAGTCATCGCCCTCGGAGTTGATGGGGCTTCCCATATTTTCCACAAGCCAACCGCCCGAGGGCTGAAGAGTGGCGCGGAAGATGTCGAGACCCCCGAGACCGGGGTGGCCGTCAGAGGAAAAATACATTATGGAGTCAGTAAGCATGTAGGGAAACTGCTCATCACCTGTGGTGTTGATGGCATCGCCGAGGTTTTCAAGGCTGCCGGCGCGCTCGCGAAGATTGATGCGCCATATATCTTTCCCTCCATGGCCGGGCATATCTGAAGTGAAGTAGAGATAGTCGCCCGAAGGGGAAACAGCAGGGTGGCCATAGCTTGAGATAGTGTCGCGGGTGATCTCAAATTTGACCGGAGCGCTCCACTGGGCATCGGAGCGGGTAGAGGTGTAGATCTCAACGCCGGTATCCTTTTCGGGGGTGCGGACAGAGCGAGTGAGATACATCGTGGACCCATCGGGAGAGAACGACATGATTCCTTCGTCCCACTCCGTGTTGAGCTCACCCTCCACAGGCTCCGGGCGAAGCCACTCGCCGCGTTCATTCTTCTTGACCATCCAGATATCGCTTCGCTTCATGCCTGTGATCTCGCTGCGATTATTACCGGTGGCCTTTTCGTTGGTGGTAGTGAAATAGAGAGTCTCGCCATTGAACATCGGTGAAAAGTCAGAGCGGCGCGAATTGAAGAGCTTGGCATTTTTCACCACATGGCGTGTCTTGTTTCGTTTCAACTCCGCACTCTTGCGTGCACCGGCCAAACCTGCCATAGCCTGAGAATCACCCGGATAGATAGAGAGATACTGTTCGTAGGTCTGCACGGCCTGATTGTAGTTGCCTTGGCCATGCTGAGCCTGGGCGAGGGGGAGTAGGAGAGTGGAGTCGCCGTAGCCATAGCGGAGTGCATTCTGATAGGCAGCTGCCGCACGTGCATTCTGTCCCAGCCGTGTGTAACATTCACCCATCTTGGCAGCTACTTCGCCACGGAGAGTGCGCTGCTCTCTGGGGTTGAGCTTATTGTATATCTTGCGATAGGTTTTCTGAGCCTCGAAATACTCACCGCGAGCCAGTTGCTCGTCGGCCACACTCAGTTTAGGTCCCGAGCATGCTCCGAGGATGAAGGCGAAAGCAACAATATATATAATGTGGCGAAGTTGTGACATGATGGAAAAAAGTGAGCAATAAATTGAAGAGAAAATGGATCGAAAATGAATACAAAAAAGGATATATTCTTAAAATAAACGTGAAAAAAGAGCAAATATTTTATTTTGAAAAGCGGGGAATTACTTGTAACTTTGTAGGACTTTAAAAGTAGCTCAAAAAGCAAATATTTTTAATTTAAATCATATACCATCATGGGTCTTTTTGAAAAACTAACAGCCAAGGCGAAGTCCAACCGCCAGCGCATCGTGCTTCCTGAAGGAACCGAACCCCGTACACTCACTGCCGCCGACCGTATAGTAGCCGAAGGTATCGCCGACGTGATCCTCATCGGCTCTGCAGCCGAAATCCAGGCTAAGGCCAAGGAACTCGGTCTCGCAAATCTCGACAAAGCCACAATCGTAGATCCCGCAGACGAAAAGGTGATCGACAAGTATGCCCCTCTCTACTTTGATCTGCGCAAGAAGAAAGGAATCTCGATGGAAGAGGCCCGCAAAACCACAGCCGATCCCCTCTATCTTGGTTGCCTCATGGTTAAGAGCGGAGATGCTGACGGCCAGGTAGCCGGCGCGCTCAACACTACCGGTAATGTGCTCCGCGCAGCCTTCCAGGTGATCAAGACCATGCCCGGCATCGATGTGGTTTCAGGCGCTTTCGTTATGGTGCTCCCCGAAGGTGTCAACTATGGCACAGATGGTCTCATGATATTTGCAGACTGCGCTGTGGTTCCCGAACCTGATGCAGCCCAGCTCGCTCAGATCGCAGTATCGGCAGCTAAGACCGCTAAAGATATAGCCGGTATTGATCCTAAAGTTGCTATCCTCAGCTTCTCTACCAAGGGTAGCGCCAAGAGCGAGCGTGTCGACAAGGTGATCGAGGCTACACGTATAGCCCACGAACTTGCTCCCGATCTCGCCCTTGACGGCGAGCTTCAGGCAGATGCTGCTCTCGTGCCCTCAGTAGGTGCAAGTAAGGCTCCCGGCAGCGAAATCGCCGGACATGCCAATGTCATCGTGTTCCCCTCACTTGAGGTTGGTAATATCGCCTACAAGCTCGTGCAGCGTCTTGGTGGCGTGGAGGCTGTTGGTCCCGTGCTTCAGGGTCTTGCCGCTCCTGTCAACGATCTTTCCCGTGGTTGCAACCCTGAGGATGTCTATAAGACCATCATCATCACCTGCAATCAGGCTATCGGTTTGAAAGAGAGTAAATAAGCGATTGTTAACACACTGAAATTCCTCAAAAATAAAGAATAAGCAATGAAAATTCTCGTATTGAACTGCGGCAGCAGCTCTGTGAAATATAAGCTCATCGACACATCCAACGATGCAGTGCTCGCTGAAGGTGGTGTTGAAAAAATCGGTCTCCCTGACGGGTTCCTCAAATATAAGAAGAAAGATGGCTCGAAGGCTGTGGTTGAACTCGGCCTCGTGGACCACAACGGCGCAGTCCAGGCTATCCTCAATATCCTCACTGATCCTGTAGAAGGTTGCATCAAGGGTTATGATGAAATCGATGCAGTCGGTCACCGTGTGGTTCATGGCGCTGAAAAATTCAGCGAAAGTGTGCTCATCGATGACGATGTCAAGGAGATGATCAAGCAGTGCTACGATATCGCCCCTCTCCACAATCCTGCCAACATGACAGGTATCGATGCCATCACATCGCTCATGCCCGCAGTGCCTCAGGTTGCGGTATTTGACACCGCTTTCCACCAGACCATGCCTGCGAAGTCTTATCTCTACGCTCTTCCCTATAAATATTATGAGGAAGATGGCGTGCGCCGCTATGGCTTCCACGGCACCAGCCACCGCTACGTTTCGCAGCGCGTGTGTGAGTTTCTCGGCGTAGATATCAAGGATCAGCGCATCATCACCTGCCACGTAGGTAATGGTGGTTCGATCACCGCAGTTAAGGGTGGCAAGAGTATCGACACCTCTATGGGTCTCACCCCCACAGAAGGCCTCATGATGGGTACACGTGTGGGTGATGTGGATCCCGGTGCACTCGTCTATCTCATGCTCAAGCACAACCTCTCGGCTACCGACATCCAGAAGATAATCAATAAGGATAGCGGTATGCTCGGCACCACAGGTATCTCAAGCGATATGCGCGAGATCGAGGCTGCCATCAAGGCCGGTAATGAGCGTGCGCGCCTTGCTCAGGATATGTATGAGCAGCGCATCCTTAAATATATCGGAGCCTACGCAGCCGAAATGGGTGGCGTGGACATCATCGTGTTCACCGGCGGTGTAGGTGAGAACCAGTCATCGCTTCGCGAGGATGTCTGCAAGCCCCTCGGGTTTATCGGCGTGGAGATCGACACAGCTCTCAATGCCGAGATACATGGAAAAGAGGCAGTGATCTCAACTCCGGCATCAAAGGTGAAGGTTGTGGTTGTACCCACTGACGAAGAACTGATGATAGCACGCGATACTGAAGCTATCGTTGGCAAGAAATAAAGCTTAAAGAATCGAAGTCGGGGTGTGGTGATGAGCCATGCCCCGATTTGATATATTCGTAACCCCCTACATTCTATAATTATAATAGGTATGAAAAAAATTCGTGCAGCCGTGGTAGGCTACGGCAATATCGGGCGCTTTACAATCGAGGCGCTTGAGGCCGCTCCTGATTTCGAGATAGCCGGAGTGGTGCGTCGCAAAGTGACAGAGATTCCCTCGGAGCTTCAGGGCTATAAGGTTGTGACCGATATTAAAGAACTTCAGGATGTTGATGTGGCAATCCTTGCAACTCCCACCCGCGAGGTCGAGAAGTATGCTCTCGAATATCTTGCCATGGGTATCAATACAGTGGACAGCTTTGATATCCACACCTCTATCGTGGACTTGCGCCGCTCGCTTGATGCTGCTGCAAAGAAATCAGGCAAAGTGGCTGTTATCTCTGCCGGTTGGGACCCGGGAAGTGATTCAATTGTCCGCACTCTCCTTGAGGCTGCCGCTCCCAAGGGATTGACATATACCAACTTCGGCCCCGGAATGAGTATGGGCCACACTGTCTGCGTGAAGTCAAAAGCCGGTGTTAAGAATGCCCTCTCAATGACTATGCCTAAGGGTGACGGTATGCACCGTCGCATGGTCTATGTAGAACTCGAGCCGGGTGCATCTCTCGAAGAGGTTGCAAAGGCAGTGAAGGAGGATCCCTATTTTGCTTCCGATGAGACCCACGTGATGGCTGTGGAGAGTGTAGATGCTGTCAAGGATATGGGCCATGGTGTGCACATGGTACGAAAGGGTGTTTCAGGTGCTACTCAAAACCAGCGCTTCGAATTCAATATGTCGATCAACAACCCCGCTCTTACCGCTCAGATACTTGTTGGTGTTGCTCGTGCTTCAATGCGTCTCGCCCCCGGAGCCTACACTATGATTGAGATTCCCGTCATTGACCTGCTTCCGGGCGATCGCGAGGAGCTCATCCGTCATCTCGTCTAAATAAAGCCCCAAGTCTGATAAGCTTCAGTGTCCGGGATAGACACCAAGTATGCCTCAGGCGATAATACCAAGACCTCATGAGGGTAGTCCGGACCAACGGGCTACCCTCTTGTATCATAGGGGAGAATATTTCTCGTTAGATATTTTTCGGAAAGTCAGGGGAAGAAAATGTCGGAGATTCCGGTGATGAAGCCTACTGCACCCATAATCATTATCACTCCGGCGAGGATCCTGTTAAGGAGTCGAAGGGAGCGGATGTTGAAATGGCGACGCACCTTATTTATAAAGTAGGTCACTCCAAACCACCAGAGGATGGCGCCGAGGAATATCGCGAGGTAGCCCGCAATGTAGTGATAGCCAAGAAACTCGGGCGCAAGAAAATTGAAGCGCGCAAAAAGGCCTACTATCAGGAAGAGAATCAGGGGATTGGAGAATGTGAAGAGAAACCCGGTGACGAAATCTTTCCAGAAATTTCCTGAATGAAGGGCATTGTGTTGCATCGAGCGCGACGGGTTGGCGCTGAAAAGATAGATAGCATAGATGATCAGCACAATCGAGCCTATCACCTGGAGCCAGCTTTGGTTAGATTCTATGAACTCAGTGACAAACGAGAGTCCGAGGCCAGCAAGGAGACAATAGATGAGGTCGCTCAAACCTGCTCCGACCCCGGTGAAGAAGGCGGGCCAGCGGCCGCGATTAAGAGTGCGCTGGATACATAGCATCCCTATCGGCCCCATAGGGGCTGACACAAAGATGCCTATAAGCAATCCACGAAACATTATTACCGGGATGTGGATCATAACAGCAAAATTACAAAATCGGCTTGACCATGCAAAATTTATCTCTCCATTTTGTGTAAACCGAAATAAATACCTACCTTTGCACAAGCAAAAAAGGGGATGAGTCCCTGTCCATTGAAGAAGGGAAGAGTCCCCTGGCCAACGGCGATAATTTTGCAAAAGATATAGGTCGGTCCGGTAGCTCAGCTGGATAGAGCATCTGCCTTCTAAGCAGACGGTCATGCGTTCGAGTCGCATCCGGATCACATAAAAATCTGAGAGGACGTTAGAGAAATCCGACGTCCTCCTTTAGTATAAATACGATAATCTCTCAGTAACCATTGCCGACATATTTTTGGTCTCACATATAGTTTGTTAATGCTGAAGCTTTCAGACACATGTTGTCGGGTAACTGTTGTGTCACTGATGTAATAAATCCTATGTTTCAAGTAGATGATTTGAAGGAAGGTTCCGGGAAAGTCAGGGGGCGGTTTGCACCATCTCCCAGCGGCAGGATGCATCTTGGCAATGTTTTGACGGCATTGATTTCGTGGCTTTCAGTTAAAAGTAAGGGGGGCGATTGGGTGCTTCGTATCGAGGATCTTGACCCTCAACGGTCGAAAAGGGAGTTTGCCAAACTGATAGAGGATGATCTTTCGTGGCTTGGACTTGATTGGGATGAAGGGGGACTTGATAATGTCGGGGAGTTTAAACCTTACAGCCAGAGCCACAGAGGGGAGTTGTATCAAAGAGCCCTCGCGCGGTTGAAGGAGACCGGTTTGCTTTATCCATGTTTCTGCACACGTGCCGACATCATGGCGACTCAGGCGCCACATCAGTCCGACGGAAGGATTGTCTACAGTGGAAGATGCCGTCCAGCCACCGGTGAAAGTGGTGATTTCAGTACAGAGAGAGCTCACGCAGTGAGGATTATGGTACCGGATGAGATTCTGACGTTTGAAGATAGAGTGTTCGGACTTCAGAAGGGGAGGCTCGATGAAGTGTGCGGCGACTTCGTGCTTCGCAGAGCTGACGGGGAGTGGGCCTATCAATTGGCTGTGGTGGTCGACGATGCACTTATGGGTATCACCGAGGTTGTGAGAGGCAACGATCTTATTCTCTCAACACTACAACAAATCTATCTTTTCAGTCTCTTAGGCTATGATGTTCCCGAATATGCCCATCTGCCACTTCTATGTAATAGCGAAGGGAGGCGGCTCGCTAAGCGCGACAAGGCTTTCAACCTCGAGGAATTGCGCAGCGCTAAGACTCCTCGGGAGATTGTGGGCCAGCTTGCTTTCTTGGCGGGAGTAATAGATGAGAATGCGCCCTGCACCCCCATGGAACTTATCGATCAGTTTGATTGGAGAAAGATCAGACGAGCCCCCTCGCTGACCGTAGGTTGAGACGATAAATTTTCCTGATGGTGTAACATCCCTGTCTGTCAGTCGAGGGTGCAAATGCTCCTGAGGGCTTCTTTCGAGATGGAAAACTGACCGCTCACACTCGGGTTGAATTAGTTTATATAGATAGGATAGAGTTTCGCGAGTTAAAAAATGTGAAAATATATAGAAATAAGAAAATTATTTCTAAATTTACGTCATTACTCATCTAATACCAACAAAATGAAATACAGCAAACTGCCGTCAGTTGTGTCTCTTATGGCCGTGGCAACGTTGGTCTCGTGTGTCGACAACGACTACGACCTTTCCGACATCGACACCACCACTCAAATCAACGTAAACAATCTTGTTGTGCCTTTCAATCTCGATGTTATAAAGCTCAGCGACATCATTGAGGTTAAAGAGGGTAGCGAGATATCTGAGGTGACGCTCAATGGGAAAACTTTCTATGCTGTCAATAAAGAGGGGCAATTCACATCCTCCAAAATCCATATAGCCGGCTTTTCGGCGCCCCAGCCATCGGTAGCTTCTACTTACTTTTCTTTCAGTGGATTACCAGCCGAAAGCAATATAGATATTAAACTGCCACTGACCGAAAAGGCTGAAAGTATGATCTCATATGAGGCGTCGGGGATAGACGACGCGGTAGTATCGCTGTCCGCGCTCTATCTCAACCCCTCGGTGATAGAACTTGACTTTGTGAGCACCGACTATGCCAGGATGGAAGATGTCACCATCTCCGATCTGAAAATCGATTTCCTTAAAGGACTCGTGGTTGAGCCTGATCCTACAGGCAACATCAGTTACGATCAGACGTCAGGTCTCCTGACGGTGTCATCACTTCCTTTCAGTCATGATGGAACAGCCAAAGTGATTCTTCCAACAACCGGTATTGAAAATTTTGAAGAGAACGGATATGGTATAGATGAAAACAGACAACTGCGAATATCTCAGGAGATTGCAGTGAAAGAGGCTGATATAAACATCAGTGCTCCCAACGGTTTGCCTCCGTCAATCTCGGTGAAGGTCGACTATCTTTTCCCACAGCTTGACTTCACCTCGTTTTCAGGCGAAATCAAATATTCACTTGACGGAATCTCTATCGACCCGATAGTGATCAATGATATCCCAGATTTTCTTGCCTCGGAAGAGACCAACCTCATTCTCAACAATCCTCAGATCTATCTTGCTCTCTCCAACCCGGTAGGCAACTACGGCCTTCATTACCAATGCGGTCTCTCAATTACACCGGTGCATGACTACAACAGTATGCCGGGAGAGCCAATGCTTCTCGACGATGGATCGTTCACAGTGAGTGCAACCCCCGTAGGGGCTGTTCACAACTTCTGCCTCTCGCCTACGATGCCTGAGGATATCCCCGCCGACTATGCCGAGGGCCTGCAACATGAGAAGTTCACATCACTCAGTAACGTCCTGGCCGGCAATGGTATCCCCAAGGAATTGTATATCAATATTATAGATCCTGAGATACCTCAGCAACCTGTAGAACGGTTTGCACTTGATACTGACATTGATGGTGTAGCCGGTAACTGGCAGTTCCTCGCACCACTTGCCATGAAACCCGGCTCAGGCTCGAAAATAGTCTACACTGATCGTGAGACCGGTTGGAACGACGAGGATGTTGATGCAATCACCATTACAGCGCTGACCGTGAGCCTTGAGGCTGACAATAACCTTCCTCTCGACGCACTACTCAGCGGCCATCCGCTTGATATTGACGGGAATCCTATCAGCGGTGTCACCATTCATCCGGTCACACTCAAAGCTGACACCAAGGGGCAGAAGGTGGAAATAGTGGTTGAAGGGACAGTAACCCATCTCGACGGATTTGAATTTACGGCCACTGTCGACTCCTCAAGCGGAACAGTCATTTCGCCCGATCAGACCCTCTTGCTTTCCAATATCCGAGGGAGAATCACAGGTTTCTACACAAAAAAACTCTAACCGTCATGAAATCAATCATTCGCACTATTATATCGTCAGCTTGTATGGCCACAATTGGTCTGAGTGCAGCTGCCCAGACATCCTACTCAGGATATTTTCTCGAAAATTATGCCTATCGCTTTCAGATGAACCCCGCTTTTGGATCTGAGAGAAATTTCGTGGCTATGCCGGGGATGGGTAATCTCAATCTTGCCACCCACGGGTCGCTCGACGTGAAAGATGTAATCTATCCATTGGATGGAAAGACGGTGTTGTTTACAAATCCCGGAATTTCGACCGGTGAGGTGATGGACAATATCAAGGATCGCAACCGCCTGGGTGCAAATGTGAAAGTCGACATCATGACGGTGGGTTTCAAGAGTTTCGGAGGCTACAGCTCAGTTTCGCTCTCTGCTCTTGCCAATGTAGAGACCTCAGTGCCGGGCTCTCTTTTCTCACTTGCCAAGGAGGGGGTCACCAATAAGACCTACGACATCCGTCACCTCTATGCTAATGCCAATGCCTACGCCCAGTTGGCGCTCAACCATAGCCGAGAGATCAAGCAGGTGCCCGGGTTGAGAGTGGGTGCAACCCTGAAATTTCTGCTTGGAGGAGGCAATGTGGATCTCCGCTTTAATGAAGCGCGTCTTCAGCTCAACGAAAACGAGTGGATAGGGCAGACCAACGCTGATGTGTATGCCTCGGTTGGTGGTATGCAATTCGAGAAGAAATTGAGCGACAAATCGGGGCGCGAATATGTCTCCGGTGTGAATCTCGACGATGGCTACAAACTCAACGGATTCGGTACGGCAATAGATCTCGGTGCGGAGTATAAATGGCGTGACTTCAGATTTTCGCTTGCACTCCTCGACTTTGGATTCATGCGCTGGGGCAAGACCCTCCACGCATCAACCGACGGAACTCAACAGGTCAACACCGATGCCTATATATTTAATGTGGATGATGATGCTCCGAACTCCTTTGATAAGGAGTGGGATCGTTTCACTGCTGACCTCACCAAACTTTATGAACTGCATGAAAGCAGCCCCATCTCTTCGCGCACCAGGATGCTGGGAGCCACTCTTAATATAGCGGCCTCATATCAGCTCCCTGCCTATCGACGACTCCAATTCGGATTCCTGAATTCTACACGTATCAATGGCTCCTACAGCTGGACGCAGTTCCGCCTTTCGGCCAATGTGCGCCCTATAGATTTGATATCAGTAGATGTCAACGGCGTGGCGGGGACTTACGGAGTAGGGTTTGGTTGGATGTTCAACCTCCACACTACAGGATTTAATCTCTTTGTGGGGATGGACCACACCCTTGGGAAACTTTCAAAACAATATGTACCCCTAAATTCCAACAACGCTGTCAACTTCGGTATCAACTTCCCGATATAATCGGAGGATGATTTGGTTTAATTCGGACGGTTGGTGTGTAGAGGTTAATCCCCGCAAAAAAACATACATAGACAGCGAATGGATATTGCCTTGCAATATCCATTCGCTGTTGTAGTGCTGCTTATCCTCAATATTGCGTTGAATCAGGTCTAACGCAAAAAGGTATGGTTATTGGCTGTGGATCTCACTTAATAGTCCGCACTGACAAAATTGCCGGCTGCATCAAAAATGAGATCAGGACCTTCTACGGGTTCAACTTCGTAGCCTCCGTTGGCAAGTTTGGATATCTCATTGATTCCTAAAGCAGTAGGGATTGAGCTTACATAAGTGTCAATTGCGGAGGGATAAAAACCTGACGGGATTGTCTGTCCGGCAGGAGCGTCAACATCAGTCCAATTGCCTGCAAGATTGAAATCTACGCTATGGCCGTTGACGAGCGAGACGTCATATTCGCTTTTGTCCTTAGTAACCTTTATAACC
The DNA here is from genome assembly GCA_964619395.1 of uncultured Staphylococcus sp. Taxonomy (GTDB): domain Bacteria; phylum Bacteroidota; class Bacteroidia; order Bacteroidales; family Muribaculaceae; genus Duncaniella. The sequence continues at coordinate 1,281 of CAZUEY010000055.1, read as the reverse complement.
TTAACGCCGGGATAGTAAGTGTCAAGAAATGATTTTGAAACGGTAGGCAGATCATTTTCAGAGATCGAGCTATCATTGTCATCGTCGCTACAACTGAAGAGAGTGCAGCTCAGCAGAGCTACTAAAAGAAGAGGGAGGAGTTTGAGTGTCTTTTTCATAATAATAAGATGTGAATTATATGTTACGGATTTGTGTTATAAACGCTCCTCCCTCCGAATAGGTTTAAAATAAAATATATTTTTGTCAGAAAACCGAATTTTTTTGAGGGTAAAAAAGCGTGGCAAGCCGGGAAGCCTGCCACGCTATGAGAGATAAGTGTTTAGGGATCAAGCCTTGTCGTTTGAACCGAGCACAGCTACGATCTTATGCTTGTAGAGTTTTTCCATTTCATCGCGAGCCGGACCGAGATACTTGCGGGGGTCGAACTCGGCGGGCTTTTCAGCCATCACCTTGCGAACGGCAGCGGTCATAGCCAGACGGCTGTCAGAGTCGATGTTGATCTTGCAGACAGCGCTCTTTGCGGCTTTGCGGAGTTCCTCTTCGGGGATGCCGATAGCGTCGGGGAGTTTGCCACCATATTCGTTGATGATGTCAACATATTCCTGGGGCACAGAGCTTGAGCCATGGAGCACGATGGGGAAGCCGGGGAGTTTCTCCATGACTGCGTCGAGCACATTGAAAGCCAGAGGGGGAGGCACAAGGCGACCGTTGGCATCACGGGTACACTGCTCGGGCTTGAATTTGTAGGCACCGTGGGAAGTACCGATAGAAATAGCGAGAGAGTCAACGCCGGTGCGGGTAGCGAAGTCAATGACCTCTTCAGGGTCAGTGTAGGTGTGGTGGTCAGAAGAAACTTCATCTTCAACACCTGCGAGGACACCGAGCTCACCCTCTACAGTCACATCATACTGATGAGCGTAGTCGCAAACCTTCTTAGTGAGAGCCACATTTTCCTCATAGGGAAGGTGAGATCCATCGATCATCACGGAAGAGAAACCATGCTCGATGCAATCCTTGCAGAGCTCGAAGCTGTCACCATGGTCGAGGTGAAGCACAATCTGGGGATGCTCCCAGCCGAGGCTTTTGGCATATTCAACAGCACCCTGAGCCATGTAGCGAAGAAGGATGGGGTTGGCATAATTGCGAGCGCCTTTCGACACCTGAAGGATGACAGGCGACTTTTCTTCAGCAGCAGCCTTGATGATAGCCTGAAGCTGCTCCATGTTGTTGAAGTTGAATGCGGGGATAGCATAGCCGCCTTTGATAGCTTTTGCAAACATC
>CAZUEY010000054.1:0-15316 GCA_964619395.1 uncultured Staphylococcus sp. | reverse complement strand
CTGCTCAATGGCTGACCGCCTCAGCGTTAACATATATTATGGGACAGGCTCTTAGCTCTTCTGGAGGTAACCTCGATCGCGGAGGGCTTGAAGCATGTCGTAGCTCATCCCCTCACGATAGTAGCCGAGGATCTCCTCTATCCACCCTTTGTCCGAGGGGTTGGAGGAGCGATTGCGATGATAGTCTGTGAATGTCTTGTCGTAGGCCACAACCTTCTCTGCAAGATCATCGGTGCCATATTTATTCTGAAAAAACAGCAGATCGTCAGGCTGCTTCGGCTTAAGGTCAGGCATCTCAGAGGGGATACCGACGGCCAAAGCACACACAAGGTAGACACCACGGGGGAGTTCGAGCAGCTCTGAGATGCGGGCCGGAGCCACGGTGCGTGCATAGCCGATAGGACATGTGCCCAACCCGCGCGAATTAGCCGCCACAATAGCGCTCATCATAGCGAGCGTGGCATCTACCGTACCCACGATAAGGCCGTCTGTTGTGGTTTCAAATCCGGGATTGTCAAGCCCGAGAGCCTGAGCGCCGAGTTCTATCTTGTTGAAGTCGCTGAGGAAGGCATATACCCGAGCCGAGGTCTTGAACTGCTTCTGCCCCACAATCTCGGCCAACTGCTCCTTCAGAGCCTGATCGGAAATCTCTATGACGGAATATTGCTGGCCATTGTAACTGGTTGGGGTATTGCGGATGGCCTCACGTATAAATTCCAGATCCTCTTCAGCGATCGGCTGGCGCTCGTAGCGGCGGATACTCCTGCGCTCAAGAAGAGTTTCTTCTACTGTCTTTTTCATATTCTTATGTAGGTCTGGTGTAATATTATAAGTTCCTTTAGGATTTTTCGCTGTTTTTGACTATGATCTTGCAATCGGCGGGAGCCTTGATATTCTTGTCGAGGATTATTTCGCCCACGGAGTCGATGACAATCTCACCGCTGCGCGGATTTTTGATGCTCTCAAGATGTCCCTTGATGTCGGCACGGAGAGTGGAATACTCGAAGGCCCGGTCGCAGTCAGGCCCGAAGGTGCAATTTTCGAGCACAAGGTCGTCTGCATAGCAGAGAGGCTGCTCGCCGGTTATATGACAGTTGACCAGACGGAGGTTCCTGGAGTGCCATCCGAGATACTCTCCATTGAGTTCGGAGTCGTAGACCGTCACATTCTCCACCTCCCAAAAGGCATCCTTGGTAGTTATCTTGGCGTTGCGGATCACCACATTTTTGACATATTGGAACACATATTTGCTGTCAGACTCCAGCCCATCGATTTCAATATTCTCGCTGAACATGAACGGATAGGTGCCTTCGTGGATTTTGAGATTCCGGATTCGGATATTTTTGCAGCGCCAGAAAATCTCATCAGCGTCGTTGATGGTGACATTTTCAATGTCGATATTCTCCATCTCGCGAAACATCTTCGGTGCATCGATCACTGTGTCCCTCATCTGCAGATTGTCGCTATACCATAGAGCCGAGCGTCCACCCACATCAAAGTAACATTTGTCAATCTTAAAGTTGTGGACATGCCAGAATGGGTAGTTACCTTCAAATTTACAATCAACAGCCTCAATGTTGCTACACTCTTTCAAAGCGGATTCACCTTCTCGGATCACCACATTCTCGAGCCTAAGATCATGCGATTCAAAAAGCGGCCGCTCGCCACCAAATTCTTTATCTTTAATTACTTCCATAATAGTTAAAACTGATGAAAAATTCTTGCCGGGGTTAAACGGTTGCCGGCTACCTTAGTATATATACAAAACAATGAGAGAGCCTCATTTGTTTTCAACCCTCCCCTACCGGAAATCTGACACAAATTTAACAATTTTTCCTGAAATCCCAGCTTGATCCAAAAAGTTGGAAGAAAGAGTAGGAATTGCAGATGCTGAAAGCGTAATAAAAGTGGCAGCCACTTGATTAGTGCGACTGCCACTATCTATATTTTTCACTTCTCATACAGGTATTTATTAAATCACCTGCATGATTGATATTCTGTAGTATTTCCTACCGAGGTCAGATTTCCACACTCATGCCTGGCCGATCGAGGCAATAGCATTTTGTTGCCAAGCCCTCAGGCACGTATGAGCCAAAATCGCAAGCTTTCTGAGGTTCGCCCCAGAAGTGCATCGGGAAGAAATTGTCTACCTTCACCTTTTCGAGGAAAATCTGTGCACCCTTTGCGAAGTCGGCACCCTGACGGGCGTCTACCGGAAACATTGCAATCTTAACCTCAGGTATCTCTTCAGCGATACGGTTGACAATCTTATTGAACTTCGCCTCGGCCTTATCAGCCTCATGCTTGGTGGTATCCTCGTTCCAATGCCAGTCGTTGAGATCCCCGGCGTGGAACACTATACTGTCGTCAGGGAGAGTGATAGCATAGCTCACTCCCGCATCTGTCGACCCATAGGCCTTCACCTGTTTAATACCGGGTATCTGTTCCACAACGTCACCGGCCGACATCCAAGCTACCTGCAGACCCTTCTTAGGCACTAAGCGAGAGAAGATATCGTTAGAAAGCACATAGGTACGTTTAAACTCCTGCGCGAGTTCAAAAATCGAGGTATTGAAATGGTCAGGATGATGATGCGACACGAAGAAAATCACTTCCTTCCCCTCGGCTCCCTTAAGCACCTTTTCAAGCTTTTTGTCAGGGTCTTTGTAATAGTCAAACACCATCACAGCCTGTGGTGTGGTCAGCGCAAATCCGCTGTGGTCAAGATATGTTACGGTAATCATAGTAGTAATTGTGTTAGTTTGTAAAATCCTGTTTTATCTCACTAACACTTTACCCGGTTGGAGTGTTCACACACACTCTCCCCCCGCGCTTGTCTCAATGGCGGAAGCGCTTCAACACGCCATCCATAAAGACAAGGTAGATGCCGTTGTCGTAGAGCCATACCTCGCGCAGATAGGAGTGGTCGGCCGCACGGTCGATCATGTTGGGTGCGCCGAGTGCAAGTCTGCATTCATCGCGGGTCATATCCTCGGCCACCTCACCCTTAACTATCAGCTCCCACACCTCATCGCTGATCTGCGGGTAGCGCTGGCGGGGATCGGTGAAGGAGAAGAGCGCGGGGAAGGATCGCGGGGTGCGCCCTTTGGGGCCCGGGTGGATGAAAAGTCGCGCCGAAGTGCCACGCTCATCCGTGAACGACACCTTCACAGGATATAGATCATTGCCGGGGGTCACCGAGTCGACCTTAACCTTGACAAACTGCCTGCCCCCCACAGAGTTGTCGGCATCGTCACGCCAAGTGCGGGTCAATACATAAAACTCACGCCCCTGCAACAACGACGCCACAGAATCGACGAGGCTCTGCTGGATTGTGAAAGGCACTGAAAGCGACTGCCGCTCTTTCACGACTGACAAGGGACGCATTATGCGGTAGACATATTCATGCGGGTTGCCCGGGAGGGTGAAAACGATGTCGGTCACCGAACTTCCGGTTATCGAGGGTGCTTCCCTCACCTCCTTGAACACCAGTTCTCTCCCACCAAGCGAATCATAGGGGGAGGCTGAGGCTCCGAATATGAGGCGGATTTTGTCGTCGGTGACTCTGAAGAGTTTTCCCGGTTTCCACTCCCCGAGAGGAAGGTCGGCGATGTGGGTCAGGAAAGTGTCCTCAGCGGCATCGCGGATATTCTCCTTTCGGACATCCCGATCTGTGACCTTAGGGGTATACTCAACCCCGGTGAAACAACTGCCGAGCAGGAGCAACAGCGTCACCGCCAACAGGGGGAGGCGCCCCGGAGTGCGCCTCCCCTTGTCGCGGAGTGAGATAATTCGATTATTTGGTCTCTTCACTTTGCTCACTTGGGTTCGCGGCCAAGATTCTCAAACATGAAAGTATACATGTCAGTATACTCGTCGATATACTTCGACATCGGTTTACCGGCACCGTGGCCTGCCTTGGAATCGATACGGATAAGCTTAGGAGCATCGCCGGTGTTGGCAGCCTGCAGAGCGGCGGCATACTTGAAGGAGTGGGCGGGAACCACGCGGTCGTCATGATCGGCAGTAGTGACGAGGATTGCCGGATAGGGTGTTCCGTCGTTGCGGATGGTGTGGAGGGGGGAGTAGTCGAGCAGATATTTCGCCATCTCAGGGGAGTCGGCGCTCGTGCCATAGTCTGATGCCCAGTTCCAGCCGATGGTGAAGAGATGATAGCGCATCATATCCATCACGCCCACGCGGGGTATCGCGACCTTGAAGAGGTCAGGGCGGAGATTGACAGTGGCACCCACTAGCAGACCGCCGTTGCTGCCACCCTCGATTGTAATTAGTTCAGGATTGGTCCAACCCTCCTTGACGAGATATTCAGCTGCTGCGATAAAGTCGTTGAACACATTGAGTTTCTTCATCTTCGTGCCGGCTTCGTGCCACTCTTCGCCATATTCGGAGCCGCCGCGGAGGTTGGCCTGAGCGTAGATCACACCATTTTCGAGCAGGAACATGCGCGAGGCTGAGAAGGATGGGGGAAGAGAAATATTGAAACCGCCGTAGCCATAAAGGTAGACGGGGTTATCGCCGTCGCGCTTCAACCCTTTTTTATAGGTAAGAAACATCGGGATCTTCGTGCCGTCGGCCGAGGGGTAGAACACCTGCTCGGTCACATAGTCGTCGAGGTTCACACCCTTGATCTCCGGGCGGAAAATCATGGTGCTCTCACCGCTCTTCATATCGTAGGAATATTGAGTGGAGGGTGCATTGAATGAGGTGAAGGTATAGTAGACCTCTCCGGGATATTTGCGCTCGGTGTAGAGTCCTACGGATCCAAAGCCCGGGAGCTTCAGATCGCCCTGCTTCTTCCCATCAATCGAATAGATTGCCACCTGGTTGGAAGCATCCTTCTCGTAGGTGAGGAAGAGAGTGTCGCCGGAGAATTGAGCAGCAGTCAATACTCCCTCGGCCTCTCCCACGAGTTCCTTCCAGTTCTCGATCGTGGGATTGGCCATGTCGGCCACCATAAGGCGGTTTTTCGGTGCGCCGTAGGAGGTGAGGATGTAGATTTTGTTGTCGATCACATCGATCACATCGGCAGTGTAGTCCTGACTCTTGACCATGTCAACCCACTTACCATCCTTGCGGATCTTGAGCCCGTTGCCCACGCCCTGACCGCCAACAGTGATGAAGAGCTCAGGCTGCGACTCTGCCACCACAGCGTGGTGGAAATGAAGCGGATTTGCCGGGTCGCTGAAGATCAGCTGATCCTGCGACTGATCAGTACCGATTTTGTGGTAAAAGACAAGGTGGTTCCGGTTGGCGTTGGAGTATTCCTTCCCCTCTTCGGGCGCGGGATAAGCGCTGTAGTAAAAACCGTCGCCATCCCACTGTGCGCCGGAGAATTTTGCCCATTTTATGTGGTCACCGAGCAGCTTCTTGCTCTTGGTGTCCATCACATAGATTTCAGTCCAGTCAGAGCCACTGCGGCTTATTGTGTAGGCGGTATATTTGCCATCCTTCGACTGGGTAACCCCGGTGAGGGCAACCGTACCATCGTCGCTCAGCTTGTTGGGGTCGAGAAACACCTCGCGCTCGTCAGAATCCATAGCCTTCTTACGATAGAGGATCGACTGGTTCTGCAACCCGTCGTTCTCGTAGAAGTAAAACATCCCATCATTGTCGTGGTAGGTAAGACCGCGCTTTGTGAAATCGTTGAGTTCGGTCAGGCGTTTGTTGATTTTACCTCTGAAGGGGATCTCGGAGAGATACCTCTCGGTCAGGGCATTCTCGGCCTTCACCCAGGCAGCAGTGGCCTCGGAAGTGTCGTTTTCGAGTGGACGATAGGGGTCAGCGACCGCCATGCCGAAGATAGTGTCGACTGTGCCATCGGAGGGAGCCTCCGGATAGACCAAAGCTTCATGCTGATGCTTGGAGGCACATCCTGCGATAGTGCCCATCGCTATTACTGAAGTCATAAGCGGTAGTAGTGAGCGGAATCTCATATTAAAATATTAAAAAGGTGTAATCTTTTGGTTACTCGGCGAAAGCAAACTATGGTCCGCTTTCAGCCCTGAAAAAAAATTGGTTATTCAGCTGAAATCACCTGTGAGAAGCTTTCAGCCCTGACAATTTGGATATTCTACAAAAGCCATTAGCGGGCCGCTTTCAGCCCCGACTCTAAACGCGAGTCCACAAAGGTAATAAAAATCAGCCAAAACTCCCCCACCCCACCGAAAAAACCCCTGAAAGCCTTCGCAAAATGATTGCGCAAGGGATTTGGAGGAAGGGTCAGCGGGGATAGCGAACCATGAGTGTGGGATAACAGCAAGAGGGGTGAACCCGGTGGGGGTGTCGGGCGTTTTATTGGTGTTAACCACTTTAGGGTGGTGACTTTTTTAATATGGCGATTTTTTAACGTGACAACTATTTGAAAACGTGGCTTCTATTTGAAAAGATATATATGCACAGATTTGCCAAATTACTTATTTACACCCTTGTGCTGCTCCCGGTAAAAGCGAGGGCAGAAGCAGAGTTGACTGACATTATTGACGCGCTCCGCAGCGACGAGAGGTTTGCCGCCGAGGTGACCTATAGCGCCACACCGGCACATGCCGAGGGGGATATACGCTACCATATCAGCCTCTTTTCGACCCCTGCAAGGGGTGATAGTCTTTTGGACTTCAACTATCTGACTCAATGGTCGAGAGTTTCTGACCGGAAGAGCGGAGCATCCAACGACGGATTTGCCGCCTATTTCAACGGCAACCATTTCCGCTTCCTTGACGACCGGCTAAAGGAATATCACTATGCCGACGACCGCATACCCTTCATTGTCGCCCCCTCTATCCAAAATGCTTCGATGTTTATTGACCTCTACCCGGCTTCGATAGCTGAAGAACTGAAAGAGATGAGCACCGACCCACGATCTCACCTTACCATGATGGAGGTCACCTCCTCTAATGGCACGGCAACAATATGCTTCACTGCTAAATATAAGGTGAATGGCGAGGTGGTGCGCACGAAGGAGTTCAAATTCTCCCTCCCACAGGTGCTTCCACTTGAAATCATCACCGTCAACAACCCTGACACCGACCGCGAAAGCAGCTCGCGAGCTGTCTACTCCTACCCCACCCCCGCGCCCGCAGACGTTGAAATTTCGGAGGCTTATCTCGCAAAACTCTTCCCTGAAGCATTTGCTGAGAAGCGGTTAAGCAACATGACTGCTGAAGGACTCGTAGGCTCTCCCCTCCCCTCTTTCTCGCTGCCGACCGCTACGGGTGAACGGTACACCCGGGAGCGCGGCGAGCGTTTTGCATCGCCGACGGCATTGCTGATTTTCGATCCCTCGGAGGCCGGAAGTGCTGAGTTGGTAAGCGAGTTGCGACACACCCTCGAGGGGAGATCCACACCGCTAAGTCTCATTTTTGTCTCCATCTCCTCCAACATCGACAACTCCGAACAGGCTGTTCCCGAACTCCGGGAGGGTGAGCACCTTCTCATCAGCGGCAGCTCACTGGCGCGGAAATGTGGTGTCAGCCACCTCCCTACCCTTCTGGTGGCCGACAGAGAGGGGATTGTGAAAAAAGTTGTCGCTCCGCTCAACCGCGAGCAGTGTTTGATTGTTTTAAATTCGATGACTGACCCGGACTAAGGGATCAACATCTCAAAAAAATTTCATCCGAAAATCAAATAAAACTAAAAAACTATATGGAAACTGTATTCTTCAACGGAACCCCTTGCCACACCTACGGCACTGTCCCCGGTGTGGGCGAAACTGCACCCTGCTATCATCTTTCAGGTCAGGACCTTTCAGAAATCATCTGCAACGACTTCGCCGGTAAGCGCGTAGTGCTCAACATCTTCCCAAGCCTCGATACCGAGGTATGCGCTCGTAGCGTGCGTCGCTTCAACGAGGAGGCCTCGAAGCTCGACGACACCGTGGTGATCTGTGTGTCGATGGACCTCCCCTTTGCTATGGGTCGCTTCTGCACTATGGAAGGGTTGAAAAATGTGCTCTTCGGCTCAGCATTCCGCTCACCCCTATTCGGACAGAAATATGGAGTGCAGATTGTAGACGGCCCTCTTGCAGGACTTCTCACCCGCTGTGTGCTCGTGCTCGATGAAAACCGTCGTGTGATCTTCCGCGACCTCGTAGAGGAGATCACCAACGAACCAGACTACGAAGCCGCCCTCAAAGTCCTCAAAAAGGAGAAAGAGAAATAATCAGAATTAGTAATTCAAACGGATAAAATGGTCGCCCCCCGGCAAAATCTGCACCGGAAGGCGACCAATTTATTTCATTTTTCACCTATTTATTTTACAATTCACTGAATTTAGGAACTCTTGGCAGCTTTGACCTTGCGGCGCTCCTCGCGGATGAGGCGGGGGAGGATTTTTATGAAACCCCAATAACGGGGGATATTCTTTTTAGGCTGTTCAAGAGCACGGTGCAGCCACTCGAGACGCATGGCGAGCATCCATTTTGGTGCACGCTTGACGTTGCCAACTCCGGCATTGAAGTTGAAAATTGCACCATAACCAAACATCACACCGCGCTTAAGGTAAGGCTTGAGTTTCGACATGAACATTTCCTGTTTCGGCGCGCCGAGACTCACCCAGATGATATCAGGATTGTCGGCATTTATCATATCGGCAATTCCTTGATAGTCAAAATCGTCGACAGCGCGGAAAGGGAGCGTTTCAAACCGCATGTCGCGAATCTTAGGGTCGACTTTCGAGAGATTTTCCTTCAGTCCGGCAAGCACCTCCTCTGTGTTGCCCAGAAAAAACTGGCGAAACTTCTTCATCCCTACGAAGCGGGTGAAGATGTCGGCCCCGATGTAGCTGTCTATATCCTCGCCATGGATGCGTGCAAGGATTTTGGCGAGCACACTCCCGTCGCAATTATTTACAAGAGCACCGTTGAGCACCTCGAGAAAGCGGGGATCACGGTTGGCAACAGTCAGATTGTTAGCCTCCACGGAGCAACTGTAGCCCGCCTCTCCTCGCTCTATGGCATCGAAGATAGTCTTCTCCAGTTTGCTGCGGTCAAATTCTATTCTGACGTTGAAATATCTCTTATCGTTAGTGTCAGTCATAGGCTATTCCTAATGTGATTAACTTCAGAGGAGTGATTGATGTCAGCGAGTGGGGCATCCCGGCGGGGATAAGGATATAAGTTCCGTTGCCCAGCCTGCGGACATCGTCACCGATTGTGAAATCAGCCTCTCCTTCGAGGATATAATAATGCTCATCCATGGTGGGGTGAGTGTGGATTTCAACTATTTCACCGGGATCGAAGGTTGTGAGAGCTATTTGAGTCACGGTCGAGGAAGTCTCCGAAGTCGCAAGGAGCACCCGTTTCTGCCCCGAACCATGGGCGGTGGTTAGTAGCGGGATCGCTGCGGCTTCTCTGATTATCGCTAAACGTCCACCGGCCGCGATCGGCGCCGGCAAATTATCCTCACGCCTTTTCACCCTCTATCTGCTTCTTGATCCAGGCATACTGGCGTGCAAGCCCCTCCTCGAGCGACACCTTCGGTTCCCAGCCCAGAATGGCCTTAGCCTTGGAGTAGTCAGCGCTGCGGGCCTTGTCACCCTCCGGCTTGGTTGTGTCGTAGAAGGGGGTGATATCTTTGCCACTGATTTTCACCACTGTCTCGGCTATCTCTTTAATAGAGGTGCAGACAGAGGGACCGATCTGAATCCAGCCATGCCCCCACCCTTTGTCGAGCGCGAGCACGAGAGCGTCCACGACATCATCGACATGAATAAAGGCTCTCCCCTGCTTGCCGCTACCCCACACATTAAACTCCTCGGAGGGGTAGTTGACAGCCTTGCGTATGAGCGCCGGGATCACCTGAGAGCGAGCTCCGAAATCGCAAGGGGAGCCGTAGACATTGTGAAACTGCAAAGTGCAGCAGGGGATGCCGGTCTCCTTTTCCAGATAACCTATCTCGAGCTGCCCCATCAGTTTGCTCCAGCCGTAGGCCGACTCGGGGAGAGCGGGGAAAAGTTCATCCTCGCGCAGTGGAATCACATCGAGCGAATTTTGGCGAGTGAGCGGGTAGCTGCAAGCGGTGCCTACATATATCAGCCCTTTGATCTTATCCTTGCCTGCCCGGCGGACCGACTGGAAGAGATTGGTGTTGATCAGATTGTTTTGGCGGAAAAGATCCCCCTGATTGGAGAAAACATAGTCTATACCGGCCACGATGTCGGCCAGATGGATGACATAGTCGCTGGCTTCAACCACTGCGTCCGCTTCAGGGCTCTCCTTAGAGAGGTCGATATTGAAAAACCGGGTAGCGAGGTCTATCACCGGACGACCGGAATCATCGTTAAGATTCTCCAACTTGCCGCGCCAGAGATTATCGATGACGCTCACATCGTGGCCCTCCTTCACAAGGCGCTTCACGAGGTTGCTCCCTATCATACCGCAACCGCCGGTAACAAGTATTCTACTCATGTCAAGTGTGTTATCAGGTATTGATGATACGACCAGGAGAGCGGATATCAGAGCAGTTCATCATAGATTTTGCCGAGTTCCGCACCTATGGTCTTTATATTAAACGTAGTTTTTGCGAAATTCTTTGATGCGAGGGCAATTTTTTTTCGCAAATCTTCGTCGGCCATCAGGTTCTCGAGTTTTTTTGCGAGTGCATCAGTGTCGCCGGGTTCGAAAATGAGCGCGTCGCGTCCATCCTCCACTATCTCAGGGAGGCCACCTACAGGGGTTGCCACAACCGGCAGCCCGTAGGCCCAGGCGTCGAGCACTGCCATAGGGAAACCCTCTGCGAAACTGGGGAGACAGAATATCGAGGCTCCGCTGAAGAGACGATGTTTCTCCTCTCCGGACACCCATCCCGGGAGGTCAACGCGGTCGGCCACTCCCAGTCTCTCAGTCAGTTCGCGGGCTTTCTCCACTTCGCCACTTCCGGCTATCACCAAGCGCCACCGGGGGTATTGAGGTGCCACCCGGGCAAAGGCTTCTATCAGTTGTTCGTAACCCTTACGGGGCTCTACCACTCCCGCAAAAAGGATATATGGGTCGACGTTATCACTTTCAGTATCAACCCCTTCTCCAACCTGCGGACAAGGATTGAACAGCACTCTCACCTTCGGAGCAAGATCCGGGAAAGTTGCGGTGACAGCATCGGCCCACATCTGCGAAAGAACCACCACCCGGTCTGCCGCGCCAAACAGCCGGCGGTAGACCTCGCGTCGAGGACCGTCGATACTCGACGCAGTGTCGAAAGCGTGGAAGTGGACTATACTCTTTTTGCCCGCCATCTTGGCAAGTCGCATGAAGAGATTCTTGCGCATTGCCGAGGGTGGTGCACTCGTATGAATATGCACAATTTTTGCGCCGGGGAGGCGCAGGAGAAACTCTCCCATACCCCGGAGCAAATAGGAAATCTTGCGCCACTTCGAGCCACTGCGGTGTGTGGGGATCCAGCAGCAGCCATGGTCGCGCCATTGGGGGGTCGACTCATGGGCAGCAACTACAGAAGAGATCCCGCCGTGGGTATGGCGCGATGTGGCAAGCACCAAAGTCTTTGCCATATTATTCCTTGTCTCTCACGTGCTCACACGAGGAGTCCGGCAGCAACCTCATCTGCCTTCTCCTGACCCTTGAGAGCCTCAATGATAGTCAATGCGAAAGGTATTGCCGAAGCGGGGCCATTGCCTGTGATCACGTGGCCTGCGCGCACAACCCGCTGCTTGCGATAGTTGGCGCCTCCGGCTATCAGGCCCTCCTCCATACCGGGATAGCAGGTAGCATCTATACCATCCACTATCCCCAGCGGGGCGAGCACAAGAGCGGGAGCTGCACAGATGGCAGCTATCAGCCCCTGACGGGCATGCTGAACAGCAAGGAGGTCGCAAACCTTACGGTTGGCTGCGAGATTGGCCGAGCCGGGCATCCCTCCGGGGGCTATATAGAGTTTCGCTCCTTCAGGGCATTCATCGAGAGTAATGTCGGCAGCCACCTCAATACCGTGCGAACCGAGGACAGCTACTGTAGAGTTGATCGACACTGTCTTTACCTCTACCCCTGCGCGCCGCAGAAGGTCGACTGTTGCCAATGCTTCAATTTCTTCAAAGCCATCGGCCAAAAAAAGATATGTGGTTTCCATAAAATGTTTAGATATTTTTGGTTAAGCAGTGAACTACACGGAGTCCGCGGGCCACTATTTCTCGCCTCAAATATACCACTTTTTTGCAACTTTTCCACAAAAAATTCTGACTATTATTGACTACCTTTGCAGTAACCAATTTCAGATTCACAATTCTCCACAAAAAATGACACGAATCACCCGTAGTACAATACCGCTGCTCCTATTGGGCGCTGCCCTATTGACGTTGCTAAACGGCTGCGATCGTCTCCGCTCTAACTACCGCACTCTCCAGGGGGGAGTGTGGAACACCGTCTATAATATCACCTACAACTCCCCGGCCGACCTCACGGACTCTATACTAACAGTGATGCGTCAGGTCGAACTCTCGCTCTCTCCATTCTGCGATAGCTCGCTCATCACACTAATCAACCGGGGGGGTCCTTCAGTGATAGCAGACACTCTGCTTCGACGCATTTTCGAGGCTTCGCTTACGGTCAACCGCGCAAGCGGAGGAGCGTTTGACCCCACGGTAGCCCCCCTTGTCAACCTCTGGGGATTCGGATATAAAAAAACTGGGATTGAGCCGTCACAACAGTCTATCGACAGTCTCCGGCAGTTTGTGGGCATAGCCGACTGCCGGATTGACTCCGAGGGACATTTACTCAAGAAGTCGCCCTCAACGGAGTTTAATTTCTCTGCAATTACGAAAGGCTACGGCTGCGACCTGATAGGCGAGATGCTCCGCCGCAACGGTTGCATGGATTTCCTCGTGGAGATCGGTGGCGAGATTGCAGCGGCCGGAAAGAATCCTCGAGGGGAGATGTGGCGCATAATGATCGATGCCCCGGTAAGCAGCGATTCGGCCGTGGTCCATGAGGAAATGGCGGTGGTGGAAATCAGCGGCGTAGGAGTGGCCACTTCGGGTAATTACCGCAACTTCCACACTGACGCCTCGGGGCGCTCGTGGCACACCATCTCCCCCGCAACCGGCAGACCTGCGGTCACCGATCTTCTTAGTGCCACCGTAGTAGCCCCGTCGGCCATGCTCGCCGATGCCTTTGCCACCTCGTGCATGGCCATGAGTGCTGACAGCGCTCTCACCATGATCAATCGCATCCCCGGCGTAGAGGCATTGCTTGTAACCCTCAACCCTTCCGATTCCACTTATATACTCTCCACCTCCCCCGGCTTTCCAAAGAGACGCTGAGGTGAGCATTTCAACACCCCTGCAGCCCATCACAAGGCTGAAATCTTGTTATATAACATATTTTTCTGACACTTTTTCGCCCCTCGTTGTCAACTTTATCGCGACGAGGGGTGTTATTATATCGTACGAAGGATAAATGATATATAATTAAACAAATTTTTTCAACTATGACACACACGTTTTTCAAACTAATTAAAGCGGATGTGAATCATTTCCTCAAAGCACTTGGTGAGCGCGACTGCTTCCGTGCTACAGGTGATTGCAGCATCCATCAGTTCAGTGCCCGACATTAAGTAGCCGAGCTTTCAAAGAATTTTGATTATTAACTTAAAAGATATAGATTATGAAAGCAACAAAAATAGTAAAGAAAGTTCTCGAATGGTATTGTGAATCAGCAGCTTTGATGTATCGCCCCGATCATCACAACACTTACCACGAACTTTGGTAAACACCCGCTGAGGATTGCCACTCAGTGCAATTCTCAAAAAAAACGGTAAGCACCTCACTCTTACCCCAACATAATCTCAGAAGAAGCGACTTTCGGCTTGCGGCCCGCTCAGCGGCTGCGGGTCGGAAAAACTTTTTTATAGCCCTTACCCTTTATACTTTAAGGGATTTTTTCCGGCGCTAAATAGGATTCCTTAAAATATCGTGGAACAAGCCATTAGAGCACTAACTCCTTCATCATGCGGGAGAAATGCTCTTCGAGCAATTGCTCGGCACTCTTACCGCTCCCTTCAACCTCTATCAGCCCCGGATGCGGGCGAGAGGTCTGGAGCACACAACTCTTGACAGCTGATAGCCAGCGAAATCGTTCCTCGGCGGTAAGTTCGCCACTCCCCGTACTCACGGAGTTGAACATCTCGAGCTGCCGGCTGAGCATCTCTATATCAACCTGTGGATCCAGGGCGCGAAGACGCTGCTCATTGAGCTTCATCTCGCAGCGCAGCCAGCGCTTGCGTTTGCACACCATCAGCAGTCCCACGTTGATAAACTCCTCTCTCTCAACGCGGGGCACGTAGCGCACTGTGGCATATTCATATATTAAGGCGTCGTCGCTCATCTATAGCTTGTTTTACAAAGATTTCCGAATGAGCCAACCTCGTGGTGAGGAAGTCGGCATAAACCTCTCTGCGCTGCGTCGGCGTCAGGTCGCTCCCCTCTTCCCGGAGCCACTCGTCAGGGATTGCATCCACAATCTGGCGCAGTGTGCGTGGAGTTATCGCTTGCCGCATAAGTTTGTCGGCCTCCTCGAGGCGCGATGCTTGGGGGAGCAGAGTATGATTTTTGATGTATGGAAACGGATCAAGAGCTGCCTCCTTGGGATTGCGCCAGGAGTGGTGGAAGAAGAGCGAGGCTCCATGGTCAATAAGCCACAACTCCTTATTCCATATCAGCATATTGGTATTTAGGCGGGTGCGATCCACATTAGTTAGGAAAGCATCGAGCCACACTATCTTTGAGGCCAGCAGGGGGTCGATATCGTTGACCGATGGGTCCATGGTCATCGCTCTGTCGAGGAAATGAAGCCCCAGGTTAAGCCCCTCGCTGCCCCGCAGGAGGTCCTGGATCTCCTCGTCGGCCTCAGTTATTCCAAAGCGATGGTCTAAGTCGAGAAACACCAACTCCGGCACACGAAATTTCAGTTTCGTTGCCACCAGCCCACCGATAAATTCTGCAATCAAAGCTTTGTAGCCATGACCGGCACCGCGGAATTTCACCACATACTTGAATCCATCGTCGGCCTCAGCCAAAGCGGGAAGCGAGCCTCCCTCCCTCAGTGGCACAATATATCGTGTAAGCGACTGCCTTCTCAAGTCCATGTTCTAAGCTATTACTTGTGCAAATTTAAGCAAATTTTCTCTGAAAAGCAATCCAGAAAGCAGTCGCAGTCAGATGTAATACAGAGTGCGACGACATCAACGAAGCCCGACCCCGCACTGGATTGCTCATCGCTACTGAGGTTGTAACTGCGATTGGGCTAAGAGCCTGTCCCATAATATATGTTAACGCTGAGGTCGCATATCTCGGAGGG
>CAZUEY010000053.1:0-16194 GCA_964619395.1 uncultured Staphylococcus sp. | reverse complement strand
TCTGCTCAATGATAGTCCGCCCCAGCGTTAACATTCCTTATCGAATGGGCTCTTACAGCCGCCCCGGAGATATCGGGCGGCAATATTGAACTACAAGAGAACCGCCTCGCGCATTCGAAGCGTGGGGCGGTTCTCTCTATAAGATGGTATGTCGAGGGGTGATGATGAGCAGGGCGTTTCGGCGCCTTTGCTCTCTCCCGGGGGGAATCAGAGGATGAGGAGGTAGCGGCCGGTGGTGAGGGGGCGGATAGTTGCGCCATGGACGCTACCGGTCTCATCGACGAGGGTGATGGCCTTGGGAGTGACGCCATTGGTCTCTACCATGATGGAGAGAGCTGGGTTGGCTGCGATGTCGGCTGCTTTGGCGCGGATGACCACTTTGCCCTCCTCGGGGAGCCAGTATTGCTCGAAATTAAATTTTTCGCGTGCGGTCCAGAAGTCGCCATAATCCTCGAAATTGTAGAGGC
This sequence comes from uncultured Staphylococcus sp., assembly GCA_964619395.1. GTDB lineage: Bacteria > Bacteroidota > Bacteroidia > Bacteroidales > Muribaculaceae > Duncaniella. The sequence goes on along the minus strand of CAZUEY010000053.1, from coordinate 15,727 downwards.
CGCAGTCGGCGAGGTCGAGGTTGTCGATGAGGATTTTCTGGGCGAGCATTTTGTATTCGCGGTTGGGGTGGATGAGGAGCACTGAGGAGGCATAGTTGCCTTTGAGCTTGTTGAAAAGTGTCACCCAGTGGGCTGCACGGTCGGCGTAGTTGTTTTCATCGAAGCCGTCGCTCCACACGTCGGAGAAGTGGAGGGGAATCTGGAGCACTCCGGTGGGGTCGCCTGTCCAGTCGTTTGACATTCGCTGCAGGAATGGGAACTGGCTCTGAACTGATGAGGCGGTGTAGCAGGAGGAGTAGTTGTAGCCGGCTATCTGGTGTGCAAGAGGCATGTTGGTGTTCTGGCAGAGGTGGCCTGAGCGGAATGAGCGCACTTGGTTGCCGAGGTCTTCCTGAATTATCTGCTTAGAGAGCACGAGTTCGGCCCATGTGGAGCCGTAGGAGAGGCCGGCGTTGATATCGCGTGTTGAATAGGCGGCGTAGGAGTCGCGGGTGTATTCCTTCATTGGGAAGTGTTCTTCGAGTTCGGCGCCTTTGTATGAGCCGAAGTCGGGGAAGTGGCAGATGGAGTGAGAGCCTACGGTGTGGCCTTGCTCAAGGAGCTGTTTGGCTTTGGGGAGGGTCTCGGAGTTGTAGAAGGCTGAGAGGTAGCCGGGCTGCTGGAAGTAGTGGACGGTCAGGAAGTAGTGTCCGCGCAGACCGAGACTCGCTTCATAGTCGGCCATGTAGTACATTGAATCGTAGGCTGTGCGGGAGTCGCAGTCGTGGGTGGGGACGAGGACTGCGGAGTAGCCGTCAGGGACGGTGTATTTCCATGAGACCACTGGGTTTGCGGCGGCATAGGCGGCACGGATGAAGAGGGGATACATGTCGGCTGACGGTTCGAAAGTCTGGCTCTTGCCGCGGCCGGTGTCCATATCCTTGTCGAGCTGAGGGCGCTGGATGACGTCGCGCCAGAGGATGCCGAATGTGTAGGCGGCTCCTGAGCCGATGGCGTTTTTCACCACTGCGATCTGTGCGGGGTCGGAGTCGAATGTTGCGAGGGCTTCGCCGGTTGAGAGGGTGAAGCGCGAGGCGTTGAGCGACCCGATGGCGGTAGTGATCTCCTCAGGTTCGTCGATGTAGACGAGCTCGGGGTGGAAGTCAGTGGACCACGTGAGTGTTCTCTTCTCTTTCTTGTCGTGGGCGGAGACTGCAGAGACTCCGAAGAGGGCCTTGACATCGTCTGATGAGCTTGCGCCGATATTCGGGGCGAAGATGACGCCCCCTTTCTCTACGAAGCTTCTGAAGGCTGCCACAGTAGCGGCATCGAAGGTTGATTTCTTTGGCTGGGAGGTGATGAGGATGAGCGAGGATTTCTCTACGGCTTCTGCAGCGGAGGTGGTGATGAAGTAGGGAATACCGGCTATGTTGAGCATGTATTCGCAGGAGTAGAGGTTTCGCTTCTCTTTTTCGATCTCGTTGACGGCAGTAGTGATGTCGAGGATGGCGGCGGGAATGGTGGCTGTGACACCGTCAGGGAGGGTGAGAGTGGTGCCCGGTTTATCGGAAGTGAGAGCCGTGGCAGTGATCTCTTTGATGTCGGCAACATCGATGCCGCCGAAGCGGAATCCGGCTTTAGCCGAAGCGTCGGCCACCATAGAGCCATCGTCTACGAGGTTGACTTGCGAATCGCCGGCGGTCACTGCAAATTGTGCGTAGCCGGGGATCGAAGCCATAAACATTAGAGCTGTTGATATGAGAAATTTCGACATTGTGTTTCTGGTTTTATGATGGGGATACACCATGCAACCGCAAGGTGAATGTATTGATTATCAATTGTTTGCTGTGAGCCGGGGAGGTCGCGGGTATAAATCTGCGACGGTTGTGCTGACGATTTATTTTTTGCGGCATCGGGCTGCGGGCTATTGTCGCCCTCAGGTTGGGCGGCAGGCCGGGGAGGTAAAGATTACTTTTTGAGAATCTTCAGGGTGCTGTCGAGGATATTGACCACGTAAACGCCGGGGGTCAGGTCGGCGATGGAGACCTCTATGGTGCCGTCGGCGGCGCGGAGAGCCCTGGAGCTTACAAGACGCCCGTCGATGCCGTAGATCGTGAGCGAGGCATCGCGACTGAGGCCCATGACCGTTATGGTAGAGTTGGCACTGATGATTTCAGGGGCGTCGGTTGAAGCGGAGACTGACTCGATGGAGCTTTGGCCAGACTGCTCGAAAGTGACACGACCCACGCTGTAGAGCGTACGCTCGGTGCCGATGACGAGCATGCGGTCGGAATTGTCGGTAGCAACGAGGCAAACCACCTTTTCAAGGGGCATTTTGTCCGTACGGTCGGCCACAAGCTGCCACTTCACAGCAGCTGACATAGAGCCGCATAGAGCCGTAACTGCCACAATGACAGCCACTAACCTCGTGAAGAGATGATGTTTCATTTTATGCAAATTTGTTAAGGAGATTACTGTTAGGTTATCGGAGGATATGAGGAAATTTTGTTCCCTAAGTGCAAAGGTAGTAATTTTTTGTTAATTTTCAGCTACGATTTTTTAGCAAAAAAGACGCTATAACAATCAATTAGGAAATTTTTTACATTTTTTGGCTCTGTTTAGGAAATTGAGAGCGAAAGAGGAGGGAGGCTCAGGGCGGGTTAGGGATGGAGGGCGGTGTAGACTATGGAGGCTTTGGCGGGGCCGATGACTTCGGCTATGGCGTCGAGGTCGGCTTCGCGTAGACGTTTGAGACTCTTAAATGTGGTGAGCAGGGCGGTACGTGTTTTCTCACCAACGCCTTTGATGGAGTCGAGTTGGGAGACGGCTTGCGATTTGCTTCGGCGGTTGCGATGGTGGGTGATACCGAAGCGGTGGGCTTCGTCACGTAGGTGTTGGACCACGCGGAGTGTCTCACTGTTTTTGTCGATATAGAGTGGGATACTGTCGCCGGGAAAATAGATCTCTTCGAGCCGTTTTGCGATGCCAACCACGGCGATGACGCCGCGTAGATTCATCTCGTCGAGGGCTTCGACAGCAGCCGAGAGCTGTCCTTTGCCACCATCGACCACTATCAGCTGAGGGAGCTCGCGGCCTTCGGCCACGAGGCGGGAATAGCGGCGGGTGAGCACCTCTTTCATCGAGGCAAAATCATCGGGACCCTCCACGGTCTTGATGTTGAAATGGCGATAATCTTTTTTGGAGGGTTTGGCGTCTTTAAAGACCACACACGAGGCCACCGGATTAGTGCCCTGGATATTGGAATTGTCGAAACACTCGATATGGCGTGGGAGCTCGTTGAGGCGGAAATCCTGCTGCATGCGTTTGAGGATGCGGTCAGTGTGAATCGAGGGATCACGCTTCTCCATGGTCTTGATTTTGTCGACGCGATGCTGGCGGGCGTTGCGCTGAGAGACCTCCAGGAGTTTAGCCTTGTCGCCTCGTTGGGGGATTATGAACTCCACGGAGGGCATCTCCACGTCAGGTTTCTCAGCCACGATAACCTTGGAATATTCCACGCCAAACTCCCGGGCAATCTCATTCATGGCATAGCTGAGGAGCTGGGCGGGAGTCTCATCGAGACGTCGGCGATATTCGAGAGTGGCAGACTTGACCACAGCTCCCCGGCGGACGTGCATATAGTTGATGTAGACCTCGTCGTCCTCGTCGTGGATGCCGAACACATCTATATCATCAATCGTCTGGGAGACGATCACACTCTTAGCCTGATAGCGGGAGATGAGATCGTATTGCTCCTTGAGTTGCTGAGCCTCCTCAAAACGGAGTTGGGCGGAGAGCGCCTCCATCTCAGAGCGGAGAAAGGCGAGGAGCTGGCCTGTGTCGCCGCTGAGGATGGCGCGGACGCGGTCTATGTCGCGGTTATAATCTTCCACAGACTGCAGCCCTACGCAGGGACCTTTGCAGCGCTTAAGGTGATAGTCGAGACAGAGGCGACCCTTCCCGGCTTTGATCCAGTCGAGCGACATGGGCTGGCGGCATGAGCGGATGCAGTAGATGCGTTTGACCAGATCGAGAGTGGCACGGGCGGCGCCAACGTCGGTGTAGGGACCATAGTATTTCGAGCCATCCTTGATATGCTGCCTGGTCATGAAGACTCGCGGAAAAGGCTCATTGGTGACCACTATCCAGGGGTAGGATTTGTCATCCTTGAGGAGCACATTGTAACGCGGCTGATACTCCTTTATCATCGATGCCTCGAGGTTGAGGGCATCCTGCTCGGTTGGAACCACGATATACTCCATATCAGCGATAGCACGGACAAGGAGGTTGGTGCGGAGACTATCGTGGGTACGGTTAAAATAAGAACTTACCCTGCGTTTCAGATTCTTGGCCTTCCCGACATAGATCACCGTACCCTCGGCGTCGCGATACATATATACACCGGGGGTATCGGGAAGGATGGAGATCTTCTCGGTGAGGGCAGCAGATTTCTTATGTTTGGCCATCGTGGATTCGGGAGGCCATCAATAAGTAATGAGCGAGCTCACTTCAGCGTCAGCGGGGAGGTTAGCGCGGCCGTTGAGAGCGAGGAGTTCGATGATGAAATTGATGTAGATTTTTTTAGGATTCATGGACTTCACGAGATTGTAGGCAGCGGCCATGGTGCCACCCGTAGCGAGTACGTCGTCGTGGATCACCACGATATCGTCGGGGGTGATAGCGTCGCGATGGATCTCGATGGTGTCAGTGTCATACTCCTTGGCGTAGGTAGCGCTTACGGTATCGGCAGGGAGTTTGCCGGGTTTGCGGACGGGGACGAAACCGGCACCGAGTTCGAAAGCGAGAATAGAACCGGCGATGAAGCCGCGCGACTCGATACCTACTACTTTAGTGACGCCCTTGTCGCGGTAGAGTTGAGAGAGATCCCAGCCGATGATGTGGAGGCCACGTGCATCTTTTAGGAGAGTAGTGATGTCGCGGAACACGATACCCTTCTGGGGGAAATCGACAACATCGCGGATTCTTTGCTTCAGGTATTCCATAATTGTATTTATTTAGAGTTTAGAGTTGTGTTTAAGGTTGACAGGGTTGAGGGGGTTGAAGGGGTTGAGGAGGTTGAAGGGGTTGAGAAGGTTGAGGAGGTTGAGGGGTTGAGGAGGTTGAAGGGGTTGAGGAGGTTGAGGAGGTTGAGGGGGGTTGAGGAGGTTGAGGGGTTGAGGAGGCTTTAGAGGAGGGGTGGCCGAAAGGCCTTCCAGGTTTCTTTTAATCACCTTCGACAAACCGGCTACCGCAAACGCCCGGCAAGGGGAGGTTGAGAGGGTTGAGGGGAGGTTGAAGGGGTTGAGAAGGTTGAGGAGGTTGAGAGGTTTGAGGGGAGGTTGAAGGGGTTGAGAAGGTTGAGGAGGTTGAAGGGGTTGAAGGGGTTGAGGGGGTAAAAGGTTGGGAGGATTTGGATGGGTTTGAAATTTGTTATCGTCAGAAGGTCAATGAATTTGGGCGGAAAAAGTGACTAAATTGTTCCACGTGGAACAAAGGTTTTTTTCACACTCTTTTCATGACTTTTAAGATGATGGGGGCGCATCGGGTGAGATTATCTTCCCATGAGGAGGAGCAGGATGTTGACATCAGCGGGAGAGATTCCGGGGATACGTGATGCCTGGGCAATAGTCTCGGGATCGATGCGGGCAAGTTTCTGGCGTGCTTCGGTTGAGAGAGATTTTATGGTTGAGTAGTCGAATTTTCCACGGATATGGAGGTTTTCGAGTCGGCGGATCTTGTCGGCTATCTGTTGTTCGCGTTGAATATATCCCTGATATTTCATAAGGATTTCAGCAGCCTCAATGATCTCTTGTCGGCTACCCTCGCCGATGTTATCATCTATGAAACGAGCGAGTGGATCGATGTTGTCAGCGAGCATCTGAATATTTAGACCGGGACGGAGAATGAGGTCGTAGAGCTTGACACCCTGTTTGAGTGGTTGCTCGCCGATAGATTCAAGGAAGGGATTGATGAGGGAAGCCTTGACAGAAAACTCCCTGCAAAAATCGATCAGCGCGTCGCGGCGTGAGAGTTTGTCGCGCATCACATCATAGCGATATTTCGAGGCGAGGCCTATCTCGTAGCCTTTAGGAGTGAGGCGCATATCGGCATCATCCTGACGCAGGAGTATGCGGTATTCAGCGCGGGAGGTGAACATGCGGTAAGGCTCGTCGACACCTTTCGTAACAAGGTCGTCGATGAGCACACCGATATATGACTCGTCGCGGCCGAGGGTGAAGGCAGGACGTCCCTTGACCTTCAGGGCGGCATTTATTCCCGCCACGAGCCCCTGGCCGGCAGCCTCCTCATAGCCTGTGGTGCCATTGACCTGGCCGGCGAAGAAAAGGCCGCTGAGAAGTTTTGTCTCGAGCGTGTGGTAGAGCTGTGTGGGGTCGAAAAAGTCGTATTCAATAGCGTAGCCCGGGCGGAAAATCTGTACATTTTCGAGCGCCGGGATAGTCTCGAGGGCTGAAATCTGGATGTCGACAGGGAGCGACGACGAGAAGCCGTTGAGGTAGTATTCAGTGGTGAGTTCCCCTTCAGGTTCGAGGAAAAGCTGGTGTTCCTCCTTGTCGGCGAAAGTCACTATTTTGGTCTCGATGCTTGGGCAATAGCGAGGGCCGATGCTCTTGATCTGTCCGTTATAGAGGGGTGAGTCCGGGAGGCCTTCGCGGAGGATGCGGTGGGTTTCAGAGTTGGTGTAGACCGTATGGCAAGGACGCTGCCGGAGGATACGGTGGACATTCGGAAGGAAGGAGAATTTATGGAAATCATCATCCCCCTCCTGGAGAGTTGTTTTGCTCCAGTCTACAGAGCGGCCATCGATGCGCACCGGGGTGCCTGTCTTCATACGATCAGTCGCAAAACCAAGCTCGCGAAGCTGCTCAGTCAGACCTGTAGCAGACGGCTCGGCCACTCGTCCGCCGGGGAGCTTTACGCGCCCGGTGTGCATAAGGCCATTGAGGAAAGTACCGGCAGTGAGCACCACGGCCTTCGCCCTGAAGGTGACACCGAGAGCGGTAGTGACACCCCTTACAGCACCATCCTCAACGATCAGCCCGGTAGCAGAATCCTGCCACATACTCAGGTTTTGCGTATTCTCGAGGTGGTGGCGCCAGAGGCGCGAAAACTCCATGCGGTCGCTCTGAGCGCGTGGACTCCAGACGGCTGGACCTTTCGAGCGGTTGAGCATGCGAAACTGGATCGCGCTCTGGTCAGTGATTATACCCATCATACCACCAAGAGCATCTATCTCCCTGACAATCTGTCCTTTAGCAATACCACCCACGGCAGGGTTGCAACTCATCTGAGCAATCTTGTTCATGTCGATAGTCATCAGCAGAACCGACACGCCAAGAGCTGCGGCGGCATGGGCCGCCTCGCAACCGGCATGTCCGGCACCAATGACAATCACATCGTAGTCAAATTTCATCTTAAATATTCAGTGGAGACAGGAGAGTAAAAATAATTTCGTATGGAAAGAGGATGCGGTGGTTATCATCTTTGGGGAAGCGGTGAGCCGGGGAGGCTTGAGAGGATGTCAAGTGCTTGATCCTCATTGGCTTCCATCACCTCGCGCTCGCCGGGACCCTTATCGTTGATGCCACAGAGATGGAGTATGCCATGGATAATAACTCTATGAAGCTCAACGATATATGGTTGGGAGACAAGTTCAGCATTAGACCTTACGGTATCGAGGGAGATGACGATATCGCCTGATATCATCCTGCCACGCGAGTAATCAAAAGTGATGATATCGGTATAGTAATCGTGGGAAAGAAACTCACGGTTGACTTCAAGAATCTTTTGATCGTCGCAAAATTGATAGACGACAGAACCTACAATCCTATCATGAGCCTCGGCCACCATCGCGATCCAATTATCGAGGAGCGCAGTGTCGATCGGCGGCATGGAGACAGATTTATCGCATGTCCACTCAATTTTCTTCATGTTACAAAGATAATCAAATTTCAAGAGCGATTCAAAAAATTTTCTGCTCGTGAAGGATGAAATCTAAAAATCTATCTAAAACGCTGATTTTTTGAATAATAATTGAAAATTTGAGCTCTGAGAATTAAAAATTAGAGCCCATTCGCAGAGGGGGAGGTGAATTTCAAAGCCAAAATCTTAATAATAGTTAAGAAATATTAAGAAATCGTTTCGAGGGTCACTTCGCGAGATCCGACAGAGAGACGGACAGTAGAGGAGCAGACCATAGGGAGATTTTGGTCAACGTGTCCAACCGGGAAATTAAACGCCACCGGATAGTCGAATCCTTCAGTCATCTTCGCAATCATCTCCTCCATAGTCCGCGAGCCACGGTCAGGAGCATAGTCGGTGAAGCGACCTACAATCAGTCCGCCCAGTTTGGCAAGGACTCCGGAAAGACGCAGAGTGTAGAGGATACGCTCAGTCTTGTAAATCGGCTCGGCAATATCTTCTATAAAAAGTATACGCCCCGGCTTTATGACGTCGAAAGGAGTGGAGAGGAGTCCAGCGATTACGGCAAGGTTGCCACCCACGAGAAGTCCCTCTCCCCTACCCTGACGGTTGAGACGATGTGCCGATTCACGCAGGGTGGGTACAGTGCCGGTGAGGATGTCGAAAAGACGTCGGGAATATTGATCGCGGCCATTGAAGGTGGAGATATGTTTGGCCATCGGAGCGTGGATCGACTCTATGCCATGGTAGGTCATGAGGGCATGAAGTGCCGATATGTCGCTGTAACCAATCACCCACTTGGGGTCGTCGCGGAGCGGGAGATCATTAAGGCGCTCGAGGAGATGGACGGCACCATAACCACCGCGCGAGCAGAGGATGGCCCGTGTGTCAGGGTCGAGGAAAGCAGTCTCAAGATCTGAGTAGCGCTCGTCGTCAGTACCGGCATACGTGGCGTAGCGGTTGAAACTATTGACCCCCACATACGGAACCCAACCTTGGTCGGCGAGAATCGGCATGCAATTATATACGAGCTGGGGTTTTATGATACCGGCCGGCGAAACGATCGCTATGCGGTCGCCCGGACGAAGAGGGCGAGGGCGGAGCACCGGTTTATCTATTATTGGCATAGGGGGTTGAAGGGGTTGATGAGGTTGAGAGGGTTGAGGAGGTTGAGAGGGTTGAGGAGGTTGAGGGGCGCAGGCCGGCTTTAGAGGAGGGGCGCCTGAAGGGCTTCCGGGCTTCATTTTTTTATCACCTTCGACAAACCGGCTACCGCAAACGCCCGGTAAGGGGAGGTTGAGGGGGGTTGAGGAGCCGGCTTTAGAGGAGGGGCTGCCGAAAGGCTTCCGGGCTTCATTTTTATCACCTTCGACAAACCGGCTACCGCAAACGCCCGGCAAGGGAAGGTTGAGGGGGTTGAGGGGGTTGAGGGGGTTGAGGGCGGAATTATGCTGTGAGGACGGGGATTCCGGTCGCACGGGTTATCCTCTCCCCTACCCTTCTGAGTTCATCGGCGGGGACCTTTACGAGCCCCTCAGCGGGAGTTTTCCGATCAATGGAGTAGATCATTATCTCTCGCGGTTTTATGCGATTGTAGGCCTCAATAAGGGCATTTATTTCAACGTCGGTAGTATTGTCGATCTTCTCACCATTAAACTCGCCACGCAGGAGCATCGTCTGGACAATACAGCTCCCTGAAAAACGTGTGAGCCGCTCGATGACGCTTTCGGCTGTGAAGGTGGGAGATGTCGGCCGGTCTATAAGGCGGATAGTCGGGGTAAGGGCTGAATCGAGTTTCAGGATATTATTGTCGACCATATCAAGAGCCTCGCAGACAGCTTCACGGTCGATGCGGGTGGAATTGCTCAACACACTGACCTTGGCCTGCGGATAGTAACGGTCGCGCAGACGGATGGTGTCTTCGATGATGCCTTTGAAATCAGGATGGAGCGTAGGCTCGCCATTGCCTGAAAAGGTGATTACATCCAGGGGATCGCCGGCCTCGCTCATAGTGCGCAACTTTTCCTCGAGAAGCTGTGCCACCCTCGCGCGCGGGGCAAAACCGGTGGTGCCGACACCCTGGGCATTGAAACCCGCCTCACAGTAGAGGCAGTCAAAACTGCAAATCTTGCCATCGTCGGGGGTAAGATTTATACCGAGTGAGGTGCCGAGGCGGCGCGAGTGGATAGGTCCGAAAATGGTGGAATGAAACAAAACTCTTTGCATAGCGACACAAATTTACAATAAAAAATCGATGACATGCTTTGCAATTGGCGAAAAATCGCCATATTTGCATATAGATAACAAAACAACCCCTAAAAGTGACTACTATGAAATTCGCAGAAAAAGCCTACGGCATATTCGAGGAAACTACCGCAGGGTATCACAAGACAGATGATGTTGATGCCCCAAAGAGCAACCCCTACGAGGAAGGAACCATCGAGGCTACCCTCTACGACAAAAACTGGATTGATGCCGTGCAGTGGCATCTCGAGGATATAATCCGCGACCCGGAGATAAAACCTGAAGCTTGTGTGGCACTGAAGCGCCGCATCGACCGTTCCAATCAGGACCGCACCGACATGGTGGAGGAGATCGACACCTATTTCCGTAATAAATATGCCGGTGTAAACGTGGCCCCTGACGCTACCATCAATACCGAGAGTCCCGCCTGGGCACTCGACCGCCTTTCGATCCTTGCCCTGAAGATCTACCACATGGAGCGCGAAGTGGAGCGCAAGGATGCCTCGGCGGAACACATAGCGCGATGCGCCGCCAAGCTCGACATACTCCTTCAGCAGCGTGAGGACCTCATCACGGCTATAGACCAACTGCTTGACGATATCGAAGCGGGGAAGAAATATATGAAGGTCTACCGCCAGATGAAGATGTATAACGACCCTGACACCAATCCTGTCCTCTACGCGGCAAAATCGTAGTTTGATTGCCTCTCAAGGGTGGGGAGGTGGTATATTTATGTATCCGCATGTTGCAATTGTTCATTCGCGGCAATTTTTCATATGCGGAAATCCGGACGCACGGGCCGTGCGTCCCTACATTGTGGCAATATGCGGAAACATGTTGCAATTGTTTCGGCGATGTTTTATGAGGTGGATTTCGGCATTGTAGGGACGCACGGCTCGTGCGTCCGGAGGAGCGACGATGCCGATGAACCCATTGTTTACCGGAATTTTATCGATTTCGCCATGCAACAACGTTGTGCGGCGGAATTGGCGGCAAATGTTCAATGACGTGAATTGTTCTTTTGCGGCAAATTTTCATATGCGGCAATCCGGACGCACGGGCCGTGCGTCCCTACATTGTGGCAATATGCGGGAACATGTTGCAATTGTTCTTTTGCGGCAATTTTTCGTTTGCGGCAATTTCTCATTTGCGGCAATCCGGACGCACGAGCCGTGCGTCCCTACATTTTTGTGGGGGAGCCGCAGTGAGAGCATCAGGCAGGATGGGGAGCCGCAGTGAGTGTATCAGGCAGGTTGTGGAGTCGCAGTGAGGGTTTCAGACAGTGAGAATTTCCTTTTCTTTGGCAGCGAAAAGGTCGTCGATTTTCTTGAGGTATTTATCGTGGAGCTTCTGAGCTGAGGCTTCGGCATCCTTCTCAACATCTTCGCTCATACCCTGCTTTACGGCCTTCTTGAGAGCATCGATGGCATCGCGGCGGGCATTGCGCACGCTGACTTTTGCGGTCTCCGCTTCAGCCTTTGACTGCTTCACAAGGGAGCGGCGGCGTTCCTCGGTCAGCGGGGGGATGGAGAGGCGGATCACCTCACCGTTATTCTCCGGCATGATGCCCAGTTCGGAGTTTATGATAGCCTTTTCGATCTCCTTGAACATCGATTTCTCCCAAGGGGTGATAGTGATGGTGCGGGCGTCAGGGACCGAGATATTGGCCACATTAGATATAGGGGCGGCGGATCCGTAGTAGTCCACACGGATAGCGTCGAGGATTTTCGGGTTGGCTTTGCCGGCACGTATATGGGCAAGAGCTTCGTCGAGATAGGCCACGGCCATCTCCATTTTTTCTTCGGCGGGGATAAGATAGTCGGAGGGTTCCATAATTCAGAGTAGGTAAAAAATATGTATTGTTTATTGAATTTTTTTCGGGAAAGTCTCGGGCAGGATGCAGGAGACAAAAGAGAGAGGCAGGGAGCGGTCAATATACAAGTGTACCGATATTCTCTCCTGAGATGACTTTGAGGAGGTTGCCGGGAGTATCCATATCGAAGACCACGATGGGGAGATTGTTTTCCTTGCAGAGAGCAGTGGCTGTGAGATCCATGACTTTGAGGCCGCGGGTATAGACTTCGTCGTAGGTAATCTTGTCGAATTTCACGGCAGTTGGATCTTTCTCAGGATCAGCAGTATAGATGCCATCCACACGTGTACCTTTGAGCATTACGTCGGCAGCCACCTCGATGCCGCGCAAAGCACTTCCCGTGTCGGTGGTAAAGTAGGGATTGCCGGTGCCTCCGGCTATGATTGCCACTTTGCCTTGAGAGAGCGCTTCGATAGCCTTACGGTTGGAATAATATTCGCCGATGGGATACATATTTAAAGCCGTAAACACTACAGCGGGTTGCCCTTCGGCCTCGAGAGCCGAGGAGAGAGCGAGCGAGTTGATGACGGTGGCGAGCATCCCCATCTGATCGCCCTTGACGCGGTCGAAGCCCTTAGCGGCACCCGAAAGTCCACGGAAGATATTGCCGCCACCGATGACGATAGCCACCTCAACTCCGGCCGAGGCAATTTCCTTGATCTGCGAGGCATATTCTTTAAGACGCGTAGTGTCAATGCCATAGCCCTGAGCGCCCATGAGCGACTCGCCGCTGAGCTTGAGCAACACTCTGTTGTATTTCGGATTCATATATAGATATATATTTTAAAGGTTATAAAAGCGGGAGGATATTGGAATCCCTACCATCAACAAAGGTAATAAATAAAAGTAACTCATGGAAAAAGTTGCAGAAAAAATTAGAGGCAGTTGCCGAATCTTTTGACAATCCTATTTCAAAAAATAAACAATCCTGTTACAAATTTTCAAAATTTTCCAAAATATCATATTTTTGCAACAAAACGAGAGGCGAGAGCCCCGCGGATATCTACTAAAAAATTCAAAACGCACACCATCTTGAGCACCTCCGAAAATACACTGACGCCTCTGATATTGCTTGTTGACAACGACAGCACCATCTCCTCGCTGCTGAGAGAAAATCTCCGCAGCGAAGGATATGAAGTGAATTGTGTAGCCACGGCGGAAGAAGCTCTTACGCAACCGTTGGACACCTATAGTCTTGTCATCACCGAGATAGACCTCTCGGGAGAGATCGACGGCCTCGAACTGCTCGAGCGAATCAAAGACGAAAGGCTGACGGCTCATATCCCGGTAGTGTTCTGCACCGGTAGAGATGGCGAAAACGATATCATCACGGGGCTCAACGCCGGAGCCGACGAATATGTCACGAAGCCATTCTCGCTGCGCGAATTTATAGCCCGCATACGATCAGTGCTCCGCCGCCACCGCAATTTTGCTCCCGCCGCCACGCTGCGCACCATCGAATACCGCACATTAATACTCAACATAGACTCCCGAGGGCTGATCATCGATGGGGAATCGGTGTCGCTCTCCCCTACCGAATTTACAATACTCTCGATGCTGCTGCGCTCGCGCAACAAACTCTTCACCCGCGAGGATATATTTGCCGTGGCATGGCCGGGAGAGGAGATGACCAACCCGCGCCTTGTGGATGTCAACATCTCCCGTCTGCGCAAGAAGCTCATCACCTACGGCCACAACATTGTCAACCGTTCAGGCCTCGGCTACGGATTTATGGATGTTGTGTAGGCCGATGAAGACACCGCTCCCCACAGCCACCATCTCCTTTATGCTCGAAGCCGGGTGTGATGAAGCCGGTCGCGGATGCCTGGCGGGGCCGGTGTGTGCGGCAGCCGTAATTCTCCCTGACGGCTACACCCATCCCCTGCTTAACGACTCCAAAAAACTCACCGAAAAGCAGCGCTACGAATTGCGCCCCATCATAGAGCGCGAAGCCGTGGCGTGGGCCGTGGGGTGGTGCGACAACGTGGAGATCGACAGCATCAATATCCTTAATGCCTCCATCGAGGCGATGCACCGCGCCCTCGATCTGCTCAAAGTGCGCCCCGCCCACATAGCCGTAGATGGCAACCGCTTCAAGACCTACAGGGATATCCCCCACGTGACAGTGGTGAAAGGGGATGCAAAATATGCCAACATTGCAGCGGCCTCGATCCTTGCCAAGACCTACCGCGACGACTTCATGACACGGGCTGCAGCGCAGTTTCCTCAATATGGTTTTGAGGTTCACAAAGGGTATCCCACACGGGCCCATCGCGAGGCTATCGCCACCCATGGCCCTACCCCACTCCACCGCCTCACCTTCAGGCTTCTTGCCGATGATGATGACGGTAAATGATGGAACGGAGGTTATTCTTACGAAATCAATCCTTCCGGCTACCGCGCGATATCAATTTACGGGCTGCCTTGTAGGCTATGAGTTCCGACTGGAAGTCGAGCATTGAAATCTCGCGTCCGGCCTTACCCTCAAAAATTCCTCCGCGCTTGAGAAAAGTGGAGCAAAACGCCTTCGCAGCATGAAAAAATGGGGAGAACACCCCTATCTTCTCATCCCCGGCGGCAAGCACCCGCGCCTTGATAGCGGCATGCGACTTAAGCACATCCTCATATTGAGCGCGGTTTTCACACCGATGGTGGAGGATGTCGCCGTCGATCAGTTCGGGGCGCACGGAGTCGCGGAATATCACCTGCTCCGACACATCGCGCAGATTCCAGTTGGCATAGCGCTTATCGAAGAGACGTATCTGCATATCAGGATACCATCCGCAGTGGCGCACCGGCTCGCCGCAGTAGAAATTAAGACGCGGCATCATGTAGACCCGGTGGCCAAACCCTTCGCTCTTCAGACGCTTTATAGATGCCTGAAGGGCGGGAGAGAGCTGTTCGTCAGCATCGATAGAGAGGATGTATTGATGAGATGCAAGCGAGGTGGCATACTGGCGCTGGGTGCCGAAGCCGTCAAACTTGCGGATGCTCACCTTGCAGCCGGCTTCCCGGCATATCTCCACCGTGCGGTCGGTAGAGCCGGAGTCTACCACAATGATCTCGTCGGCCACGTCGCGCAGCGATTCCAGACAAGCAGCTATGCGCTTCTCCTCATTTAAAGCTATGATTGTGGCCGAGATCTTTTTCATGTTCACAAATATAATGCAAATAATTAGAAGAACTTCAAAAAACACCCCCAAAGTTTTCAACCAAAGATCCAATGCCTTCCAAACATATTTTTCTTTTATGGTTGTTGTAGAGTACATCAATCCTAATTTAGCTTTGATAACAGGATTTTGCGTAGATCAATCCAATCAGACTTACTATATGCGTAAGTTTCATAATAAAGCATAAAAAAACCGAAGTCCCACCGTGGTACGCATCGTTGAGAGGCGTGGTGGGAACTGTTACTGCAAAATTAGTAAAATTTTCTCATTATAAAAAATTTTCAATGAAGAACTTTTCATATGAACCGCGGTGCAATGACTAAGGCGATGACTAAAAACTCAATGTAAAGTCTCCAAGATATATTCCCGGGGAGGCTCTCAATGAAACTTATGTAGGATCAGTAAGTGACAACATGCCATATAAATCAACTAATCAAGGCAGTAACACCTATGTGTAACTATCAAAATGTCACCATTCTACCTAAATTTATAAAATTTTAATTTCTTTAACCAAATATAA
>CAZUEY010000052.1:0-16210 GCA_964619395.1 uncultured Staphylococcus sp. | reverse complement strand
CTTCGACAAACCGGCTACCGCCTTGGGGAAGGAGCCGGAGGGGCGAAGGAGAGTTTTAACATTTAATAACATTGAGGATTGCGGGGAGGTGGATTGGAGTCGCTATCTTTGCATAGCACCCCGGGCAAAGCCAACACGGGGCGCGCTAATGTATAATATAAATTAAGTAAAAATATCAGAAAAATTGCCATGAAAAAGGGACTTATAGCATCGGCGCTGCTGCTATTGAGCAGCTTTGCCATCAGTGCAGAGACCGCCACAGAGGCATGGGCCACGCTCTATCCGCAGATAGAGGCTAATATCAAGGCTCCGACATTCCGCGACAAGGATTACAAACTCTTTGACTACGGGAAGAAATCGAAAACCAAAGGTTATCTCTACACCGAACTTATAAATAAGGTGATAGAACAATGTTCGCAGGAGGGTGGCGGTCGCGTGGTGATCCCGAAAGGGACATGGCTCACAGGGCCTATCACACTCAAAAGCAATGTGAACCTCCACCTTGAGGAGGGGGCAACGCTGCTCTTCAGCGATGACCCGAAGCAATATCCGATAGTGCGCACCCGCTGGGAGGGGATGGACTGCTACAACTATCAGCCGATGATCTATGCCTACAAGCAGGAGAATATCGCCATCACCGGCAAAGGCACGATTGACGGAGGCGCCTCGAACGACAACTGGTGGCAGATGAGCGGCAAGCGCGGCTATGTAGAAGGCCCCATCACCCAGAAGATAGGCCGACCGCTGCTCCAGGAATGGAATGAAGAGGGAGTGCCGGTAGAGAAGCGAGTGCTCGGCGAAGGCTACGGAATGCGCCCTCAGCTGCTGAGCCCTACAGAGTGTAAGAATGTATTGATAGAGAATGTCACTCTCCTCAGAGCCGCTTTCTGGGTAATCCACCCCCTGCTGTGCGAGAATGTGACCGTAAAAGGAGTGCATATCCAGAACGACGGCCCCAACGGCGACGGCTGCGACCCCGAATCGTGTAAGAACGTGCTGATCGAGGGTTGCTACTTCGACACTGGCGACGACTGCATAGCCATCAAGAGCGGTCGCAACCGCGACGGACGCGAGCAGGCGATCCCCAGCGAGAATATCATCGTCAGAAACTGCATGATGAAGAATGGCCACGGTGGCATCGTGGTGGGTTCTGAAATCTCCGGCGGTTTCAAAAACCTCTTCCTCGAAAACTGCGTCATGGACAGCCCCGAGCTCGACCGAGTGGTGAGAATCAAGACCAATGCCTGCCGTGGCGGTGTGATAGAGGATATCTACGTAAGAAACGTGGAGGTAGGTCAGTGCAAGGAGTCAGTGCTTAAGATCAATCTCGTTTATGAACCTAACGAGGCTTGCGACCGCAGCTATCCGCCGACAGTGAAAAATGTGTGGCTCGACAATATCACCTGCAAGGAGAGCCAGTATGGCGTGATGATCGAAGGCTTTAAGGAGATTTGCAATATCGACAATATCAATGTCGACAATTGTCACTTCGACGGCGTGAAGGATGGCAACTCAATCTCAGGCCTGGTGAAGAATGTCCATTTCAACAATCTCTACATCAACGGCGAATTGGTAAAATAAGAGCCTGCCGGTAAATTAAAGAGATATAGAACGCTCCGGAATCTGCGGAAGACATCGACTTCTGAAACGGAAGCGTCAGGCAAACAGTGTGAGGGGACCGCTCGCTGCAGCGGTCGCCTCACACTGATTTTTTGATACAGCAGGAGATCGGGGTGAAGACGTGGAGCTTCGGGCCGGAGAAAGGATGGAAGTATTCGGGGAAAATATGCAGCAAAAAAGTGACAAAAAAGTTGGAAGAAAATAAATTTCAAAAAAGAAGGATAATATCACAAAAAATTTATAACTTTGGGAGAAATTTAGGGATACTCCGCCCGGAGGGTCCGTATCTTAAATCTACAATAACCAAAATGCTCCGCAGGTTGCTGAAAGGCAGCCTTTTGGCAGCAAAGTTACGAAAGCATGAAACTAACCAAGAGACTCGCGCTGCTGGCCGTAGCAGCGATGGCGCTTACAAGCATTGAAGCGGCTGAAAAGCCCTATGAATCACAAGTGTGGCAACCCGACCTTGGCAACGGCCGCTACCGCAATCCCGTGATCGACGCTGACTACTCTGACCCCGACGTAGTGCGCGTGGGCGACGACTACTATATGACCGCTTCGAGTTTTTGCGACATCCCGGGTCTCCCCATCCTCCACTCAAAAGATCTTGTCAACTGGACTCTCATAGGGCATGCGATCGCCGAGATGCCTGAATATGCTCAGTCGGCGCCCGATCCGAGCCATGGCAACCATGTGTGGGCACCCTCAATCCGCTACCACAACGGCGAGTTCTACATCTACTACGGTGATCCAGACCTCGGCATCTTCATGACAAAGACTAAAGACCCCGCAGGGCCGTGGGAGCCGCTGACCTATGTCCACAAGGCTAAGGGCATAATCGACACCTGCCCCTTCTGGGATGAGGATGGCAAAGCCTACATAGCCCACGGATATGCCGGCAGCCGCGCCGGTGTGAAGAGCATCCTCGGAATGATAGAGATGACCCCCGACGGAAAATCGACAATAGGCCAGGACCGTGTGATCTACGACGGCCATATCGAGAACGAGACCATCGAGGGGGCAAAAATGTATAAACGCGGCGACTGGTACTACATCTTCTCCCCCGCCGGCGGCGTAGCTACCGGTTGGCAGGAAGTGCTCCGCTCGAAGAACCCCTGGGGTCCCTACGAAGTGCGCAATGTGATGGACCAGGGCAAAACCGACGTCAACGGACCTCACCAGGGAGCTTGGATCGACACCCCCGACGGAAAAGAGGACTGGTTTGTGCACTTCCAGGACAAAGGCCCGTATGGTCGCGTCACTCACCTCCAGCCTATGAAATGGAATGAAGACGGTTGGCCCGTGATTGGCGTAGACCCTGACGGCGACGGTCGCGGCGAGCCTGTGGAGGAATACAAGAAGCCCAACGTGGGGAAGAGCTATGTCAAAGCTAACCCTGCTGAGAGCGATGAATTTGACTCAACAGCGCTTGGCAAGCAGTGGCAGTGGAAAGGTAACCCCAACGCACTGTGGTATTTCTGCGACGCCAACGCCTCACAGCTACGCCTCTTCTCGCAGAAGACTTCGGAAAGCGGTCGCCTCTATGACAGTTCGAATCTGCTGCTCCAAAAATTTCCCGCTGAAAACTTCACCGCAACCGCCAAAGTGCAGTTCATGCCCCGCAAGAAGGATGGCAAACTTATGCCGGGCGAAAAGGCCGGCCTCATCATTTCGGGCTACAACATCGGCGCACTGCAGCTCGAAAGCCGTGCTGATGGCATCTATCTGACTGAGATCGAGTGCCTCAAGGCCAATAAGGGTGGCAAAGAGGTTGAGAACGCTGCCGTGAAAATCGATGAAGGGAAAGAGCTCTGGCTTCGGGTGAATGTGAAGATGACAGGGAAGAATCCCAAAGCAAAGGAAGATTATAAATGCGAGGCCACCTTCTCCTACAGCCTCGACGGAAAGAAATATGTCACTTTCGGAAAGCCGCTCAATGTGACCGTAGGCCACTGGATCGGCTCCAAGGTAGGACTCTATTGCGTGAGAGACTGGGATAGCAACGACAGCGGCTGGCTGAACGTTGACTGGTTCCGTATCACCAAGTGACACACCACCCCCTCCCCTATCCTGCTCACCCTAACCCAAGTAAAGCAAGATACCGATTTCACACCTTAAATAAATTACCACCTTATTATATATAAGGATTTCAGAATTAAAAATTCGAAATGAAAAAATTCCTTGTCGCATCTCTGCTCATTCTGACGAGCGCACTGACCACTTTTACGGCTCAAGCAGCAGATTGGAAACGAGATATTTACGTCAATCAAGATGGCACAGGTGACTACACCACCATCACAGAGGCTCTTAATGGCATCCGGGCCTACATGGACTACACTGTGACGGTCCATATCGCCAACGGAGTCTACAAAGAGAAGATCGTAATCCCGGCGTGGCTCCAGAATGTTCGCTTCATTGGCGAGAATATGGACTCGACAATCATCACCTACGACCATCACGCAAATATCGACAACATGGGCACCTTCCGCACCTACACCCTCAAGGTGGAGGCCTGCGACGCCACATTTGAAAATCTTACAATCGAAAATGATGCTCCTCAGCTCGGACAGGCCGTAGCGCTCCACACCGAGGGGGATAAACTGATATTCCGTCACTGCAGATTCCTTGGTAATCAGGACACTATCTTCACTGCCGGGAGATTCAGCCGCGTGTATTTCGAAGATTGCTACATCGAAGGGACTACCGACTTCATCTTCGGCCCGGCAACTGCCTATTTCAAAAACTGCGACATCGTGAGCAAGCGCGACTCCTACATCACCGCTGCCTCTACCCCCGGAAATGTGAAATATGGCTACATTTTCGATGGCTGCCGTCTTAAAGCCGCTGAGGGTGTTGAGAAAGTGTATCTCGGAAGGCCCTGGCGCCCTTACGCTTACACTGTGTTTATCGACTGTGAGATGGGTCCTCAGATCTGCGAAGCCGGGTGGCACAACTGGAAAGACCCGGCCAACGAGGCGACTGCCCGCTATGGCGAATATGGCTCGACCGGCCCCGGCGGCAACATGGATGGCCGCGTAGGGTGGGCTAAGAAACTCAGCGCCGAAGAGGTGGCAGACTGCCGCGACCTTCAGAAGGTGTTCGCAGTGACTGACGATTGGAATCCCCAGGCCAAAGCCTGCTGCGGAAAATGCAGTGAATCAAAGAAATAATCATCTTTTCACCTGATATAAAAAATCAAAAAAACAAATATTACTTTAAATCATGAAAGCATTAAACAAACTTACAGCCCCCAAGGCTGTAGCCCCCGAGAGAATTATCCAGTTCGGTGAAGGTAACTTCCTCCGCGCATTCGTTGACTGGATCATCAAAAACATGAATGACAACACTGACTTCAACTCTTCAGTTGTAGTTGTGCAGGGCACACCTGACGCATTTGTCATGCAGCTTCTCCAGGGCCAGGACTGCCTCTACCATGTAAACCTCCAAGGTCGTCTCAACGGCGAAGTGATCAACTCGCTCACCCGCGTGGATGTCATCAGCCGCGGCCTGAGCCCCTTCACTCAGTTTGATGCATTCATGGCTCTCGCCGATCAGCCCGAAATGCGCTTCGTGATCTCCAACACCACTGAAGCCGGCATCGCTTTCGACCCCGAATGCAAACTCTCTGACCGTCCCGCAGCTTCCTATCCCGCAAAGCTCACCCAGCTTCTCTATCGCCGCTTCAAGACTTTCAACGGCGCAGCCGACAAGGGCTTCATCATCATGCCCTGCGAGCTGATATTTGAAAACGGTCACCACCTCAAGGAAATCATCAACAAATATATCGAACTCTGGAAAGAGGATCTCGGCAAAGACTACCAAGCCTTCAAGGCTTGGTTCAACGAGTCGTGCTACGTCTGCGCTACTCTCGTTGACCGCATCGTGCCCGGATTCCCCCGCAAAGAAATCAACGAAATTCAGGAGAAGCTTGGCTACAAGGACAATGTAGTGGTTCAAGGCGAGGCCTTCCACCTTTGGGTGATAGAGCGCGCCTCCAACATGACTATCGAGCAGCTCCGCAAAGAGTTCCCCGCTGACCGCGCAGGTCTCCAGGTGCTCATCACTGACTCTGAGGCTCCCTACCACGAACGCAAAGTGACCCTCCTCAATGGTCCTCACACCGTGCTCTCGCCCGTAGCTTTCCTTAGCGGTGTCGACATCGTGCGCGATGCTTGCAACCATCCCGTCATCGGCAAATATATCCACAAAGTGCAGTTCGACGAACTCATGCAGACTCTCAACCTCCCCATGGAAGAGTTGCAGAAGTTTGGTTCTGACGTGCTTGAGCGCTTCAACAACCCCTATGTAGACCATCAGGTGACCTCGATCATGCTCAACTCGTTCCCGAAATTCCAGACCCGCGACCTCCCCGGCCTCAAGACCTATCTCGAGCGTAAGGGCGAACTTCCCAAGGGTCTCGTGCTCGGTCTCGCTGCCCTCATCACCTACTATAAGGGTGGTCAGCGTGAGGATGGTGTAGCTATCGTCCCCAACGACGACCAGAAAATCATGGATCTCCTCACCGAACTTTGGGCTACCGGCGACACCCGCAAGGTGGCTGAAGGTGTGCTCGCAGCCAAAGATCTCATCTGGGGCGAAGAACATGGCGACCTCAACAAAATCCCCGGTCTGACCGACCTCGTGACCGAATATCTCAACTCTATTGCCTCAAAAGGCATGCTTGAGACTGTAAAAGAAGTTGTTGAAGCCTAATCCCGACCATTAACTAATGAAAGAATTTCTGAAAATCAATCCTGCCGACAATGTCGCTGTCGCTATCAGCCCTCTCGCGAAAGGGGCGACCGTAGACGTTGACGGTGACAAGATCACTCTTGTGTCCGACATACCTGCCGGACACAAGTTTGCCCTCGTTGACCTCCCCGAAGGCACAAATGTGATCAAATATGGCTTCCCCATCGGCCACACACGCCATGAAGTGAAGCGCGGTGCTTTCCTCGACCACAATGATATCAAGACCAACCTCGAGGGTCAGCTCGACTATTCAGGTCTGTCAATTGACAATCCTTCCGTTCCTGCTCCCGGGTCTGCACTCAAAGGCAAAGAAGCCACCTTTATGGGCTTCGAACGTCCTGATGGACAGGTTGGTATCCGCAACGAAATATGGGTAATCCCTACCGTTGGCTGTGTGAATGGCATCGTGAAGCAGATGGTGGACCGCATCAACGCCGAGACAGGCGCTGAAGGGGTCGACGGCATCTTCGGATTCCCCCATAACTTCGGGTGCTCTCAGCTTGGCGACGATCACGAAAACACCAAGAAGATTCTCCGCGACATGGTTCTTCACCCCAATGCAGGTGGTGTGCTCGTTGTGGGTCTCGGCTGTGAAAACAACCAGCCTAAAGTGTTTGAGGAATTTTGTGGTGACTACGACCGCTCTCGTGTGAAATTCATGGTATGCCAGGAAGTAGAGGGCGACGAAGTGGAATATGGCGTGAAAATCCTGCGCGAACTCTACGAGCAGGCACGCAATTTCAAACGCACTGAGCAACCTGCCTCCAAGCTTCGCATCGGCCTCAAATGCGGTGGCTCTGACGGCTTCTCAGGCATTACAGCCAATCCTCTGCTTGGCGAATTCTCCGACTGGCTTTGCTCAGAAGAGGGTGGCACCACAGTGCTCACCGAAGTACCTGAAATGTTCGGCGCCGAAACTATCCTCATGCGCCGCTGCGCTTCTCCCGAGTTGCTCGACGAGACTGTCGACCTTATCAATAACTTCAAGGAATACTTCCTCAGCCACGGTGAACCAGTGGGTGAAAATCCCTCTCCGGGTAACAAGGCAGGTGGTATCTCCACTCTTGAGGAGAAAGCTCTCGGCTGCACCCAGAAGTCCGGCAAAAGCCCTGTATTCGGCGTGCTGGAATATGGCGAACGTATTCACAACCAAGGCCTTAACCTCCTATCCGCCCCCGGCAACGACCTCGTGGCTTCTACCGCCCTCGCTGCTGCAGGCTGTCAGATGGTGCTCTTCACTACCGGTCGCGGTACTCCCTTCGGCACTTTCGTCCCCACAATGAAGATCTCCACCAATTCATCGCTTGCCAGCCGCAAACCCGCATGGATCGACTTCAATGCCGGCCGCCTCGTGGAGGATGCATCGATGGCTGATGTGGTAGAGGACTTCAAGAAATATGTCCTTGCCGTTGCCTCCGGAGAGGAAGTCAACTCCGAGAAGAGCGGCATTCACGAAATCGCCATCTTCAAAAACGGCGTCACACTCTAATACGCTAACTTTCAGAGGGGAGGCACTAACACCCTCCCCTCCACCACTTCCCTCTCCATTCATCACACATTTTCTAAGAAAACACCCTGCAAAAACCGAATCAATATGAAACCCTTCATGGATGAAAACTTCCTGCTGCAGACCGAAACCGCGCAGAAGTTATATCACGAACACGCAGCCAAAATGCCTATAATCGACTATCACTGTCACCTTATCCCCAAGATGGTAGCCGATGACCACCGCTTCAATTCTATTACTGAATTATGGCTCGGTGGCGACCACTATAAATGGCGTGCAATGCGCTCCAACGGTGTCGACGAAAAATTCTGCACCGGCAAGGACACCACTGACTGGGAGAAATTCCAGAAGTGGGCTGAAACCGTCCCCTACACTTTCCGCAACCCCCTCTACCACTGGACCCACCTCGAGCTCAAGACTGCATTCGGCATCGACAAGCTCCTCAACCCCGAGACTGCCCGTGAGATATTTGATGAGTGCAACGACAAGCTCCTCAATGACCCCAACATGTCGGCCCGCGGCCTCATGCGTCACTACAACGTAGAGACCGTATGTACAACAGATGATCCCGTTGACTCTCTCGAATACCACAAGCAGGTGCGCGACAGCGGTTTTGAAATCAAAATGCTTCCCACCTGGCGTCCTGACAAGGCTATGGCCGTTGAAGATCCCAAGGAATTCCGCGCCTATATGGAGAAACTCGCTGAAGTGTCGGGCGTAGAAATCAACAAGTACTCTGACATGATCGACGCTCTCCAGAAGCGCCACGATTTCTTCGAAGAGATGGGCTGCCGCCTCTCTGATCATGGTATCGAAGAATTCTATGCCGAAGACTTCACCGATGGCGAGATCGAGGCTATCTTCGACAAAGTATATGGAGGAAAAGAGCTCACAAAGGAGGAAATCCTCAAGTTCAAGAGCGCTATGCTTCTGGTGTTTGGTGAAATGGACTACAATTCCGGCTGGACTCAGCAGTTCCACTATGGCGCTATCCGCAACAACAACACCAAGATGTTCAAACTTCTCGGTCCTGACACAGGCTTTGACTCTATCGGTGAATTTACTACAGCTAAGGCTTGCGCCAAATTCCTCGACACACTCAACACAAGAGGCAAACTCACCAAAACTATCCTCTACAATCTCAACCCCAGCGCCAACGAAGTTATTGCCACCATGCTCGGCAACTTCCAGGATGGCAGCATCGCCGGTAAAATACAGTTCGGTTCAGGATGGTGGTTCCTTGATCAGAAGGATGGCATGGAGAAGCAGATGAACGCTCTCTCGCTCCTCGGTCTGCTGAGCCGTTTCGTTGGTATGCTGACTGACTCCCGCTCATTCCTTTCCTACCCACGCCACGAATATTTCCGTCGCACGCTTTGCAACCTCGTGGGCAATGATGTGGAAAACGGCCTCATCCCCTACACCGGTTATGAGGAAAAACGTGTCAACAACATGATTGAGGATATCTGCTACAACAACGCTAAAAACTACTTCAAATTCTAAATCATGGCAGCACAATCACCTCTCGCGACTGCCAATGCCAAGATGACCAATTTCCGTTGGGTAATCTGTGCGTTGCTCTTCCTCGCGACTACAGTCAACTATATGGACCGCCAGGTGCTCTCACTCACCTGGAAAGAGTTCATCTCACCTGAGTTTCACTGGACTGACTCCAACTATGGTCTCATCACAGCAGTCTTCTCAATAGTCTATGCCGTAGCCAACCTCATCGCAGGTCGTTTCATCGACTGGATGGGCACCAAGAAGGGCTACCTCTGGGCTATCGGTGTATGGTCGGCCGGCGCCTGCCTCCACGCTGTCTGCGGTGTGGCTACCGAGCACACCCTCGGCCTCCACGACTCCGCCGAGCTCCTTCAGGCAACAGGCGATGTGGCTATGACAATCGCCACCGTGTCGGTCTACTTCTTCCTTGCAGCGCGCACTATCCTCGCCCTCGGTGAGGCCGGCAACTTCCCCGCTGCCATCAAGGTGACTGCCGAATACTTCCCCAAACGCGACCGCGCCTACGCTACCGCCATCTTCAACGCCGGATCGGCCGTCGGTGCCCTCGTGGCTCCCTTCACCATTGGCCCGCTCGCTAAATACTTCCAGAGCATCGGTTGGGGCAACGGTTGGGAAATGGCTTTCATCATTATCGGCGCATTAGGCTTCATCTGGATGGGCTTCTGGCTCTTCCTCTATAAGGAACCTGCTTCCAACCCCCGCGTGAACGCAGCCGAACTTGCCTACATTGAGCAAGACAACACTGATCCTGATGAGACTGCCCGCGAGAAAGCAGAAAAGGAGGATAGCGAGACCGCTACCATCCCCTTCCTCAAATGCTTCAAGTATCCCCAGACATGGGCTGTGTTCTTCGGCAAATTCCTTACTGACGGTGTATGGTGGTTCTTCCTCTTCTGGACTCCCGCCTATATCACCGACGTCTTCAAGCTCTCCACCTCCCATGGTCAGGGTATGCTGATGATCTTCGTGCTCTATCTTATCACCATGCTCTCAATCTATGGCGGTAAGCTCCCGTCGATATTCATCGACAATGCAGCGCGTCGCGGTATCATAGTAAACCCCTACTCTGCCCGTATGAAAGCAATGTTTATCTTTGCTCTCTTCCCACTGCTTGCGCTTCTCGCCCAGCCCCTTAGCGGTATCTCTCCCTGGATGCCCATCATTATCATCGGTATCGCCGGAGCGGCTCACCAGTCCTGGAGCGCCAACATCTACTCTGTAGTAGGCGACATGTTCCCCAAATCAACTATCGCTACAATCATCGGTATCGGTGGTATGGCAGGTGGTCTCGGCTCTTTCCTCATCAACTACTGCTCCGGTATCCTCTTTGACTATGCCGACCAGGTACAGATGTCGTTCATGAGCTTCACCGGCAAGCCCGCCGGCTACTTCGTGGTCTTCTGCATCTGCGGTGTGGCTTACCTCGTAGGCTGGTGCATCATGAAGATCCTTGTGCCTCGCTACAAGAAGATTGAAATCTAATTGACTCTATCGGCCCCATAAGAGCCAGAGACGTCATAACTCACAGCTCCGGAACATTCGATCCACCAGGGATCAATGCTCCGGAGCTGATCCTCTGTAGAAAAAGCAGGCTCCGGTTAACAGGTCTTTCATCAAAAGATGACGTTACAACAACTTTAACTCTGCGATTTCACGATTAAATATTTTCTCAGAGTCGGAATCCCTACGAGGACAAAAGAAAATATTAGTTGAGGATGAGTCGATTAAAACCAAAGTCAAAAAAAATCTTCTTAAATATAAAAGCTGCTAAATAGCTCCGAAAAAAATTTTGGCGGTTTTTGGATGAAATTTCTCTGAAAAGAGTTACATTTGCACAAACAAAAACAGTCGGCCGGCTTCCCCGGCTCTGTAAAGTAGACTTTTCGTATAAATTATCAATCAGTTAAATTATTATCAATCATGGCTTACGTTATTACCGACGCTTGCGTGGCTTGTGGCACTTGCCAGCCCGTATGTCCCGTTGAGGCTATCTCTGAAGGCGACATCTACCACATCGATCCCGACACTTGCATCGACTGCGGTTCTTGCGCAGAAGTGTGCCCCAGCGAAGCTATCCACCCGGGCGAATAATCCATTCTGATTTCGCTTGGTGGGCTTCATACGGCCCGCAATTTCAACCGAAAAACCTCGGAGACTGACTCGGAAATATTTTCCATCGTCGGTCTCCGATTATTTTTTTCTTTGCATAACGACTCCTCAACAGATGCCACATTTCATCGCGTCAGCACAAGAGCATACGATTCCACGAGCCGAAGATAAATATTTTTAAAGGTATTCCAACTTTGTCCAATGCGCTAAAATTATCGCGAAAAATAGCAAAATGAATCCTCTCTCCGACGTTTTCAATACAAATAACGCCTCATTGCGTAATATGCTCTCAAAATGAAATTTCGACCATTTTCGGCTACTAAAAAAACATGTCATAAAACATCTTTTTTACCGCTAATTTCATCAAAAAGAATAGTTACATTTGCAATGTATAATCACAAATATCAACTATTCAACAACAATCTTCGATATGGATATTAACAATATCTTGACCAATCTCGAGGCCAAACATCCCGGCGAAAAGGAATATCTTCAGGCCGTTAAGGAAGTGCTCATGTGTGTAGAGGATGTCTACAATCAGCATCCTGAATTTGAGAAGGCCAAAATCATAGAACGCATGGTCGAACCTGACCGTATCGTCACCTTCCGCGTCACCTGGGTTGACGACAAAGGTGAAGTGCAGAACAATATCGGCTACCGCGTGCAGTTCAACAACGCCATAGGCCCATACAAGGGTGGCATCCGTTTCCATGCTTCAGTCAACCTCTCGATCCTCAAATTCCTCGGTTTCGAGCAGACATTCAAAAACGCCCTCACCACCCTCCCCATGGGTGGCGCCAAGGGTGGCTCAGACTTCTCACCCCGTGGCAAAAGCGAAACCGAAATCATGCGCTTCTGCCAGGCTTTCATCCTTTGCCTCTGGAAAAACCTCGGTCCGGACCGCGATGTGCCCGCCGGCGATATAGGCGTGGGTGGTCGCGAAGTCGGCTACATGTATGGCATGTATAAGAAGCTCGTCAATGAGTGCACCGGCACCTTCACCGGCAAGGGACTCGACTTCGGCGGCTCTCTTATCCGCCCCGAGGCCACCGGCTTTGGCGCTCTCTACTTTGTCCAGAGCATGCTCGCTGAGAAAAAAGATGACATCAAGGGGAAGATTATCTCCGTGTCAGGCTTCGGCAATGTGGCATGGGGGGCTGTGACAAAAGCAGTGGAACTCGGCGCTAAAGTTGTCACAATCTCAGGTCCCGACGGTTATATCTACGACCCCGAAGGTATCTCGGGCGACAAGATCGACTATATGCTCTACCTCCGTGCTACCGGCGAAGATATCGTGGCTCCCTACGCAGAGAAATATCCCGAATCCACCTTCTTCTCCGGCCGCAAACCCTGGGAGCAGAAGGTTGATATCGCGCTTCCCTGCGCAACTCAGAATGAGCTTGATGGCGACGATGCCAAGATGCTCGTTGAAAATGGTGTAGAACTCGTCGCAGAGGTTTCAAACATGGGTTGCACTCCCGAGGCTATCGACACCTTCCTCGCCACGAAGACCACCTATGCTCCCGGCAAAGCTGTCAACGCCGGCGGTGTGGCTACCTCCGGACTCGAAATGAGCCAGAACGCCGAGCACCTTCAGTGGAGCGCTGAGGAAGTCGATGACCGTCTCCATTCAATCATGAAAAACATCCATAGCCAGTGTGTCAAACATGGCACCGAGCCTGACGGCTATATCAACTACATGAAGGGCGCAAATATCGCCGGCTTCATGAAGGTTGCAAATGCCATGATCGGCCAGGGCATCATCTAAGCCCCTTGAACACACACACAGAGTCTATACAATAACGCTGAGGCGGTCATGATTTGACTGTCTCAGCGCTTTTTTATATTCCTTAATTTCTGATTATCGGATAACTCTATCTGTAATTATCAGTAATCATCGGCTTTCGCCATACTCCTCCAGATATGCCTCGCAAGCCATCTTTAGCTCGGCATACCACTCCCGTCCAAACTTCCGGGTCAGAGGCCCTTCGAGAAACTGATAGAGTCTGATGCCGAGTTTGCGACCGAGGATCTCCGCAGGTTTGCAGATTTTCCACCGGTGGTAGTTGACGGCGGTAAAGGACGGATACTCCGTGAGTCTGACAGGATAGAGCGCACAGGAGGAGGGTTTGCGGAAATCACCCGTCTTACCCTCGTTGAAGGCACACTCTATCGCACACTGGCACACTCCTCCGGGGGCATAGCAGGTGTAGACACAGTTTCGACCGTCAACAATCTGAGTGACAAGGTCTCCCTCCTCGTCGACATAGGCGCTCCCCTCCTCTTCAATCGCTTTCCGGGCTCCCGGCAACAGGCGATCTTCAATCTCTGGCAGCAGCCGATCGATCGTGTCGCGTTCTTCCTGAGTGATAGGCGCGCCCGCATCTCCTTCGATGCAACACTCCCCTTTACACTTTTCAATATCGCAGCAAAAAAACACCTCGGCGAGGTCGAGCGACACGAGGGTATCCTGAATCTGTAGCATGATTTCTTCTGTTGTTTCTTCCATGATTTCCTATGTGAGATAAGGAGAGACTCGAAAGAGTTTGAGAACGAGGGATTTAAGCAAAAGAATTTCTTTCTCGCTTATAGCCGCCGCTACTCGCCGGATTTCACTCTTGTGACCCCCACAAGCCGATCGTAGCGGCTGCCCCGGGGCCGATGATAGAGCTTTATCGTATACTCATTTACTGTCTGATACTTATCTCCATCTACTATAGCGGTCTGCCCCACGGTTGAGCCCGGGGGCACAAAGAGGTATTGGTAATTGTAGGCGCCCTGCTTGAGCAGTAGCGACTGCTCGTAGCGTCCGGTGGCTCGGTTATAAACCAGTCGAGATGCAGGGCTGAAACTTCTCCCTGTGAGATCCCCCTCGATGAATATGTCACCGTCGGGTAGCTCTGGCATCTCGAGCGAGAAATTCACCATGGCATAGTCTGCCTCCGTGTCAGGGCGATCTGTGGAATACTCCCTGACGAAGAAGCGCCCATGCTGAGTGCGGTCGTAGGTATAGAGATGGGAGGCGCGGGGATAGTCCACGGCAAGATCATAGTGGTAGACGGGATGATGAAATTCTATATGCTCCACCCGCATACCGGGATAACTGCTCGACACTGTCTCGAAGCGCCGATACTCATTCCCTGCCGGGAAAATCAGTGAACGCAGATGCTCATAAAACACCTTAGTGCCTCCTACCCTCTGAGGCACTTTCAGCACCACCTCATTGTCGCACCGCCCATTCTGGCTAACCACGAGAATAAGCTCGGTGTAGGGGTCGGAAAGCTCAGTAAGATGGCGCAAATCGGCCGTTAGCGACACCTGCTGGTGGGAATCGTTAGCGTCGATATCCGTAAGAGTGGTCACCGACGGTAGAAGCTCGGCTGAATAGTCGCAGACACTGAAGCGAGCCTGAAGCAATGTGGTCTCAGGGTCGCTCTCGTCGTAGACCCTCACAAGATAGTTGCCGGTAGCGGTGATTCTTATCTGTTCATTGGGGAGAGTGATGCGATAGTTGATATAATGCACAAGTGTGGCCCGGGAGTATTCATAATCCTCCACATACCCTTCATTGAATCCATCGAGAAATTCTGAAGCTACCAGTCCATCCCTGTGCCAGAGCGCATCACAATGCCAAAGCTCGTAGCGCATGAAGCGTCGCTCCTCGGAGAGTTCGTCAAATGATATCACTATACGACTCTCGGCATCAGCGGCCATCACCACCGGTGGTGCAAATTCATCACCCTCTGCCGTCACCCTTAGTGATTTGAAAGCCGGGTTGAAGATGGTTTGTGAGGTGTCCTCGCCTCTTGAAGCAGACGACACGATGGTCAGGAGCAGGAGTGTCGCCCAAAGGCGCAACCGTAAGCTTATCAAACTGTTGTAAGATTTTTTCATCACGCAATCCTCACTATGAAATTGAGCCGCGCCAATCAATAGGTTGTGCGCCCCTGGAGGCGAGATAGTCGTTTGCGCGCGAAAAGGGTCGGCTTCCGAAGAATCCCTTTGATGCGCTCAGTGGCGACGGGTGTGGCGATGTGATCACACAATGCTTCGTACGGTCTATTACAGCACCTTTCCGCTGAGCGTAGGCACCCCAAAGTATGAACACCAGCCCCTCCCTGAGGTCGGAAAGATGCTTGATAGCGGCATCGGTCAGAGTCTCCCAACCCCTCCCCTGATGTGAAGCCGGCGCCCCGGCCTCTACGGTGAGCGATGAGTTGAGGAGCAAGACCCCGTTGCGGGCCCAGCCACTGAGATCGCCCGACGCGGGCATATCCACCCCCAAATCATCGGACATCTCCTTATAGATGTTTTGCAACGAGCGCGGAAGAGCCACTCCGGGATTCACAGAGAAACAAAGTCCATTGGCCTGACCATATCCGGGATAGGGATCCTGCCCGAGAATCACCACCTTGACCTCCTTGAATGGACACGCATCAAAAGCGGCAAAAATTTTGGATGCCGGAGGGTAGACAGTGGTAGTCTGATAGCGCGTCCTCACAAAGTCAGTGAGTTCGCGGAAATAATCCTTCTCCCACTCCTCTGCGAGGATATTCTTCCAGGTTGGTTCGATTTTCACATTCATCTGCCGGTGGTTGTGCAATAATTTATTTTGCAAAAATAGTAATTTTTCGCTAAATTTGCACTCCCGAACATTTGAGTTCCCGTAGTTCAATGGATAGAATATCGGATTCCGGT
>CAZUEY010000051.1:0-16257 GCA_964619395.1 uncultured Staphylococcus sp. | reverse complement strand
AGGTTCATACAGTAACCGAGCGGACTCTTAGACGCACCACCTTCCGGCATTTAACATTTTTTAGCATCTATGCGACTGCCTCTGACATTGATAAATAGTAATTTTGTATGCTTTTTAACATAGTTGGACGACAGGCCCATGATCAAAGGTACAATTGAAAAGATTCTCACTGAAGAACTTGCTGAAATCTGGGCGCTTCTAAGCAATGAAGAGAAGCGTCTGCTTATCGAAAATTTTTCGATACAAAGCTATAAGAAAAATCAAATCATCTATGCTGAAAATGAGGCTCCTGAGTTTTTATGGGCACTCATCGACGGCAAGGTGAAGAAATATAAGGATGGCATCGGAGGACGAGTACAGATTATCCGACTCATAAATCCGGGTCAATACTTCGGCTACCGGGCATATTTTGCCGGGGAGCCCTACGTGTCGAGTGCTGCCACGCTTGAACCTTCGACACTCGGCACCCTCCCGATGAAAATAGTGGAGGATATCATGAAGACCAACAATGCCTTGGCACTCTTCTTCATCCACGAACTTTCGCGCAATCTTGGTAATTCCGACACCAAGATTGTAAACCTCACCCAGAAGCATATAAGAGGCCGTCTTGCCGAGGCGCTGATAGTGCTTCTTGACAATTATGGTTACGAGGAGGATGACAATATGACCCTTAAGATCTATATGGCGCGTGAAGATCTTGCCAACCTCTCTAACATGACGACCTCAAATGCCATCCGCACTCTCTCCAACTTTGTCAGCGAGAAGATAATAGTGGTGGATGGAAGAAAGATCAAGATACTCAATGAGCCACTGTTGCGCAAAATTTCAAAATTTGGCTAACGGAGAGCGGCCCAACTACCTTTACACACATCAGTTTTAATGTCACAACCAACTAAGTTCAGTTCGAAAATCGGCCTTATAGCAGCCACCGTGGGATCGGCAGTAGGGCTTGGCAACGTATGGCGCTTCCCGGCCGAGACACAGGCCAACGGAGGTGCTGTTTTTCTTATCATATATATATTATGTGTGTTTCTGCTGGGTATCCCGGTGATGACAGCAGAATTTTCGCTTGGACGCGGAGGAGCCTCCGATGCCACGGGGGTATATCAGAATGTGACACCCGGACGCAAAGGGTGGTGGATGGTAGGCGCTCTTGCCATCCTTGCATCTTACCTTATCCTCTCTTTCTATATGGTTGTGTCCGGCTGGACTTTGGAATATCTTTTTCAATCGATCACAGGCCAGCTTTACGCTGACACATCCGAGGCGGTGGCCAAAGGGAGCGAAGAGATGTTTGCCGGAAAAATGTCGGAATATATCTCAGGCACTTACCGTCCGCTTGTGATGACCTATGTGATGCTTCTGGGCAACCTTGTGGTGCTCATCAAAGGTGTGCAGAAGGGTATCGAGAAGATGTCAAACATCATGATGCCGATTCTATTCATACTCTTGTTGGTGTTCTGCTGCGTGTCGCTCACGCTGCCTAAAGCAGCCGAAGGAATAGAATTTTTCCTGAAGCCCGACTTCTCGGCCATCAGCCCCTCGACAGTGGTCAATGCACTCGGTCAATCCTTTTTCTCACTCAGCCTCGCCATGGGCATCCTGGTGACCTACGCGAGCTACTACCCTGCCAACACCAAACTTATCCGCACTTCAGTCACCGTGTCGCTCCTTGACCTCGGAGTTGCGATACTGATGGGGTTCATAATATTCCCGGCAGTTATGAGCTTCGGTCTTCAGGACCATCGCCTTGCCGGGTCGGCACTTGTGTTTGTCACACTACCTGAAATATTTGTACGCATGGGTGGAACACAGTTCTGGTCGTCACTCTTCTTCCTGCTCCTCACGGTAGGCGCTTTCACCTCCACAATCTCATTGGCCGAGGTGTCTATAGCCTTCATGCAGTGCCACTTCAAGATGCCGCGTGCCAAAGCCGTGATGTGGGTGATATTCCCACTCTTCATCCTCAGCTCCATCTGCTCCCTCTCGATAGGTCCGTGGAGCTCGTTTGAAATATGCGGAATGACCATCTTTGACTTCCTCGACACCGTTGCCACGAATATCATGCTTCCTGTAGGCGGCATCCTGCTTTGCATCTATATGGGCTGGGTGGCACCGAGGAAATTCTTCTATGACCAACTCACCAACTTCGGCACCTTCAAGTCGCTGATGTTCCGCCCAATTGCATTCATAGTCAAGTGGATAGCTCCAATCCTTATAGCCTTGATACTCATCTGGCAATTTCTATGAAACTGACTGACAAAATTTCAGGCCTCTTCTCGGCGAGCGGTGCTACTATCAAAAGTCTCGTCAAACTCCTTACACAAAGCAGGAGAAACAGTATCAGCTTCAGTGAAGCTGCCCGAGAGGGCCGGCCGCTAATAATTCTCGGCAACGGGCCATCGCTGCGTAAAGTCATCGACGAAAATCTCCAATCGCTTTCATCAGCCACTACCATGGCTGTAAACTTTGCTGCCAACGCACAGGAATTCACATCAATACGTCCGGATTTCTATATCCTTGCGGACCCGCATTTCTTCTCGGCAGGCGGGAGTGACCCTAATGTGGAGCAACTGTTTAAGAATCTCAACGAGCTTGTAGAATGGCCGATGACTCTCTACATTCCGACAGGGATAAAGGGGATTGACTCGCTGGTAGCCAACCCAAAGATTAAGGTGGAGCGATTTAATTTCGTGGGGATCGAGGGGTATGACTGGTTTGAAAATATGTCATTTAAGTTGGGGCTTGGCATGCCGAGGCCACGCAACGTGCTCGTGCCTGCAATAATGGTTGGAATCCTCGCGGGATTTACCACCATCTATCTCGCCGGAGCTGACCACAGTTGGCTCGCAACCCTCAGTGTCACAGAGGATAACCAGTTAGTGAGCATCCAGCCACATTTCTACAAGGACAACAAAGCCGAAAGCGATCGAGTGGCATCCGTCTACAAAGATGTACGCCTCCACGACATGCTACAAAGCATGCAGATAGCCTTCCGGTCGTATCACCGCATTGAAAAATTTGCCCGCAGCCAAGGAGTGAAAGTGTATAATGCAACCCCGGGGTCATTCATCGACGCCTTCCGCAGAAAGAATCCGTTTTAAACCACCAATACAACCACAAAGGTAATAGACAGGTTGATTACGGACGAGTTTGACCATGGCCTTCGATGAGGTAGCGGTAGGTAGTGATTTCGCGTAAACCCATAGGACCTCTCGGACCGAGTTTTTGGGTACTGATACCAATTTCGGCACCTAACCCGAACTGTCCACCGTCAGTGAAACTCGTAGGTGCGTTGACGTAGACACACGCCGCGTCGACCTCTTGCTCAAATAGAGAGGCAGCAGAGCGATCATCAGTGATGATACACTCGCTGTGCCCCGACCCGAAGCGAGCGATATGGTCAATCGCCTCATTGACAGAAGCGACAGTTTTTATTCCCATCTTATAGTCCATCCATTCGGTAGCGTAGGTATCCTCCGAGGCAACCTTGAGCAACTGCGGGGGATAATGTCCTTCGAGAGCCGCCAGGGATTCGGGGTCGCAATAAAGTTCAACACTGCTCTTTGCGAGGGGTTGACAAAGTGACGGAAGATCGGTGAGGCGCCCTTTGTGGATCAGGAGAGTGTCGAGTGCGTTGCACACACTCACACGCCGTGTCTTGGCATTGTTGATGATTTTCTTTCCCATCTCGAGATCGCCCGCAATGTCGAAATATGTGCTGACCACCCCGGCACCGGTCTCGATAACTGGAACACGGGCATTGTCGCGGACAAAATCAATCAGACGGCGTCCTCCACGGGGTATACAGACATCTACATAACCGACAGCAACAAGCAGCGCCGATGTGGCCTCGTGGCTGGAAGGGAGAAGCGCCACACAGTCGCTATCTATACCACACTCGCCGAGCACCTTGTGAATCAAGGAAATAATTGCCTCATTTGACGACTCAGCATCACGACCACCTTTAAGCACACAGGCATTTCCACTACGGAAACAGAGAGAAAACACGTCGAAAGTGACGTTGGGGCGCGCTTCATATATTACCCCGATGACACCGAAGGGCACCCTCACCCTCTTGAGGAGCAATCCGGAATCGAGCACCCTCTCCTCCATTATCTCTCCTACCGGAGATGGGAGCGCAGCCACGTGACGCACATCATTTGCAATCCCCCGAAGTCGGTCGGGAGATAGCGCCAGACGGTCGTAGAGGGGATTTGCGGGATCCATCCGGGCAAGGTCGGCTGCATTAGCCCGGAGCAAAGACTCATGGGAAAGGTCGATGGCATCAGCCAGACGCATAAGAATTTCTGACTTACGCTCGTCGGGGATACGCACCAAGGAGCGGGAGGCAGCTTTAACTCTCTTGAATATATCTTCGTAAAGTAAATTTTCCATTTTTTTTAAAAGGGCCTGGTGTTTGGAGTTAGTAATCTTCAGCTCGGTGCTTTGTAGAATCCTGAAATTTCCGGTTTTTCCACAAATGAGCAAGCGGTTGCTAATCAATAAAAAGGTAATCGTAGTGGACGAGTGGGCGCCCACCGCGACAACCGATGGAACTGCGCGCCTCACTGCTTGCCATCGATGCACGCCCCACGCCTATAGTCTCGCCTGAGCGGGTCTGGAGATTCACAATATCACCCTCCTCCCAGTCGCCTTCGATGGCAGTGACACCAATGGGGAGGAGACTCACAGCCTTGTCGCTTCTGAGTAGGTCGGCGGCATTATCATCAACGGTCACAACACCTTTAGCAAAACTCTGAGAGTGGGCGATCCATCGTTTGATGTTGCTGATAGGTTCAGCCCGAGGCACAAAGAGAGTATGGGGAGTCTGATCAGGATTTTTCACGAGATCAATAAGAATATTTTGGCGGTCGCCACGCGCTATTCTGACCATGACACCCTCCTCGGAGAGCATAGTAGCGATACCACACTTCGTCCCCATGCCTCCGCGGCCAAAACCGCTTTTAGATGCCACTACATAGTCGCTGACATCCTCGCCGGGATTCACGCGGGTGATGAGATGGGAAGATTCGGAGGCCGGGTCGCCGTCATAGATGCCATCTATGTTGGAGAGAATCACGAGCATGTCAGCATCCATCATGGCAGCAATCAAGCCGGAGAGCTCATCGTTGTCAGTAAACATCAACTCCGTGAGGCTCGCGGTATCATTCTCGTTTACAATCGGCACCACACCGTTTTCAAGCATCGTGGTCATGCACGCACGCTGATTGAGATAGGCCTCGCGAGATGAGAAATTATCTTTCTGAGTCAACACCTGCCCCACCACGTAGCCATATTCACCAAAGAGGTTGTTGTAGAGATTGATAAGGCGTATCTGACCAATGGAGGAGAAGAGCTGGCGCTGTGCCACACTGTCGAGCTGACGCTTGGGAGTCACTGCACCGCGACCACAAGCCACCGCACCACTCGACACCAAAATAACCTCATGTCCTTCCGCCATGAGCGAAGCCACCTGATCGACGAGCGAAGAGAGGTTGGTGACATTAGGCCGGCCATCCTTACGAGTCAGGACATTGCTGCCGATTTTTACTACTATTCTCATACAGAAAAGTCGGTTGAAACAAGTTACACTATTTAATGCAAGCCTTAAGGCCTGCAATCACAGCAGAGGAGAAGCCGCAGCGCTCCATCTCATTGAGCCCCTTGATGGTGAGGCCGCCAGGAGTTGTCACCTTATCTATCTCGCTCTCGGGGTGAGTGCCCTCACGGCTAAGCAGGGCGCAGGCGCCCTCGATGGTTTTGATCACTATCTCACGGGCAGCATGAGCCTTGAATCCGAGCTCCACACCTCCGGTCTCGGCGGCGCGGATATAGCGCATCGCATAGGCAATTCCGCAAGAAGCCAATGCTGTGGCCGCCGGCAGATGAGCCTCGTCGATGGTCACAGTGGCTCCAACTTCATCGAAAAGAGCACAGACCACAGATGAGCTATGCTCATTACACCCGGGAGCGACGGGCACAACAAAAGTCATTGACTTCATCACAGACATGGCCGTGTTTGGCATACAAAGGTATGTGGCAGGCTTGGAAGTATCGCTGATGAGCCACCTCCGGAGGTCTGCACCGGACACAGATGCCGCTATCACCGCAACAATCTGCCTGTCAAGCTCCAAAACTGGAAGCAGTTCACCTATCACTCTCTCCACCAACCAAGGCTTCACGGCTAAAACCACAATATCGGACCCCCGGGTAGCCTCGCAATTGGAGTGAGTCACCTTCGCTCCCAGCGCTTTGAGTTCCCAAAGGGGTGCCTCCGAGGGGTTGGAGACAGTCACCTCATATTTGTCGGCTGCGTTTAGGAGCAGTCCGCGGGCGAGCGCGCCACCCATAGCTCCAGCGCCAATTATTGAAACCTTCATAGTTCTTTTTAACTAATTTATAATCAAAGAGATGCAAGCCATGCTCTGAGTTCGGCAAGCATCTCGGTGTGATATTTGAAATTACTGCGATAGCCCCACCCATGTCCTCCCGTGGGGTAAATAAACATGGCAACCGGTACACTCTCGCGCTTTAGAGCCGAGAAATAGCGGAGAGAGTTTTCCGGATCAACAGCCTTATCGTCGGCACTGAGTGCCATAAAAGCGGGAGGAGTTGATGGGTTGACGCGATTTTCGGCAGAAAATTCTTCAACAAGGTCGTCCGTAGGATTTTCGCCGAGGAAACCCTTGCGAGTTCCCTTGTGGGTTATCGAAGCATCAAGAGAAGCCACGGGATAGAAAAGGATCTGAAAAGCGGGAGAGGCAGCTGCGGTAGGGTGTGTGGCTACTGCTGCTGCGAGATGTCCACCTGCCGAAGAGCCCATGATGCCTATGGAGTCAGGGTTGATATGCCACACTTCAGCACTATCCTTAAGAAGCGTGAAAGCAGCGTCGACATCTCTAAGGGGCACAGTGCGATCCCCTTTGGGCATGGAATACTCGAGCACGGCACAGACGATGCCCATTTCATTGTAGAAATGCGCCCATGCATGTCCCTCATGATCTTTGGCAAGATGAGAGTATCCTCCGCCCGGACAAACCACCAGAGCTCGCCCGCTCTTGGAGGGGAGGGCCGGAAGGTAGACTGTGAGACGAGGGTTCTCAACTTCAATTATTCGCCCCTTAGCCTCGCAAAGAGGTGGGAATGCAAGAACAAGCACCAGGAGCGAGAGGAAAAGTTTTGTCATAGTAAAAATTCTTTAAGAAAGTAGCCCTCGTGGCTACCAATCTTTAATATTTAAAGTACAAAGTTATAAAAATTACAATTTTTGCAGTATCTTTAAATCAAAAAATTTCAGCACTAATAATCCAGCCAATCCCTCAGCCGGTCACGTCCGCTAATCGCGCTAAACTTTCACAGGCAGAATCAGAAATCGCAAATAGTGAAGCATGTGCCCCTGCAACAATATCACCAACTGAGAAGTGATAAAAGAGGGAAGGAATAAAAGTGAAGGAATAAAAGCATAAAAAAGTCGGCAACTTCTTGACAGGGGTAGCGGAGATTCCGGGTTTTTGTGTAACTTTGCAAAAACCAAAAGGACACAATGATAATAATAGGGATTGCCGGTGGCACCGGCTCAGGGAAAACCACTGTTGTCAATAAGATCATCAACAGTCTTCCGGCCGGGGAGGTAGCAGTGCTCCCCCAGGACTCATATTACCGCGATTCGAGCCATATCCCGCCCGAGGAGCGGAGCAAAATCAATTTCGACGAGCCCGCTGCGATAGAGTGGGAACTTCTCGAGGAACATATAGCGATGCTCAAAGAGGGGAAGCCGATCAATATGCCGACCTATTCATATCTCACTTGCACACGCCAACCGGAAACCATCCCGGTGCTTCCGCGCGAAGTGGTGATCGTAGAGGGTATTCTTGTGCTCACGGAGCCCAAGATGCGCGAACTAATGGATGTGAAGGTGTTTGTAGATGCCGATGCCGACGACAGGCTTATCCGCGTGGTAGCGCGCGACTGTGTGGAGCGCGGACGCACACCGATGATGGTGCTCAACCGCTATCAGGAGGTGCTCAAGCCCATGCATGAGATGTACATAGAGCCGTCGAAACGATTTGCCGACCTCATAGTTCCTCAGGGAGGAAGCAATGTAGTGGCTATCCGCCTCCTGACTGACTACATAGAGTCGCGCATCCATAGGTCGACACTCTGAGCGGCGAGTCAATCCCCTATCCTGTTATTCCCCCATTCACTCAAAAAGATTATGGACGAAACCACTGTCAAAGAAGTAATTGACGCTCCCGGGACGGAAGAGAAGATGGTGCTCCGCACTGACAATCTTGTAAAAAAATACGGTAAGCGCACCGTGGCCAATCATGTCTCCATCAATGTGACTCAAGGTGAGATTGTGGGGTTGCTCGGGCCCAACGGAGCCGGAAAGACCACCACATTTTATATGACAGTGGGACTTATCTCTCCAAACGAGGGGCGAATCTTCCTCAACGATCTCGATATCACCAAATATCCGGTCTACAAACGTGCACAAAATGGTATAGGCTATCTTGCCCAGGAGCCGAGCGTGTTCAGAAAACTCTCAGTCGAGGATAATATCCGGGCCGTGCTTCAACTGACCGATACTACTGAAGAGTATCAGAAAGAGAAACTTGAGAGCCTAATCAAAGAGTTTAATCTTGAGAAAGTGCGCCGCAATCTCGGCGATCAGCTGTCAGGTGGCGAGCGACGCCGCACTGAGATAGCGCGATGTCTGGCAATCAACCCAAAATTCATCATGCTCGATGAGCCCTTTGCCGGTGTTGACCCCATCGCAGTAGAGGATATTCAATCGGTGGTTTATCACCTTAAAGAGAGGAATATAGGCATTCTCATCACTGACCATAACGCTCAGGAGACACTCCGTATCACCGACAGAGCCTATCTTCTCTTTGAAGGTAAAATCCTATTTCAGGGCACCTCGGAAGAGCTGGCTGAAAATCCTACCGTGCGTGAGAAATATCTTGGGCGCGAGTTTATGTTCTACCGCAAGAAATTCGACTCTGATTAGCGGCTAAACTCAAAGGAGTAAGAAGCTAAGGCCTACTCCTCATCCTCTTCGTCGTAATCGTCGAGAAAATCGAGATCCCACCCATCGGAGAATGACTCGGTGAACTCGGCAAGTTCGCGCCCTTCGCGCTTTGTAGGACGCCCCAGACCTTTGCGACGATCCACAAAGCCTGAGATTTTCACCAGATCCAGCAAATCGAGCTCACTCTTGGGGGTGATGTTTTCCATATACTCCGGCACGAGTTTGGCTCCAAGTCTGTTTTGAGTCACTGCAAGCACCTTAAAAGAGTAGGTGACAGGTGGTTTCCTCACCTTAACAACATCTCCCGGCTTGACAGTACGCGAAGGTTTTGCAAGAGCATCTCCCACAAACACCCTCCCCTTCTTGCAGGCATCGGTAGCCACAGAGCGGGTCTTGAAAATACGCATGGCCCAGAGCCATTTGTCAACTCTCACTTCGTTCATAGTGGGTCACTTATTGTTGAAATTACACATAGCGGTCTGGATCCCCGCAAGGCAGAAAGTCTTCACGGCGTCGACAGCGACTCCGATCCTCTCCGGGAGAAGCGTCTCCTCCCGGGCGCTGAATCTACCCAAAACGTACTCAATCTGCATCCCCCGTGGGAAATCATTGCCAATGCCAAAACGAAGGCGTGGATAAGCCTGAGTCCCAAGCATCTGAGCGATATTCTTGAGCCCGTTGTGGCCGGCATCACTACCGCCGGACTTGATGCGGATGGCACCGAAAGGGAGAGCACAATCGTCGACCACCACAAGAATATTTTCAATCTCAATCCCCTCCTTTTCTTTCCAGTAGCGCACGGCGTTGCCTGAAAGATTCATATATGTAGAGGGCTTAAGCACAACAAGCTGGGCATTTTTCACGCGCATACGTGCGATGTCGCCATAGCGTTCGTTAGAAAACGTAGCGTTGCAGCTTTCGGCGAGAGCGTCAGCCACCCTGAAGCCCACATTATGTCGGGTCCTCGCATACTCATCGCCAATATTTCCCAGACCTACAATGAGATATTTCATAGTTAATTGATATTCTTACAATCATTCAAACAAATTCAGCAAAAAACAGTTGCAAAGTTAGGAAAAAATTCCGGCTTAAAGGGAGAATTCCCGAGCATTTCAGGAGCAAGCGGATGGTAATAGAAAATTTGGGAATTTTGGTATTTGAAGTAGGTAATACCATTTTTTTTGATTACCTTTGCACGCAATAAATTTTAATCGTAATATGTCATTTATTGCTGATAGAGTCAAAATGGACGGTCTGACTTTTGACGACGTCCTCCTAATTCCGGCATTTTCGGATGTTCTTCCCCGCGAAGTCAATCTCACCACACGTTTTTCACGCAACATCACTCTCAACGCACCGATAGTCTCGGCAGCGATGGATACCGTCACGGAGTCAGCTCTCGCTATAGCGATAGCTCGCGAAGGTGGCATCGGTGTGATCCACAAGAATATGTCGATTGCCGAGCAGGCTCGTCAGGTGCATGCCGTGAAGCGTGCCGAAAACGGTATGATCTACGACCCTGTCACCATCAAGCTCGGGAGCACCGTGGCCGATGCACTCAACATGATGAAAGAATATCATATCGGTGGTATCCCGGTGGTTGACGATGAGAAGAAACTCAGAGGTATTGTCACCAACCGCGATCTCCGCTTCGAGCAAAACCTCAACCGACCGGTTGATGAAGTGATGACAAGCGAGGGGCTCATCAAGACCAATCAGTCGACAGACCTCGAGGAGGCTGCTCAGATCCTTCAGCAGCACAAGATAGAGAAGCTGCCGGTAGTAGACTCTGACGATCGCCTTGTGGGGCTCGTCACCTATAAAGATATTACTAAAGCAAAAGATAAGCCCAACGCCTGCAAGGATAAGT
This sequence comes from uncultured Staphylococcus sp., assembly GCA_964619395.1. Taxonomy (GTDB): domain Bacteria; phylum Bacteroidota; class Bacteroidia; order Bacteroidales; family Muribaculaceae; genus Duncaniella. The sequence goes on along the minus strand of CAZUEY010000051.1, from coordinate 5,350 downwards.
TGGGACGTCTGCGTGTGGCAGCCGGTGTGGGTGTCACAGCCGACTCCATGGATCGCGTAGACGCGCTTGTCGATGCCGGAGTAGATGCCATAGTGATTGACACCGCTCATGGTCACTCCAAAGGTGTAATCAGTGTGCTTGAAAACGTGAAGAAGAAATATCCTAATATCGATGTAGTGGTAGGAAATATCGCCACCGGTGAGGCAGCTAAATACCTTGTGGAACATGGTGCTGACGGTGTGAAAGTGGGCATCGGTCCTGGCTCTATCTGCACCACCCGAGTGATCGCCGGTGTAGGTGTTCCCCAGCTCACCGCCGTCTATGATGTAGCCAAGGCGCTCAAAGGCACAGGCGTGCCCCTGATAGCCGACGGCGGCATCCGCTACTCGGGCGACATAGTCAAGGCTCTGGCAGCCGGCGCCTACAGTGTGATGCTCGGAGGTATGCTTGCCGGCGTTGAGGAATCGCCCGGCGACACCATTATCTTCAATGGCCGTAAGTATAAATCATATCGCGGCATGGGCTCGCTCGAAGCAATGGAGAAGGGGTCGAAGGATCGCTACTTCCAGGCCAACGAGACCGACACCAAGAAACTTGTTCCCGAAGGTATCGCAGCTCGAGTACCCTACAAGGGGCTTCTCTACGAAGTTGTCTATCAAATGCTTGGCGGTCTGCGTTCAGGTATGGGCTACTGCGGAGCCCACAACATCGAAGAGCTCCACGATGCCAAATTCACCCGTATCACCAACGCAGGTGTGGCCGAGAGCCATCCCCACGACGTAGCTATCACAAGCGAAGCTCCCAACTATAGCGCATCGCAGCGATAAGGCAAGTGTTTGTCGAAAACCCATCAGAGAATATCCGTCATGCATCTGAAAGCGAAGCATGGCGGATATTTCCCCATGAAAAGGTAGCTGACACCGAGTATGAAACAAGATAATTCGCGTACTGAAAAATCGTTGAAAAACAGCGTAGTAGCCCTATGCTTCTATGTTGTCAACCTTTTTTTGCAGTTTTATTCACGAAAAATCTTCCTCGAATATCTCGGCACAGAAATCCTCGGCCTCAACACCACGGCCATGAATCTGCTGCAATTTCTCAATCTCGCAGAGCTTGGGATCAATGTGGCAGCAGGTTTCACTCTATATAAGCCCCTTCACGACAATGACCATAGCACTGTCAGCGAGATCGTGACTCTCCAGCGGCATCTTTATCGCCGCATCGCTTTGCTAATTATTGCAGGGGCCGTCTTATTGATGTGCTTCTTCCCTTGGATTTTTGCAAAAATCCAGCTTCCGCTGTGGTATGCCTATGCCTCATTTGGCGTGCTGCTGTTCAGTGCACTTTTAGGCTACTTTGTGAACTATTCACAGGTAGTACTGACTGCAAATCAGGAGGACTACAAGGTGTTCTACGCCTTTAAATCCGTGATGGTAGTAAAGGTGCTGGTGCAGATTTTGGCCGTGGCCTATATGGAGAACGCTTATGTCTGGTGGCTGATATTTGAAGGGCTTTTTGCATTTATAGGGTCCATAGCCCTGAGGGTGATGGTAAGAAAATCGTTCCCCTATCTTGAGGTTGTCAAGCAGTCTTACAAATCGCTAAGCAGCAAATATCCCGAATTTTCAAAGAAGATAAAACAGCTCTTCTTCCACAAGATCGGATCGTTTGCGATGACACAGATGTCGCCACTTCTGATCTACGCCTTCACATCGCTCACCGTCGTGGCTCTCTATGGCAACTACCTGATAATCATCACCGGATTGACGATGCTTCTGACATCGGTCTATAATGGGCTCAACGCCGGAGTGGGTCATCTCGTCACCGAGGGTGACAACAACAAGAATCTCACCATCCTCTATGAGTTACTATCGTCGCAGATATGGATTGGCGGCACTCTCTGCTTTGGTCTGTGGGTACTTACGCCTGATTTCATAACCTTCTGGGTAGGGTCGGAATACATATTGCCTGAGTCTACTCTGTGGATCCTTGTAGTCACGTTCTTTCTTAACCTTCAGCGGCTCAATATCGGAGCCTTCATCACCGGCTTCGGCCTCTATCGCGATATCTGGGCACCCCTTGCCGAGGGGGCTATCAGTGCCGGAGTGTCGGTGGTATTGGGATCGTTTATGGGCCTCAACGGTGTTCTCTTAGGGACGCTTGCGAGTGTGTTTATAATCATCTACTGCTGGAAGCCCTATTTCGTGTTTAAGGATGGATTCAAAAGCTCCTGCAAGCCATACATTATTAAGAATCTGAAAGTCACCGGAATCTATTGCTTCGTCTGGGCCGGGGTGGCCTACATCTTCTCCCTTATCCCCCACCCTTCCGACCTCTATCTCTGCATGGGGCTCGAGTTGGGAGAAATATGTGTGTTTTCACTTATTTTGGTTGCTACCCTCTACATTTTCGACAGTCCTACACGACTTTTCCTAAAGAGGCTGCGCAATCTCTCGATACTCCAACGGTTTCTACCCAACAAAGGAAACTGAGAAGAGAATATAGCTCTCAACTAATTTGTACGGAATCATGAAAAATGTCCTCTCAAAAATATGCCGGAAAGTGGCTGCACACCTCCCCAACGGACTGCGGCTGATGATGCTGAGGATGCGCCACAGGGACTGCTGGATAGGAGATCACGCATTGATAGACCGTACGAAACTGCTTGGCGACAATGGGATAGGCCATTTCAGCCAAGTGTTTGACTGCACACTGGGACGACACTCTTATATCAACAACAATTCATTTATTGGTCACACAGTTATCGGCTCCTTCACCTCCATAGGCCCGGGATGCGTGGCCGGAATCGGGGCTCACCCAACCCGAACGATAGCAAGCACATCGCCCAAAATATATCTCGAGGGGAGTCTCTCTGACGAAAACTTCTTTGAAGCCTACAAGGAAACTAAGATTGGAAGCGATGTGTGGATAGGAGCGCATGTCACTATCTGCCAGGGGATAACGATAGGCGACGGTGCCATTATCGGAGCCAATAGCGTGGTCACTCAAGACATTCCACCTTTTTCCGTGTGGGGTGGAGCGCCTGCGCGGCAATTGCGCAGCCGGTTTACTGACACCCAAGTCGAAAAACTCATGAGACTGAGGTGGTGGGAAAAGGATGATGACTGGATTCGCGATAATATCAATTTATTTAAGGATATTGACAGGCTTTGTCAACAATAAAGCGGCGCTATAGTCGTTTATTGGTTAGGGCACAGTTGGCTCCATAGCCTCAACTGCTGAAAAGCCTCCATGACACCGATATTACTAAACAACAATATACGAAACTGATGAAGAAACACCCGCTAATTTTTGCAGCCGTAGCAGCCGCTATACTTTCGGCATCGGCAGCCAAATCGAGCCAGGACCCGGTCGTGATGACTGTCAACGGCAAGGATATCCATCGCAGCGAGTTTGAATATCTCTACAATAAAAACAACACCCAGCAGCTCTCGCCTCAGTCATTCGACGAGTATGTGGATATGTTTACCGTCTACAAAATGAAAGTCGCAGAGGCAGAGGCAGAAGGACTCGACAAGACACCGGAGTTTGCAAAAGAATTTGAAGGTTATTGCAAGGATCTTGCGAAGCCCTACATGCAGGACTCTCTCGTTGAAGCACGCCTTATAAAGGAATCATACGACCGCATGGCCACCATACGCCTTGTGAGCCACATCATGCTTCCTCTGGGGAGCAATTTCGATGAGCGCGAACACAATCGCTCGCTTCTCGACAGTATCCGCACTGAAATCATTGCCGGTCGAGCTGACTTTGCCGATATGGCACGCAAGTTCTCCTCTGACCCCTCAGCACCTTCCAATGGTGGCTCAATGGGTTATATGGGAGTCAATCGCTTCCCCTATCTCTTTGAGAAAGCAGCCTACGAAACCCCTGTAGGTGAGATTTCAGAAGTGGTAGCTGATCCCCCCTATGGTTTCCACATCATAAGGGTAGAGGATGAAAAACCTAACCCCGGAAAAGTGGAAGCCCGGCATATACTCAAAGTCACTCGCGACCTTTCGGATGAGGAACAGGCAGTGAAGAAGGCACAGATCGACTCCATCTACTCTCTGCTCATGGCAGGGGGCGATTTCAGCGACATAGCTATCAAGGAAAGCGAGGATCCGGGCTCAGCGATAGCGGGTGGGAAGCTCGGTGCATTTGGTCGCGGTGAAATGGTAAAAGAATTTGAAGAGGTGGCTTACAGCCTTAATGATGGGGAGATTTCCAAACCCTTCACCACCATCTTTGGCTACCATATAGTCCAGACACTCGGCCACAAAGATATAGAGACCCTTGAAGAGGCTACACCGGCTCTCAAAGCAGCCATTGTCCGCTCCCGCGCACCTCAGCGCGAACTGTTGAACAGATTCCGTCAGGAGTATGGTATCAAAGTAGACTCCGCTGCCCTTCTCTCGTTTAAAGACCGCATGGATGCAGCCCCCACGCCTGCAGAAGCATTTGAAATGATAGCTGCTGACGCTACCCCTGTTATCGTTGCAGGACCGGATAAGATCTCTCTATCAGAAGTGGTTGCATCGATTCCCGAAAACACCAAGGCAGGGGGTGCGGATGCGTTCAGCACCCTCTATCAAGAGACCTTCACATATCTTGATAAGTTAAGTGAAGACCGTTTCAGAGCCAATCTTTATGACACCAACACAGAATATCGTAATCTCGTGGATGAATACCGTGATGGCATACTCCTCTTTGAGGTAAGCGACCGCAACGTGTGGGATCGCTCCGCTAAGGACACCGAAGGTCTGGAGAACTTCTTCAAGGCCAATCACGAGAAATATGCTTGGAAAAAGCCCCACTACAAGGGATGTGTGATCTTCACGACCTCTGATTCAATAGCTCAAGCTGCTCAGAATTACCTCGCGGCCAACCCCATAGCCTCTGACTCGGTAGCGCCGAAGCTCCGCGAGAATTTCGGTCGAAACAACATCAAGGTTGAGCGGGTAGTGACAGGCAAAGGTGACAATGCTATCGTAGATAATGTGGCTTTCGGAGGTGAGAAGCCTTCGGCTCCCGGGAAGTGGGTGGCGTGGTTCGCTTATGATGGCAAGGTTATCAATGAACCTGAAGAGGCTGCCGACGTGAAAGGCACTGTGACCACTGACTACCAACAGGAGCTTGAAAAACAGTGGGTTGCCTCTCTCCGCGACAAATACAAAGTAAAACTAAACAAAAAAGAGCTCAAAAAGCTCATGAACTCCAAAAAGTAAAGTTATATCTCCCGATATATGAGAGAAGCCAACGGCATCGGAAATCATCCGATGCCGTTGGTGTTTTTTTTAAGAGCCTGTCCCATAATATATGTTAACGCTGAGGTCGCATATCTCGGAGG
>CAZUEY010000050.1:0-16521 GCA_964619395.1 uncultured Staphylococcus sp. | reverse complement strand
CCAACTCCAAAATCCCTCCGAGATATGCGACCTCAGCGTTAACATATATTATGGGGCAGGCTCTAAAGGAGATCTGATGAGAGTATAAGCGAAAACCCTTCGGCCGGTGGCAGAAGCAATTCGCCCTGAGGCAGGTGGGCGCGGGATGAGCCGTTGCTGCTGTGGTGCCATGCCAGAAAGTGGGGAGAGTTGAGTTTGAGCCGTCGGCAGATATTCATGGCTGCCACCCCCATGGTCATGCGCAAGTTCAGCTCGATACAGGGGTGGATCCTGAACTCACCATTCTCGCGGTAGATCATCATGTCGACTCCGCAGTGGCTGCTGAAAGTCGGGGGGATGAGGTGGGAGAGCACCCGCTCCAAACCACTGATGATGGAGTCGAGCCGGGATAAGTCGATGTAGCGGCCAAGCATCTGCCGGAGGAGAGCCTGCGGGGCCACGACGTTGCCATTGTACATTCCCCTCAGTTCGGTTTTGAAGATAGAGAGTCCCTCGAAGCTTACGGCAGTGTTTGCGCGGTTGGCTGAGGGATTGCAGTTGAAGAGGGCGGCGAAGTCGAGGATCTTCTCGAGGCCGCGCTCCACCATCACGCTCCCCTGACGGTTGATGATGCCGGCGGCTCGGTCGTAGAGTGCCGCTTCAGGGAGGGTGAGGGCGCAGAACACCCCGCGTCCGCTGCTTGACCATGGCGACTTGATGAAGCAGCCGGGTGTGAGTTTTTCCAATTCCACTACCTGCTGAGGGTCTGTGACTTCCATCGGGAGCGGGAACTGCACGCCAAGAGCAGTGCTAAGTTCGCGAAGGATCGCTATGCTGCTGCGACGGTGGCTCAGCAGGCGATGGGTAGCTATCACCTCAGGGGTGGGAAGGCCGCACTCCACGCCTGCCTTGCTCAACTGACGCACTGCATCGTCGCTCCAGCCCCATGGGGAGGGGAGTGCGTCGGGAGGGAGGGTCGAGGAGGATGAAGGGATGCGGCGAGCGGGGAGAAAATCGCATTTCAACCCAAGTTTGGTTGCCACGTCGGGGGCAATATTGCAGAAATCGTCCGGGATGACAATGGCATCGCCATCCTCCGCCCACCAGAGAGGGAGAAGAGAGCCGGCGTGGTGGAGGGCTGCAGCATGGGGCGGGGGTGTGTAATTGGAACATCCGGCTGCCAGTGCGAGGTCGTTTTCGGGGTTGAAAAGATGGATCTTCATGATGCAATTCGCTGAGGGCAAAGTTACGAAAAATCCCGGCAGACAAAGGGGGCGGTCATCGGAAATTGCCGGTCAAAATCTTTCAACCATTTAAGTGCCCCGGCTGTTATAATATAGGTATAAGGGATGAGGGGGAAAATTTTAAAAACAACCAACAATTATGGCAGAAAATGAAAAACCCACGCCTGCGGCCGCTGAAGGTTCGCAACTGAGGAGAAATCTCCTCGGCAATGCACTGATATTGCTCTCAACGATATTTTTCGGTGTCAATATACCGGTAGTAAAGATACTTATACCGCATTGGATGAGTGCGGTAGATGTCACGATATTCCGTCTCGGCGGAGGCTGCCTGCTCATGTGGATAGCCTCGATTTTCATCAAGACCGAGCGGATAGCGCGCCACGACTATCTCAGGATATTTCTCGGAGGAGCCTTGGGGCTGTTTCTCTTCATGTATCTCTTCAATCTCTCGCTCCGGTATGCCAACCCGATAGATGTGTCGATCATCATGACTTTCCCGCCGGTGTTTGTGCTCGTGATCGGAGTGCTCTTTCAGCATAAGCGCACCTCATGGCTTGAGGTCAGCGGAGTGATAGTGGCCTTCATAGGGGCATATATTGTAATAGTGACCGGTCATGGTGGAGAGCGAGGCGACCACAACCTCCTTGGCAATCTGCTTGCGCTCGCCTCTACGCTCTGCTATGCCTTTTATCTGGTGATACTTGAAGGCCCGATGCACCGCTACCACCCTGTTTCGATGCTTCGGTGGGTATTTTTGATGGCCTGTCTGCCAATGTTGCTCCTGGTAGGGCAGTTTCCGGAGGCGAGGATATTTCATGAATTTTCGTGGAAGGCCTGGGGATGTATCATGTTTGTGCTCTTCTGCCCTACTTTCCTTTCCTATTTCCTCATCAACCCGGCAGAAAAACTGATAGGTAGTGAACTGGTGTCGATGTATCAGTATCTGGTGCCTGTAGTTGCAATGATCGCATCGGTGGTGATGCATGTAGCCTCCATAAAGCTGCTGCAGGTAGTGGCAATGGTTGTGATTATCGCCGGTATGTTGATGGTAAACATAGCCAAGCGTAGGGAGGCCCGGCGTCTGGCAGCCGGAAAGAGCTAAGCTCCTTCAGAAACCGAGTCATAGTTTTGCACTTACCGGTATTGAAAAAACAACCGAGGCACTACTCCCGCAAATGTCGGCGAGAGGAGTGCCTCGGTTACAGTTTTTCTATAAAACGGTAACTTATAGATTCATTTTCTGAGCAATTTCGGCGGGGATAGCTTCGCGATTCACGAGGATATCGATGGTCTTTGCGAGGAAATAGGGCTCAGACACATAGAAAAAGCCATCGTAAACCTGGTTGGTATCCCATGAATTTTTCACCTTATAATATTTATTGCCCTTTTGATCGACAGCCTTACCTACGATCACCATGCCATGGTCGTCGGTGGTCTGCTGAGCGTCGAACATTTCCTGGCGGAGTTCCTGAGTCACCTCGATCTCTTCGCAGGGACCTGTGATCTTGTTGCTTTCAGCCTCACGGTCGCGATCGGAGAGTTTGACCCAGCGGGCAAGCTCAGTGCCGGTCATATCCTTTTCGAGTTTCTTTTTGGGGATGACGGCATAGCCTTTGTCCCACTTAAACCCTGGCTCGCTGACATCAGCAGCCCAAGCTACGGAGTAGCCATTGTCGATAGCGTTGTCGACGATAGCCTTCATCTCTTCGAGGGGCACATTGTGGTATTTCTCCCAGAGCCAGTTGTCGGCAACCTCTACAGCAAAAGGCTGGTAGAAGGGGTGGTGGGTAAAAGAGGTGACAGGGATATAGTCGGCCATGTTGAGTCCGAGCGAATCGGCATAGCTCTTAGGGGTGTAGGTGACACCGTCGACAACGAAAGTTTCGGGTACTTCGCCGAAGTATGCGTCGAGGATTCCGTTGAGGCCCTTCTTCCAGGCAGTCGACTTTTTACGCGACTTATTGACAGAGTTGGTGTAGGAGGTGAGGACGCTGCTGAGTTCGGCATGGTCGTGCTTATCCTCGCCGTAACCGAGCCCCTTATATGCTTCTTCAGGCATGATACCATAATTAGACCATACGTAGGGAACATCGAGAGTGCTACCACCCTGAGCGAAATTCACTGCGCCATTCATGCGCACATACTTGTCAGCCTTGTCGTTGTAGCAGTTGCGCACCACCCACATCTCGCTCAGGTCAGTCTCCTTGCCGGTTTTGCGGAGGATTTCATCTTCGAGAAATGAAAGGCCCGAGAAGCACCAGCAAGTGCCGGTCTTATTCTGGTCTTTCACGGGAGTGGTCTTGACAACTTTCACATCGGTGAAAGTGAAACCACCGGTAGAGTCGTCTTCAGTCTTTTTATCTTTGGAGCTCGCGCCGGCTGCGATAGCCAGAGCCGCTGCCACGATGATAAATTTTTTCATCTTTTACAGAATGGTATGATAGGGTTAAAAATTTAATTCGTGAGGGTTGATCACAATAGGCTCAAACCGAAGGCAAAGTTAGCGATAATTTAGAGGCCAATCAAGGATATTATATAAAAAAGTTGTATCTTTGTGGGGTATATGGCCGTGAAAAAAAGTTTGAGGCTTTTATTAAAAGTTTGATATTCAATATGAAAAGAAAGATATTGCTGATAGTAATAGCTATCGCTGCGCTCTGCGGCAGTGTGGAGAGCATGGCTCAGTTTCGCTGGGGAGCGACTGCCGGAATCAATAGCAATGGGCTGAAATTCAAGCAGTCAGACATCCTTACTGTGGGTCGAGGTTTCGGTGAGTCGGCCGGCGTGTTGGGCGAAATGATGTTTCCGGGCATAGGTTTCGGCGTGCAGTTCGGCCTTTATTATGAGCAACTCGGAGCGAAGCTCGATATGGGCAACTTTGAGATGTGGGCGTCGCAAGGTTATGGCAATGAACGCCTCTATATCCACAACTTGCAAATACCCTTTAACTTGAAATTCAAATATACACGTCTTCAGGGACTTGAAGACTATGTGGCGCCATTCGTGTATGGCGGTCCGGTGTTCAATATTCAGCTTGCCCACAGCAAGTGTGAGGCAATGAAATTTTCGGGCGGCGACTTAGGGCTTACAGTGGGTGGCGGCGTTGAGATCCTCAAACGCTGGCAGATCTCGGCCTCCTATACCTGGGGGATGACCTACGCTCTGAAAACCAAGATCCTGACTGACTATAGTGCACGCAACCGCACTCTCGATGTGCGCGTGGCTTATTTCTTCTGATACCTTCGAAGTGAGGGGAAGACTATGACACACACGCTGTCGGCTGACGGCAAAAAGCAAATTCTATCATATATCATTTCATACCATGAAAAAAATCTTTACTCTTACTTTCGCTATGCTTGGCGGAGTAATGGGTTTGGCCGCACAGACCACTCTTTATGTGGCTGTTGACGGCTCTGACAGTAACGACGGGTCGGCGTCTGCCCCCTTTGCAACTGTGGGTAAGGCAGTTGAGGCGGTAGAACCCGGAGGTACGATCTATGTGCACGGAGGCACCTATAACCTTACCGAGCGCATCAAAGTGCCCCAGAAAGACACCGATGAGACTCGAAGGATCAAGCTCTTCGCATATGGCGACGGCGATGTGATCCTCGACGGTACAAACATGAATCCTGCTACGGCCAACGATTTCAAGATGGCACGCTGCATGTATTTCCCTTACTGGGCCAACTACTGGCATGTGAAAGGTATCACTTTCCAAAACGCTAAAGATAACGGTGTGAAGGTGGAGGGGAGCTACAACATATTTGAAAACTGTGTGTTCCGCGACAACAACGACACCGGTCTGCAGATAGGTATGTTCAAGGACTGGGCTATCGAGGAATTCAAATCGCTCCCCGGGACAGGGCAACCGGCCTTCAACCCCGGCTATGCATACTGTCGTGGCAACAAGGTGATAAACTGTGACTCCTACAATAACTATGATGCCACAGTGTTTGGCGGCGGCTCAGACGACGGCGGAGATGCCGACGGTTTTGCCTGCAAGCTCTTCCCCGGCCCCGGCACAGAGTTCCATGGTTGCCGCGCCTGGAACAATAGCGACGACAACTGGGACCTCTATATGGTCTACCACCCTGTGGTGATCGACAACTGCTACGCCTTCAATGCTGCCTACGACAAAAACGGCAATCAGACACCCGGCAACGGCAATGGTTTTAAGCTTGGTGGTGGCGGTAGCGCCGGCGGCGCAGCTTTCAGCCAGTCTACCGGCTCACACTTGGTGAAAAACTGTGTTTCGTTCAACAACTACAGGAAAGGCTTCGACCAGAACAATGCCTACGAGGCAATGTATCTGCTTAACAATGTAGCCTGGGGCAACGACTTCAACTATCGCTTCCCTACAGTGTTTCAGTTTGGCACCATGTATATCCGTAACTGTGTCGGGTTCAAGCCGGTGACTCTCAACCATGAGTTTCTCTCCGAGACAAAGGAGGGTTTCCGTATGCCTGACACGGAATATAACAGCTGGACCACCATCGACGGCTGCGACCCCATAAAGGATGGCAATAAGGTCAACAAGGTGAAAGTCTATGCTCAGGATCACTCCTCGGAATTCATCTCTCTTCTTGAGAGTGCGGCCAAGGCAGACCGTCTGCCTGACGGCTCCCTCCCTGAAAACGATTTCGCACGCCTCATTCCCGGGAGCAAATTCGTGGATGCCGGCCAGATTATCAAGGATTTCCTCCCCGCCAACTTCATGACCGAGGCTGAGGCAGCTCAGGCAGGCCTTGAACTCACAGTGCTTCCGGCCGTGACCATTGACTATAACGGCGACGGAGCCGATATGGGCGCTTTCGAGAGCGGCGTTGCAACTTCAGGACGTCTCTATCTTATGTCCGGAAGTCTCGAGCAGACTATATATAAAGGTACAGAGATGGAGCAGGTGGTTATCAAGTGGGGCGGTGCCGCAACCGATGTCACTGTGGCAGGCGCCGATGGACTCACTGTGACCAAGGATGTGGAAAACAACACAGTGACTGTTTCAGGCACACCTGAGGCAGACGCTACCGTGACGGTTACCACCGTTGGCGGCGAGAGCGAATCAACGCTCACTATCAATGTAAAAGTATCTACCGTAGCGCCCGCAACCCTTGTCTGTGTGACCGGAAATGCGTCGCAGACTGTGTTCTACGACACGGCAATCGAGGATATAGTGTTTGAATATGGTGGTGGAGCTACTGATTTCACCGTGCTCGACCTTCCCAACGGTCTCACCACTTCAATCTCCGGCAACAGATTGACCATCAGTGGCGTTCCTGTTGAAGAAGGCTCGTATAGAGTCACTGCGACAGGAGGGATGAGCGATGTAAGCCTCTCAGGCCGTATCACCCTCGAAATCGCCAATAGGGTGCTCACCGGCGACTGGTATCATATCCAGGATCAGATCGATGCGCTTCCCGAAGATCTCCGTGAAGTAGTAGTGGTAGAGTCCGGCGCAAGCTATGCAACCGTATGGGATCCCCAGTATGACGAGAAGGGCTCAGTGCCGTCAGGTTGCACTAAAGGGGCTGTCAATGTGGAGCGCGACGGCGCACTCGTTTGGAAACTCCCGTCGCTTCTCGAACTCAAAGCCAACGTACACTTCACCGGCGGCCGCTATCTGACAGTGAAATGGCAGGTCGAGGGTGAACAGGAGCACACGTGGACGAGCGAAAAACTCTCCAAGACCACCCTTGTGGGGTGGGACCTCATGGCCAATGCCGGTATCCCAGCTTCTGCCAAGCCTATCACGGTAAAATTCTTCAACTCCGGCTCAAAAAACAATGGCGGCATCCGCGTCTATGACTTCTATGCCAAAGTCTATGCCGAAGGTGCAAATGGCGCAATTGACTCTGTGACAGCCCCTGAGGCTGAAGGTCTGCGCTACTATGTGACCGATGGAGCCATAGTGATAAGCAATGACAATGTAGCAGGTGCGCGTCTTTACGACATGAAGGGTCAGGTGATCTCCGAGAGCCTCCGCTCCCAGATAGTGCCTCTGCATGGCAACCATGGTGTCTATCTGCTCCAGGTGATCACCACCGATGGAAGGAATCTTGTGGCCAAGATAGCGCTTTGATGGCTGCAACAGACTCACACAAAAGAAGTTTATGATTGAAATATCAAAGAAATCCTTCAATAGTGAGCGTGGAGAGATAATGCTCTTCACGCTCACCAATTCCCTGGGAGCATCGGTGACGCTCTCGTCGCTCGGTGCGGGGATTGTATCGCTGTTCGTCCCTGACCGGGAGGGCCGGCTGGTAAATGTGGCGCTCGGATATGAGAATCCGGCCTCTTATATCTGCGACGGTCCCTGTTTCGGGAAGATTCCCGGGCGCTTCGCCAACCGCATAGCGCGCGGCCGCTTCAGCCTCGACGGCAAGGAGTATAAGCTCGCCTGCAACAATGGACCCAATGCCCTCCATGGAGGCCCCGAAGGGTTTCAGAACCGGCTTTGGGAAGCAGAGGAGATGGCAGACGGTGTAAAGTTCACCTACCGTTCGGCCGATGGCGAAGAGGGGTATCCCTCCGAGCTTACCGCAAGCGCAATCTATAACTGGAGCGAAGACTGCCAACTGACACTATCACTTGAGGCCACCGGCTCCGGCGATACTATAGTAAATCTTACCAACCACTGCTATTTCAATCTCGACGGTGAGGCCTCCGGCCAAATATTCGATCAGGAATTGAAGCTCGCAGCCTCACGCTATCTCGAACTTGACGACACTCAGATACCCACCGGGCGTCGTCTCCCGGTAGAGGGCACGCCAATGGATTTCAGCGACTTCAAACCTATAGGAAAAGATATTTTCGCCGATATGCCCACTCTCAAGGTGTGCAAAGGTTATGATCATTGCTGGGTGGTGGATGACTATGTCAAGGGGTGTACCCGCGAGGTAGCTCAACTGCTGTCGCGCAAATCAGGGATAATGCTCACTGTTAGCACCAGTCAGCCCGGTGTACAGATTTATACCGGCAACTGGCTCGCCGGATGCGATAAAAGCATTTCGGGGCAGAACTATCAGGACTATGACGGTGTTGCTATTGAGTGTCAGGCTTTCCCGGATGCCCCCAATCACCCGGACTTTCCCTCTACCACCTTAAGAGAAGGGGAGAAGTATGACGAAAAGATAAAATTTAAATTCACAACGATATAGTATTCAGTTATGAAACCCACCCTTTTAGTACTCGCCGCCGGCATGGGAAGCCGTTATGGCGGTCTCAAACAGTTGGATCCTCTCGGTCCTCAGGGCCAGACTATCATGGATTATTCCATCTACGATGCCATCAAGTCAGGATTCGGTAAAGTAGTGTTTGTGATCCGCAAGGATTTTGAAAAAGATTTCCGCGAAAAGATACTCTCCAAGTATGAGGGGCATATCCCGGTGGAGTTGGTGTTTCAGTCGACCGACAAACTCCCGGAAGGATATGAGTGTCCGGCAGACCGCACAAAGCCCTGGGGCACCAACCATGCGGTGATGATGGGCGCTGAGGTGATCAACGAGCCTTTCGCCGTGATCAATGCCGACGATTTCTATGGGCGCGATGCTTTCAGGGTGATAGCTGAGGATCTGATGCGCAAACGCGACCGCAAGGGAGACTATTCGATGGTAGGATTCCGTGTCGGCAACACGATGACCGAAAATGGCTCCGTGTCGCGCGGTGTGTGCTCAAAAGGCCCCGACGGCAATCTCACAGGTGTGGTGGAGCGCACCGCAATCTCCTATTCGCCGGAGGGGGAGATAGTGTTTACTGACGAAACCGGCGCAGAGCAGAAGCTTGATCCAGCAACTCCGGTGTCGATGAATCTCTGGGGCTTCACACCTGACTATTTCGACTATTCGGAGAGAGAGTTCCGCACATTCCTCGATAAAAATCTCGAACAGCCAAAATCAGAATATTTTATCCCGATGGTGGTCGACACGCTGATCCACAACGGAGAGGCTACCGTGAAGGTGCTCGACACAGATTCAAAATGGTTTGGCGTCACTTATGCAGCCGACCGTCCCGGCGTGGTAGAGAAGTTTGCAAAACTTCACAGTGAAGGGGTTTATCCTGATAAAATGTTCTGACAAAATCATACTGAAAAATGGAGCTTAAAGAAAAGGTTATCAAGGCATTTGAAAGCGAGTTCGGGGGCGATGCCGCTCTCTATAGCTCGGCAGGCCGCATAAATCTGATAGGGGAGCACACTGACTACAATGGCGGATATGTGTTTCCGGGAGCTATAGATAAGGTGATAATGGCAGCTATCCGCCCAACCGGAGGCGATCGGGTCAGTCTCTACTCGATCGATCTCGGCGAGCGCGCTGAATTTGGCCTCGAGGAGGAGGATGCACCCTCGCAGCAGTGGGCGCGCTATGTGTTCGGAGTGTGTCGCGAGATAATAAAGCGAGGTGGTAAGGTTGGCGGTTTTCAGTCAGCCTTTGCCGGTGATGTGCCACTCGGTGCGGGTCTCTCCTCGTCGGCAGCTCTCGAGTCGTGTTTCGCTTTTGCACTCAACGACCTTTTCAACTCCAACTCTATCGACAAATTTGAACTTGCAAAAATCGGACAGTCTACAGAGCACAACTATTGTGGTGTCAATTGCGGCATCATGGATCAGTTTGCCTCCGTGTTTGGCAAGAAGGATTGCCTAATTCGCCTCGACTGCCGCTCGCTTGACCACAAATATTATCCCTTCAAGCTCGACGGCTACTCGCTGGTGCTTGTGGATTCAGCAGTGAAGCATGAACTTGTCGACTCCCCCTACAATAAGAGGCGGGAATCGTGTGAACGCGTGGCTGCGCACCTGGGTGTAGAGACACTGCGCGACGCAAATATGGCGATGCTCGAAGATGCCAAGGGTGATCTCACTGAGGAGGACTACCGCCGGGCTAAGTTTGTTCTCGAGGAGGAGCAGAGGGTGCTTGCCGTCTGCGATGCCCTTGAGCGGGGCGACATCGCTACCGTGGGGCGGAAGATGTATGAAACGCATCAGGGTCTCTCTCAGGACTATGAGGTGTCGTGTGAGGAACTTGACTATCTCAACGAGGTGGCAAAGGAGTGTGGCGTCGCCGGTTCACGCATCATGGGTGGCGGTTTTGGCGGCTGCACAATCAATCTTGTCGCTGACGACCTCAAGGATAAGTTTGAGGCTACTGTCACTGAGAAGTTTGAGAAGCGTTTCGGCCACAAACCCAAAATATATGATGTAGTGATTTCTGACGGTGCCCGCCGTCTCTGAGTTCTTGCTCCCGAGATTTTAGGGATGTTGAGAAACGTCTGATTAAAAAAAGTAGAAAAGGATGTGGCGTAGATGGTTGCTGCTCGTTGTCTTACTCCCCTTAATGGTGATAACAGGTTGCCGAAAGGAGGAGCAGGTGGATCGCGAGCGGTTTAGCAGCGATCTGCGCGTCGTGCAGAAGATGGTGCTCTCGAGGATGACCGTCAAGAAGATGGCGACCATCGACGACCTTTCTCTCTCAGAAGCAAAAGGGGCGCGCCAGACCCTCTCGGCTCTCGTGGCTACTCTAAAACCGGGCACACGAAAAGCTGCCTACAGCTACAATACCTATCTCAATGCCTATATCGACCTCTCCAATCTTTCGCAGGATGATATCAAGGTGATTGACAGTCATACGATAGAGATCACGCTTCCACCGATAGAGGTTGAAGTGGAGGGGAGGGACATAGGTATCACCGAGGAACATTATCGTGTCACCGGGCTGCGTTCGCAGATAGATGCTTCGGAGCGCGCACGCCTTAAGGAGGCTATGAGTGCGGCGCTGAAGGAGGAGGTGGCAAGTGACCCTACATTTGAAAACTCGCTGCGCGCTGCAGCCAGGGATCGTCTCGACACGTTCTTTGAAACATTCGCAAAAAATCATGGCATCGATATCCGGCTCAAATATGCACCGGGGACACCTGCAGGGAAGCGCCCCGAGGGTGTGATTAAAGGCTCGGAGTCCACTCCGGTGAGGCTTTGAAACGGGCGTTGGATAAATTCTAAAGTGGGCAGATATGACAAAGGTGAGCAATACGATTTCGATACTCCGGCTCTTGGTGGCGGTTGGCATTGCGGCCGTAGCAGTCTGGGTTGTGCTCTATCTTAAGAATAGCCCTGAGGCAGAGCCGGTGAGGATGACTCCGGCAGTCGCTACCGATCTGCGTGGAGTGATGGAGCTGTGCAGTGTGGAGATTGTTGAGGATTTTCCCATCAAAGCCCGCATAGGGAAGAAGCATATCTTTGCCAAAATGAGGGTCAACGCCGCCATACTCTTTGATGCCGACAGCATTGCTGCCTCGCTGCGCAATGACACACTCTTCCTCACATTGCCACCGGAGCGTATAAGGGTCACAGAGTCTGATGCTCCCGGAGCCTACGAGGTGATCGACACTTGGAATGAGAATTTCCTCGGCAGTAGCAACATGACAACCGCAGAGGAGAACCGGGTGAAAACGGCAGCTGCCAAGAGTTTCCTTCGCACGGTGTATGGCCGTGGCGATGTCAGGAGAGCTCGTGCTGAGGCCGCTAAGACGATAGCAAGAGTTGCCGGAAGTGTGGCCGGAGTGCCGGTAGTGGTCAGCGATCCTCGCCCTGAGGGCTACCGCACGTTAAACGGAGTAAATTGAACGGCAGGCATTGACACCAAATCGACAGTCAACGGTTTGATTTGGGAGTTGAATATGGGAAATATGTGAAATCTCCACACTCCCGTGGATTTATGGAGGCATTTTCGGTGAAATTCGGCAAAATGTAGTAATTTTGCACTAAATTACGGAGATTGTCACTTATACGATTGAAATCCGGCTGCAAGCCAATCTGTAACTGATGCAAAACACAGACCAAAAATCCAAACCTCGCACCCATCGTGGCCTCATAGCTACTATGTGGGTTATATTCGGGCTCGGTATTGGAGCCATCTTCCTCTTTCTATTCCTTGTCTACAACGGAGTGATAGGCTATATGCCTCCGGTAGAGGAACTGAAAAATCCTACAGACCGCTTTGCCTCTGTGCTTTACTCGGCTGACGGCAAGGAGATTGGGCGCTATTTCACCGGCACGGGCAATAGAGTGTATGCCGATTTCGATGAGGTGTCGCCCTACGTGGTCGATGCGCTTATCGCAACAGAGGATGTGCGCTTCCTGGAGCATTCAGGCATAGATGCCCGAGGTCTTGGTCGCGTACTCTTCAAGACTCTACTGATGGGTAATAAGAATGCCGGAGGCGGCTCTACGCTCACTCAGCAGCTCGCCAAGCAGCTCTATTCTCCCACAAGCACCAATATCTTCTCGCGTGCCATCCAGAAGCCAATCGAGTGGATGATAGCTGTTAAACTCGAGCGTTATTACTCTAAGGATGAGATTATCAAGATGTATCTCAACCAGTTTGATTTCCTCTACAACGCTGTCGGCATTAAGTCGGCGGCACATGTTTATTTCGGCAAAGAGCCTAAGGATCTTAAGATCGAGGAGGCCGCCACGCTGGTGGGGATGGTGAAGAATCCATCCTTCTACAACCCCGTGCGTCAGAATGAGCGTACGCGTCAGCGTCGCAATGTGGTACTTCAGCAGATGGAGAAGGCAGGGAAGATCACCGCTGCCGAGCTCGACTCCCTGTCGGCTCTGCCGCTCACGCTTGATTTCCACAAGGTAGATGTCAAGGATGGTATTGCCCCCTATTTCCGCGAAGAGCTCCGCAGGATGCTCCGCGCCCAGAAGCCTGACCGCTCCAACTACCGCAGTTGGGACAGCCAGAAATTCATCGAGGACTCGATAGCGTGGGAGACTAACTCTCTCTTTGGGTGGATTGAGAAAAATCCCAAGCCTGATGGGACGAAATATGATATCTATACTGACGGATTGAAAATCTATACAACCATTGATACGCGCATGCAGGCTTATGCCGAGGAGGCTGTGGCCGAGCACTTGGGCGGATATCTCCAACCGGCTTTCTTCCGCGAAAAACGTGGGTCTAAATCAGCTCCCTACACCTCAGATCGCGCCGAGCTTTCCGAAATACGCCGCAACCACCTCGTGCGCAACGCTATGAAGAATACCGATCGCTACCGTACGATGGTGAAAGCCGGTGCTTCGCGCGACGAGATCAACAAGGCCTTCAATACACCCCGCGAGATGAAGGTGTTCTCCTATCGTGGCTCCATCGACACAGTGATGACTCCCCTCGACTCCGTCCTCTACCATAAGCATTTCCTGCGCACTGGTTTCATGGCTATGGATCCCCTCAACGGCCATATCAAGGCTTATATCGGAGGTCCTGATTTCTCCTATTTCCAGTATGACATGGTGTCGACCGGACGCCGTCAGATCGGTTCGACCGGCAAACCGTTCCTCTATACCTACGCTATGGAGGAGGGGTTCACGCCTTGCGATCAGTTCTCCAATACCCAGCCGGTGCTTACCGATGAAGCGGGTCGTGTCTGGGCACCCCGAAACGCCGGATCGGCAAGGGTGGGGGAGATGGTAGATCTCAAATGGGCGCTCACTAACTCCAACAACTGGATTTCGGCCCGTCTCATCTCCCAACTGTCTCCTCAGGCACTCGTGAGAACCATGCATAATTTTGGAATCACCTCCGACCTCCCCGCAGTGATGTCGCTCTGCCTCGGTCCGGCTGATGTTTCTGTCAAGGAAATGGTGGCCGCTTACTCCGCTTTTGCCAACAATGGTATGAGGGTCGACCCGATGTTTGTCACCGCGATTGCCGACAACAATGGCAATATTATATCCGAATTTTCGCCACGACACACAGAGGTGATAAGCGACAAAGCTTATTTCCGCATCCTCTCGATGCTCCTCAATGTGGTCAATGAAGGTACTGCCAACCGTGTCCGCTCACGCTTTGGACTCACAGCCGAGATGGGAGGCAAGACCGGTACGACCAACTATAACGCCGACGGATGGTTCATGGGCTTCACTCCTCAGCTTGTGGCCGGCACGTGGGTTGGCGGCGACGAGAGATTTATCCACTTCAACTCCATGGCCTATGGTCAGGGTGCCTCCATGGCGCTGCCGATTTACGGTCGGTTTATGAAGAAGGTATACGGCGACAAGTCGCTCAACTATTCTCAGGGAACCCGTTTCAGTTTCCCATCTGATCTCAATCTCTGCGAGAGCGAGTTTGGCGATTATAGCGATGAGGCAGTGGATGCCGATAATAATGCCGAAGATACCTCGATGGAGGGTGTCTTTGACTGATACTTGGAGCTTCCCCCGTCTCAAGGCTTGCTCCCGGCGAATATGGGTGTTTCCCGACCAGGAAATGAAATCTGATATTTGAAATTTTTGAAATTCTAAAATGATAGCTGTTAACAACTTAGGAATGCAGTTTGGAAAGAGGGTGCTCTTTCAGGATGTGAATCTGAAATTTACTCCAGGCAACTGCTATGGTATAATCGGTGCGAATGGTGCCGGCAAGTCAACTTTGATGAGAATCCTCAGCGACCAACTCTCGCCCACTCACGGCACTGTGACCCAAGGCCCCGGCGAGCGAATGAGTGTGCTCGAGCAGGATCACTTTAAGTTTGATGATTGCACGGTGATGGACACCGTGCTCCAAGGCCACTCAGTGCTTTGGGATATCATGCAGGAGAAGAATACGCTCTATGCTAAGGAAGATTTTACCGACGAGGATGGCATCCGGGCTTCGGAACTCGAGGAGAAATTTGCCGAGCTCGAGGGATGGAACGCTGAGAGCGATGCCGCTGCCCTGCTCAGTGGACTCGGTATCAAGGAGGATAAGCACTATATGCTCATGCGCGACATGAGCGGTAACGAGAAGGTGCGTGTGCTTCTGGCCAAAGCTCTCTTCGGCAACCCTGACAATCTGCTTCTCGACGAGCCCACCAACGACCTCGATCTCGAGACTGTGGCATGGCTCGAAGATTATCTTTCTAAGTTTGAAAACACGGTACTCGTGGTGAGTCACGACCGTCACTTCCTCGACTCCGTCTGCACCCACACTCTCGATATCGATTTCAATAAGCTTACACTCTTTGCGGGCAACTATAGCTTCTGGTATGAATCCTCTCAGCTGGCTCTCCGCCAGCAGCAACAGGCCAACAAGAAGGCTGAGGAGAAGCGCAAAGAGCTCATGGAATTTATCCAACGTTTTAGCGCTAATGTGGCAAAGTCCAAGCAGACCACATCGCGTAAGAAGATGCTTGAAAAGCTCAACATCGAGGAGATTCAGCCCTCATCGCGTCGCTACCCAGGCATCATCTTCACTCCCCAGCGCGAGCCGGGCAACAAGATTCTTGAAGTGAAAGGGCTCACGGCTTCTGTGGATGGCGAAGTACTGTTCAAAGATGTGAACTTTCAGGTCGAGAAGGGCGATAAGATTGCATTTCTCAGCCACGACCCCCGCGCCATGACGGCTCTCTTTGAGATCATCACCGGAAACCGTAAGGCTGATGAGGGAACCTACGAATGGGGTCAGACCATCACCACAGCCTACCTTCCCCTCGATAATTCAGCATTTTTCAACACAGATCTGAACCTCGTGGACTGGCTCTCACAATACTCCGACGACAGCTCTGAAATCTACCTCAAGGGATTCCTCGGCAAGATGCTCTTCTCCGGAGAAGAGGTTCTCAAGAAAGCATCCGTGCTTTCCGGTGGTGAAAAAATGCGATGCATGATAGCGAGAATGATGATGACCGATGCCAACACCCTTATCCTCGACTCTCCCACCAACCATCTCGACCTCGAATCGATTCAGGCTTTCAACAACACTCTGCAAGCCTTCAAAGGCAACATCCTCCTTTCGAGCCACGACCACGAGTTTATACAGACAGTCTGCAATAGAATCATCGAACTGACTCCCGGTGGTATTATTGACAAGTTGATGGACTACGACGATTATATCACAGATGAAAAGGTAGCTGCAACCCGTGAAAAACTCTACGCAAAGTAGCAGAGCTGATCGCTAAATCATCTCGGCAATGGGTATCCTGAAATGTTAATTACATCGAATAATTCAATTCGGTGGAAACCCATCTATTGACTCGCAAAAGACGAAGTTTTTTAGTGTAGTTTTTTTCGGCCCATCTAAAGCTCCTTATCAAGGATATTTTTGATTTTACAATAGTCGTTTAAAACACTACAAATGTCGAAATTCGACGAAATTCGACGCAAGAATAAAAAAAATACTTGATAAACGCTTGCAGGAATCAAAAAAACTCCCTACCTTTGCAACGCTTTTGAGGTAAGACTGCTGAAAAGCAGCTACCCCGAGCAGAATATGGAGATTCGCTAGCTCAGCTGGTAGAGCACAACACTTTTAATGTTGGGGTCCTG
>CAZUEY010000049.1:0-16753 GCA_964619395.1 uncultured Staphylococcus sp. | reverse complement strand
AATCTGCTCAATGGCTGACCGCCTCAGCGTTAACATATATTGTGGGACAGGCTCTAAGAATTGATAGATGGATTTCGGGCCTGTCTTATAATATTTGTTAATGCTGAGGTTTCATAATTTGGAAGTTTTTTTAGAATTGCCTAACTAATGTTGACATTTCCCAAGCCTCCTTGTCCTCCACTTCATAGCTCATAGGTGGATTTATGGAGGGATGAAAGGGAGAGAAGTGAGAAGCGGAGTGTTGCGAGTGAACTCTAAAGAGGCGATTGACGTTTTATTTATAGAAGAATAGAAACAAAAAATTACATCACAATGAAAAAAATAGGTATTTTCTACGGTGCTACCACAGGAACCACACTCGCTGTTGCTGAGGAAATCGCTAACGCGCTTAATGTTAGTCCGGTCGACATTCATGACGTGGCCACAACCGGGCCATCTGCCGTGGCTGACTACGACGTGATAATCTTAGGCGCAAGTACATGGGGGGCCGGTGACCTTCAGGCTGACATGGCAACTTTCCTCGATGGCCTTGCAGCCCTTGATCTTGAGGATAAGATGGTGGCAATTTTCGGATGTGGCGATGACACGATGGCCGACAGTTTTTGTAATTCGGTAGGGGAGATCTACCATCGTCTCCACGATACCAAGGCTATGTTTATCGCGCCCTTCAATAACGATGGCTACACCTACCGCCACACAGAGAGTGATGTGCACGGTATGATCGTAGGGCTTTGCATCGACAATGTCAATCATGCAGCAGAAACTCCCGCTCGTGTCAAAGCATGGACTGAGAAGATTAAAGAAGAGCTCGTCTGATGCCACGCGGCCGCATTAGTTCGGAAATTGGGTGTATACTGGGTTGTCTTTTGATTTCATGCCCCCCATTCTGCTTACTAAGACAGAGAGGAGGGGCTGAAACGAGAGGGAAAGTTGCCTAAAAGTGTTATAAAATGTGAAAATATTTTGCTAATGAGTGGAAAAATTCATAAATTTGCACCTCAAATTGTGAAATAATAAAAGCATAAAAATACAAGGCAATGAAAAGAACATTCCAACCTTCTAACAGAAAGAGAGTTAATAAGCATGGTTTCCGCGCTCGTATGGCCACTCCTGATGGACGTAAGGTGCTCGCCCGTCGTCGTGCAAAGGGTCGTGCACGCCTGACAGTATCGGATTCGATCTCCGGTAAGTAATCATACTTTTTAAGCCAAACTTACACGAAAGGCCGATGGAAATCCCCATCGGCCTTTGAGCGTTTGACACAATTGTAGATTTGGTTTTAATGCTCGTATCTGCCGGTGAATATCTTGTTTGCATACGGAGGTATTCTCTATAAATGCTTTGTCAACCCGGGCACAAAAAGAAGGCTGCGCCAACCTGTGGAGATATGGCGCAGCCTCAAGATCTTAAAAATCTGACCTACTCTTAAAAGAGATATGCGAGAGAGATGGTCCAATAGCGGTTTTTGCCATCGATACCACCGGTCGCCTGCTGGTCAGTGAATGTTTTAACGGCTTTTGTGAGACCAAGACCATAGCGGGCATTGACATCAAGATGACTGAACAACTGCACGCCGATGCCGAAGTTGAAAGCCCAGTCGACTGACTTATTCTTGAGGGCATCTTCGATGTGGCGACGGCTTGTGAGGAACGACACGCTGGGACCAAGACCGAGGTAGGGCACTGCGATTTTGCTGATTACCGGGAAGGAGAATTTGTATTTAAGGTTGAGGGGGATCTCGATGTAGTCGCGGTTGTCCTTGGCGATCTGGTTTTGATACAAGAACTTGGAGTTGCGTCTCACGTACATTGCAGAGAGGTCTGCACCGATACCAATCACGGGCACAGTAAATTCAGCCATGACACCGGCTGTCCAGCCTGTCTGATTTTTGCTGTCGAACACATCTTTGTTGAAGTGCATGCTGTTGACGGTCATACCGACCTTCGGGCCAAACTTAAACTGAGCGCTGGCAGGGATTGAAGAAGCGCCAAGCACCATAACTACGGTGAGAAGGATTGCTTTTAATGCTTTCATAAATAGTTGATTTTATTGAAACTTATTTTATTGTTAGTATATTTTTCGCGTGTTAAAGAGTGTCTAATCATGTTTGGGAGAAATAATATCAGTGACGATATCAATCTCACAATTGAGAGCCTCGTCATCCGGCTGAGACTCTTCTTGCGATAAGTAAACAGACACTCGATCTTGCAGCTTTGGATCTATTTCTCCCGGTGTCACGCCATAGCGACCTGTAATAATAGGGACGAACCCCTTTGACAATGAGTGATAGTCAGTTAATCCTTTGTCTCTATCTAAAGCCAACATTACAGCTTGAGCGCTGATCGCTTGATCTAAAGGATAGTATAGCGCCGGGTTACCGGCATCTTCTCGCACTTTTTCAACAAGGTTCTCTGCGAGAGGAATAAGGTCCGTGCGATTTATGACAGACAGATGTTCGGAAATTGTTTTTCGCAGCCGGCGGGGAAGATTCGAACCGGGCTGGGGCATTTCGGAAGAAAAATACTTTTCAATCTCCTGGCACACAGCAGAAAGCGAAGCTTCGTCGGAGGCCTGGGCAAACTCAATTGCGCTGTCGAACAGAGCAAGGAGTTGGGGAGAAAGGGGGGTGTTGAAAATTGTGGAGTCAGGGGAGGGTACCTGTATCTGCGACTCTATTCCTGATTCACGACTTAATGTCAGGAGGTCGCGACGCAGAGCACTTAATCCTTCAGCTTGAATGTCAACCTGAAGACCGAGTCGCAAGCAGAAGATGAGGAGGGGGTCAAGCAGAGGAAGTTCGGCAAAATTCTCACCACGGGCTACTACAGTATCTACTACGTTAGCTCCCGCGATGATTGCCATTAGCGAGGAGGCGAGTTTCAAGGGTCGCGCTGAAGAGATGCGTAGCCCTACAGGTTTGCAAATGCTGTTTTTCAATGCGGTAATTACGGAGGCGATCTCTGTGGGAGTCAGTCCGAAAGAATCCATCAAAGTGATTCTCTCGGCTCCGAGCGCCACTGCCTGGCGTGCTTTTTCGACATAGTAGGCATCGCTGAAGATATCAAAACTACCGCAGACACATATCCCTACCTCCGGGGTCGCCCCGGTTGACAACGAAGCTGCAATCGGAGTCTCAAGGTTGGTTATGTCGTTGAGAGCATCAAAGATAGTCAGGAGATTGATACCGCTTGCTGAATTCATTGTGTAGTAAGCAGTCAGCAAATCTTCAGGGAGGGGGAGCCCCAACAGTATGTTGCGACCGGCCGAAGTAGCGCAGAGGAGCGTGGAGCCGTTGGCTCCAACATAGTGGGTCAAAGTGCTGATGGCTGACTGAGGAGTCCGGTGGAAATTACGTATCACAGCGGCACTCAATCTGTCATCCCAGATATCAATGAAATCAAAACCTGCTTTACTGAAATGATGAAGCAGATGTTCAGGCAGAGCCGGACTCAAACCATGAGAGAGCAGAGTGTCCAGCACGCCGGGGAGAGTGAGATCTCGTATTTTGACCTTAGGTCTCAACATTTTGTTTTATAGGTTTATGGCAGTGTCGATACGTGCCGATATGTCTGTTGACAGGACAAATTTACGAAAAACAGGAATTATTGGAAAATGAAACGAAAAAATTGTATTCATTTGCCCGCGATTTATTCTGAATTTCCTGTGGTGAGTTTGTCGGAAATGTTATTAAAGTTTGTGATTTCCCCGGGAGAATTTTTCTGCAAAAAATTTGCGTCCAGGCTTTTTTGGTAATGATCATAATTCTGAACGTTGCCTGAGCGTCTTCAGGCAAGGCATAATTCTAACGTATACAGGACAACTATTGTCTTGGAGCTTGCCAGAACTTATCATAGTCAGTCGTGATCACATGTGTACCTGTAAAATTTGAGGACACGGGTGAAAGTGTTACATAGGTAGATTGCTGTTTACCACCCTCAGGTGCCTGCCGGTTATCGGTTATTGCTGTTATATAATAAAGATTTTTGGCCATATAGTAGTCAAGATAATTTTCTTTGGTTTGAGGTGACTTATGATTCCAATTGGCATCCTCGTTTAACACTAAGGCCTCATTGTTAATTAAACGTTGTCTTACCTCCCCGGGGTGAAGCAGTAACCCATTCTCATCAGTAACGAATGCAGCAAAAGTAGGGTCGGCCCAAATCCATTTGTTTAATGAATTAGACCAAGCTACACATATTACGTGACAATCTGAATCTGTGTCGAAGTCCTTGGACTGGCAAGTTAGATAACGAGCCGGAATCCCTTCGGAGAGCAACGCTTCAGTTAGCATGATAGCCATCATGCGACAATTTACACCTCGATCATACTGTTGGCAGGTGTCGGCAAGTGATTTTAAAGTTTTTGGACCCGATGGATTATATGAACTTCCATCGTGAGACACTAAATCATGAATCCAATAGGTTAAATTTTTGATTTTCGAAACATCATCACCTTTCCCTGCGATGCTGTCAAGATTAAAATATTGACGGGTTTCTGCAAGAGCGGTGGAAGATGCGGGTTGATATGTAAAATTTACGGTGACTGTATCGACAGCATAAGCGGGTGAATGTTGCAAAGTTTCAAGTTTAGTCCAAAACGCCGGATTAAGTTTAGCTTTATTGTATGCAGTCACAAATGAAGTAGTATCAACGCCAAGTTTTGAGGCGAGTTCAACACATACAGGCTTAAACCATATAAAACGATCGGCAAATTCCGTGTCATTGTCAGCATTATTCAAAGCATCAGTGACCTGAGCAAGTTGTTTAGCGAAAGTTGCAACATAGCGAGGAGTTGCGGCTATTTGCTCTATAGGGGTTGCCGTGATAAGTTCGCTGTTCCCATTATATATCATGGCGAAATCACCGGTATACTCCTTAAATTTGGGAGAGTTAGA
The DNA here is from genome assembly GCA_964619395.1 of uncultured Staphylococcus sp. Taxonomy (GTDB): domain Bacteria; phylum Bacteroidota; class Bacteroidia; order Bacteroidales; family Muribaculaceae; genus Duncaniella. The sequence goes on along the minus strand of CAZUEY010000049.1, from coordinate 11,859 downwards.
CGGATCCCACATATCGGAATATGTGATAAGCCCATTTATTTCAAATGTCTCAAATTCCGGACATCTGACCACGGCCGTACTACCGTTGATAATGAATGTGTTGCCATTCATTGTTATCTTTTTCAGTTTCGGCAGATCGCAAAATTGAGCGCCACCAATATTGAGGTTGTCTCCATTGAATACGATTTCTTCCAAATTAGGCAACCCTTTAAAGGTGATGGGCGGAAGAAAATCAATTCCTTCAAAAGTGACTTTTCTCAGTTTGTCGAATCCCTTATCGCGAAACGAAGAAGAAAGGATATGACATTTGGAGATTATAAGTTCCTCTGCTTCTTTGTCAAGAGAGTCAACATCTATAACTTGCGCATAGAGTGTGAGAGTGGAAATTAGCCAAAGGCTAATGAGGAGTGAAATTTTTTTCATAAGTAACGGAGTCTGTTTTCGGATGTCAAGCCATCCGCTTTTGGCGTGCTATAAAAGTTGTTTTTGCCGGTTAAATGTGAAGGTTGCTGATATAGAACTTGTCTTTTAGTCAACATAGGTTAGGACCTTCACACCTTATTTATATAATAGGTGGAGTCTTCGCAAATATTGTGTTGACGGGTTATGGCTCTTTTACGAAAGGATTGGAGCGTTTCTCATAGCCGATGGTGCTTTCACCACCATGGCCTGGGAGTATCACGGTTGCCTCGGGGAGTGTCAGGAGATGGCTCCTGATAGAGGATATGAGTTTGTTGTAGTCACCACCCGGAAGGTCGGTGCGTCCGATCGAGCCGGCAAAAAGAGCGTCACCGGTGATTACAAAACCTGACTCAGGGCAGTAGAAAGCCACGCTTCCCTCGGAGTGTCCCGGCACTTCGATGACAATGAGTCTCTCTTTGCCGAGGAAGATAACATCGCCATCGCTAAGATTGACGTCGATTCCTACAGAGGGCACCGAATAAAGGCCTCCGAATTTTCTGGCTTGGTCAGCGATATTTTCTGCAAACTCTTTATCGCCGGGGTGAGCCTTGATTTCAAGCCCATAGGTCGATTTAATGATGGCGTTGCCGAAGATGTGATCGAGATGACTATGCGTGTTGAGCAGTTGAGTAGGGTGGAGATTGCGTTTTTCAATAAAGTCTTTAAGTGCAGCCGTCTCCCCATCCTCTATCATACCGGGGTCGATAATTGCAGCTTCAAGCGACTCGGGATCCCAGACCACGTAGGTGTTGACCCCAAACATATTGAATACAAATCTACAGACTTTCATATTTTTACAAGTGAGTGTTTAGAATTCTACATAGATCAGATATTTCTCTTTAAAGTAGTCGTCTGAAAAATAGTCAGAGAGGGGTATCTCGAGCTTTGGTCGTTTAACTCTTCCAAGCTCCGCTTCCAGGGATCCGCCTTTAAGGCAGATAAGGCCGTTGGGGATCTTATTGAAATTCTTAGGTGAGAAATTTCGGCCCACAATTTTCACAAGTTCGTCGAGCTGCATCACGGCTCTTGAAACCACAAAATCTACTTTTAGTTTACATTCCCCCATGTCGCCATGCTGGAAAGTGACGTTGCTGAGACCGATCTCTTCAGCTATTGAGGAGGCTACTCGGATCTTTTTACCTATCCTGTCTATGAGGTGGAAACGGCACTCCGGCCACAGTATAGCCAATGGAATTCCGGGAAAGCCGCCCCCGGTCCCCAGGTCGATAAACTGAGTGTCGGGTTTAGGCGTAATAAATTTCGAAATTGCTAACGAGTGAAGGATATGGTGAGGGTATAGGTGCTCGATATCCTTTCGGGATATGACATTTATTTTGTCGTTCCAAAGTGGATAGAGACTACCAAGCGCTGTGAATTGCTCTATCTGCCTTTGGGAAAGATCGGGGAAATATCGGAGGATTTCGTCCATTTTAGGGTGAAAGTTGTTATAACAATATAGACGCACTTTTTGAACGCCGGATGAATTTTTGCAAATTTAGCAGTTTTCAGAGTAAATATATTACATTTGTACAATTATTTAGAGTTTAAAATTCAATATCGTTATGATAAATTTAGGGAAATATAATAAACTTAAGGTAGCCAGAATGGTTGATTTCGGGGCTTATCTAACCGATGATAAAAGTGAGGTGCTTCTGCCTGCATGCTATATTGAAACTCCATTGCAAGAGGGTGACACTCTCGAGGTATTCGTCTATAAAGACTCGGAAGGGCGCCCGGTTGCTACTACCGAACACCCCTTTGCTCAGGTTGGAGAGTTTGCATTCCTTCAGGTTGTGGACGTGAACGCCACCGGAGCATTTCTGGATTGGGGTCTCCCGAAGAAGAATATTCTCGTGCCTTTCAGCGAACAGAAGTATAGGCTTACCCGAGGGATGTTGGTGCTCGCCTACATCTATCTTGATGATGCAACGCAGCGCATTGTTGCTTCAACGAAAATCGAAAAGTATCTTGGTAACACCTATCCCAACTATAAGATCGGTCAAAAGGTTGAGGTGCTGGTATATAAACATACCGAGGTCGGTTATAAAGTCATCGTTGAAAATCTTTTCAACGGACTTATCTATGAAAGCACTCTCTACTCACCGCTGGTGCTTGGGCAGAAAATTCCGGCTTATATAAAACAGGTGAGATCCGATGGTAAAATTGACTTGGTGCTGTCCGGGAATGATGATGGCCGAATTGAAGCGCTGATGGAAAAGATAGTGGGTCGACTGAAAAATGAGCCGGGAGGATTTCTTCCGATCTCCGACAGTACATCGCCTGAGGCTATCCGCGCCACCTTCCAGTGTTCAAAGAAGGATTTTAAGAAAGCTGTAGGCCATCTTTATAGAGAGCGCAAAATCAGGCTTGATGACGGTGGCATTTTTCTGGTTTGAGCTCTGCTGTAATTGGATATTCGACAGAGAATCAAGAGATTTCTTCCAGTTCCATTGAGGCCAGTTCCCATACTGACATTGCGTTTTCGAGCTTCTTTGTGACGGATGCGTGTCGGTCGAAAATGTCGTTGGGGGTATTTCCAGCGGCTATTTCCGCCTCTATATGGGCCAGTTCCTCCTCCAGTTTATTGACTTCCGCCTCAGCTTCTTCAACCTTTTTCCGCGCTTTGCGGATCAATTTCTCATGCTCGCGTTGTTCGGTATACGATAGTTTGCGTTGAGGTTCGCCTGTTGCAGGTTGCTGGGAGGCAGGAGTTGGTTGCGGGTTGGGTTGATTTGACTTTGATGGAGAGGAGGGCTGAGGGGCTTTATCAATAGGTGAGGTGACCGGGCGGATGGTATTGCGCTCGAGTTCCGAGAGGGAAGCCAGTTTTTTCTTCTCGAGGAATTCATAGATACCGCCGAGACACTCCTTTACTTGCCCCCCTCCAAATTCATATACTTTTTCAACAAGTCCGTCGAGGAATTCGCGGTCGTGGCTAACCACTATGACAGTGCCATTGAAATCCTTGATGGCTTGCTTGAGGATATCCTTGGTCTTCATGTCAAGGTGGTTGGTAGGCTCGTCGAGGATAAGAAGATTGACCGGCTCAAGAAGCAGGCGGATCATTGCAAGTCGGGTCTTTTCACCTCCCGAGAGCACTTTCACCTTTTTGTCGGAAGCCTCGCCGCCAAACATGAATGCACCGAGGATGTCGCGAATTTTAGTGCGGATGTCGCCCACCGCCACACGGTCGATAGTGTCAAAGACTGTTATTTCACCATCAAGAAGTGTGGCTTGGTTTTGGGCAAAGTAGCCGATTTTCACATTGTGACCAATCTTCAGAGTGCCGGTAAAAGGGATCTCTCCCATGATACACTTTACTAAGGTGGACTTCCCTTCACCATTTTTACCCACGAAGGCCACCTTTTCCCCTCGTTTTATAGTAAATGTGGCGTGATCAAACACTTGATGATCGTTGTATGCTTTCCCCACATTTTCGGCGATTATCGGGTAATCACCGGAACGGGGAGCCGGAGGGAATTTGAGATTAAGATGGGAGGTGTCGACCTCATCGACCTCGATACGGTCGATCTTGGCAAGCTGCTTGATGCGGCTCTGAACCTGCACACTCTTTGTGGCCTTGTATCTGAAACGCTCAATGAAATCCTCTGTTTCCTGAATCATCTTCTGCTGGTTGGCGTAGGCTCGCATCTGCTGCTCAAGGCGTTCCTGGCGGAGGATGAGATATTTTGAATAGTTGACCGAATAGTCGTAGATCTTGCCGAGGGAGATTTCAATAGTGCGGTTGGTAACATTATCAATAAAAGCTCTGTCGTGGCTCACAAGCACCACAGCATTTGCTTTTGTGATAAGAAAATTCTCAAGCCATTGGATAGATTCGATATCGAGATGATTGGTAGGCTCGTCCAGCAATAGTATATCCGGGCGCTTGAGCAGGATTTTTGCCAACTCGATACGCATGCGCCAGCCTCCCGAAAATTCCGAGGTAGGGCGATCGAAATCGCTGCGGAGAAATCCCAGACCGGTTAGAGTCTTTTCAATTTCAGCTTCGGCATTCTCGCTCTCCTCCATAGCAAGTCTATCAGCGAGTGAGGTCATATTTTCTATGAGCTGCTGATATGACTCGCTCTCATAGTCAGTGCGGGATGCCAGTTCGGTGTTTAACTTCTCAAGCTCCGCCTTCATTTTATCAATATGGCTGAAGGCTGATCGCACTTCGTCGACCACTGTGGAGGTATCGCTAACAGTAATATGTTGGGGGAGGTAACCTATGGTGGTATCGCGCGGCAGCGACACGGAACCGGATGTGGGTTTCTGCAGACCCGCGATAATCTTAAGCATCGTTGACTTCCCGGCACCATTTTTTCCCACCAAGGCTATCTTGTCCTTGGGGTTGATGATGTATGATATGTTGTCGAAAAGCGATTTAGCACTGAACTCTACACTCAGACTATTGATTGAGATACTCATAGCTGTGGGGCCTACATTTGATTTACGGCCACAAAATTAGTCAGAATACGCTAAATTGGCAAACATTCCTTCTCACTGAGTCAAGAACTCAGAGGATGTCCGGAAAGTGTCGTTGAGAGTGTGAGTTGGGCTATCGAGGGAAGCCGACAGGGTTGTTTAGCACGGGGAGTTTGCTCTCAGGCAGAGAGAGTAACTCCTGGATGGCGTTGACATCCATTGTCATACGAGGCACGGTCGCCAGACCATTGGCTGCGCAGAAGATATTGACATTTTCGCAGGCGATGCCGGCATCAATGAGTGCGGCAGTCAACCCTATCTTTTCCACATCTGCTACTATCAAAATCGAAGCCGGGGCTTCAAACACAAAATCCTGGCGGAATTTCTCTGTGCCGGCTATCAGATTGCGATAGTCGCCACGGGCGATTTCCATGAGCTGATTTTGCTTATAATCATATAGGTAAACGCCTCCTTTATCAAACCAATAAACTTCTATCTCCTGTGTATTTCTGGCAGTAGGATTCGTGCGGAGCCCGGTGTCCGGTCTGTTGATACCACATGCAGCCCACAGGAGATTGGCCACTGTCTGAAGGGGAAGTTGGCGCTCGGAGTCAAACTTGCGGTCAGAGTGGCGCAAGGCGAGAGCTTTGTTTGTAGGGAGTCCTCCATCAGTCTGGGGTGCGGGCAAGGTGATGGTTTGCGCACTCATCGTTGAAATGAGTGCCACGAGGATAGCGGTCAGTATTAACTTCTTCATATCTTTTCGTTATAATGACAGAAAGTTCGGTTGAGGAAAGAAGTGGGAAGTTGGCAAGAGATCCTGCACCGGAAAAGGCAATGCTTGAGATTAGCGGGCTATGAAAGGGTGGGAATGGTTGGGATCCGGCACAAATGATTCGTAGGTGCTATCATCGTAGTACACAACAATTCCTGTCACTCTTTTCCCTTTGCCGGGGGTGAGGGTGATGGAGCCGTTGCCATCCTGCTTGGAGCTATCTCCGAGATTTTTTTCTTCGGGATATTCGGCTGAGATGTCAGAGGTGGTAGGGTTAGATGCCTGGCCATGATCTATGGCATCCGGCGGAGTGGCGAAAACAAACGTATTCTCGTAGCCAAATCCGGGGAGGGTGGGGATTTTGTCGTCGCCTTTGTCTTGTGGACCATACTGATTTTTTTCGCTCCCTTTCTCCGCGAGAGGATTAGAATAGGAGTTTGATAGGGGAGATGTCTGGCTATCAGTTTGTTGGTGATTTAAAGCCGTGGGATTTTGGACTATTTGAGGCTCTGAGGTTTGAATATTTGAACCGATCTCCATATTTCCCTCGCCAAACATCAACCACACGATGTTAAGATCAGGGTAGGCGTTGTGGATCTTCCCGATTATCTCATCGCTGACTTTTTTGTTGCGGCCTGCCAACAACTGACTACCCGTGGGGCGGGGTATACCACATTCGTCAGCAAACTGTGTAACGCTGATACCACGTGATTCAAGATAGGTTTTCAGACGGCTTACGAGATCCATAATGAAATAACTTGGTAATATTTGGATTTGAATATCGGTTGCAAATGTAATCATTTACTTTTGTAATTCCAAATTTAAATTATGAAATTTCAAAATTGGATTTGCAAAATGCAAATTTGTAAATTCAAAGTATTTATTTAAAATCGTAAACTGAAATTGAAGGGAGTTGATCACTGGTTGTGTTTACAAATAGCTGCATTTAAGTGATGCTTAAAGATAATATCGTAATTGTCCTATGTTTCGAGCTGTTGCGAGATTATCACAATATAAATAAGCCGCAGAGGGGGTGGTAGGCCTCTGCGGGTATGAATATCTGAAGTATTTGTTGAGATTATTTTACAATCGCTCTGAGTTGTAACAATTTAGTAATAATGTTAAAATTGTATAATTTACAAAATATCCTCAAAATTTGAATTTGTAATTCCGAATTGATTACTGATTGTGATTGAAATTTTTCAATTATTTGCAATCAATTTGCAATTTGTAATCGAATCAAAATTGCTATTTAGCTTTTCAAAATTGGTAGTTGCAATTCCAATTTATGAATTTGCAATTGTTTTGAGCAGATTTGCAAACTCAGCTATTTAGAATCTTAAATTCTCGGATATTTCAATGAGCGATTATTTACGTTCCAAAATTACAAATAATATTTTAATTTGTAACTATAATGTCACATATTTTTCATTCCTATGACAAAATAACGTCAAAGGTGTCACAAAAGATTACGTACAACCCAACTTTTTTCGTTTAATAATAAATTTCTTCTGAAAGTCAACGTATTTGCTATTCAGAAATAAATATTGAGAGATTTATCATGGATATATTTATGCCAATAACTCTAATATATAGCTCCCAATTCCCTCTTAAGAATTTTAGATTAGAGGTTTAATCCATTTTTTGCGGTTATATGGATGCACCATCTCAAATGGATTTCAATGCATTGTGGATGGTCTGCTCCTTAAGAGAAAAATGACGAGGTGGTTTTGTTCCGGGATAAGAAAATAGAATCACCCACCCCCTTTCGGGTTGTGAGTGATTCCCTCTAATGCTTATCTATGTATTTCTCCGGTTTAGCTGACTATCAGGAGCAGATGACGGTGAGAGACGGAAATTCGTTGATCAGGTTTTAATTGCCTCTATGAGGCAGAATCATAGTCGACATGCGATCTCACACGGGCGAGATATTTTTTCATGGCATCGCTATCGTGGCGACGGATGATGTCGAGCAGTTCTGCCATTTGCTGCATGATATTCTCGAGCTGCTCCGGAGTATTAGGATTGAAAAGGATTTCGCTGACAAGATAGTCATCCTCCGACATAAGTCCACGAGCAATCTGCATATGGCGTTTAAATGTTGTGCCCGGTGCTTCCTGATGGCGCATCACGCCTGCAAAGGCAAGAGTAGCTGCAAATGGGATTGAGAGGGAGTAGGCGATGGTCTCGTCATGTTGCCCGAAAGTATATTCCACCACATTGAGATGTAACCGCGAATAAAGATCTCTGAAGAAAACTTTGCCAAGGTGATCACCCTCAGCAATAATAATAGCGTTCTCATTGCTGAGATTGCTCAGGGAGGCAAACGTAGGTCCAAACATAGGGTGGGTGCTGACAAAAGGATGCCCACACGTAGCATAGAACTCAGGCAGCCCCGTTTTCACCGAGGCAATGTCGCTTATGATACACGACGGGTCGAGGTGCGGAAGCACCTTAGTGAAAGCATCAATAGTGTATTTTACCGTTGAGGCATTGATCACGAGCTGGGGATGGAAATCATCGACCTCCTCAAGATCTTTGAAGCGGAGAGCGTTGAAGGTAAACCGCAGTCTTTCAGGATCGGGGTCGTAGACGGCAACCTCATGGTCAAACGAGAGGAGATCGCAGAAAAAGCTGCCCATCTTGCCGGCTCCAAGTATTAGGATTTTCATTGTAGAGACACTCTATTGGGGGTGAGGGTAGAAATTGAGATGCAATTATTTCTTCTCGTTGAGTTCAACCTGAATCCTCACAGACTCCTCATGGATAGATGAAAGAATATCGCGCATGAAATCTTCGCTGACACCTAACTGAGAAGCTGCCTTGACGCGGGTCGACATAATGTCGCCATATCGGCCCGGCTGGACGATAGGCATTTTATGTTTCTTCTTGTATTCACCGATCTCCCGGGAGATATTCATTCGTTTAGCAAGAATCTCAAGGAGTTCGTTGTCAAGCTGGTCGATCTGACGGCGAAGCTGTGTGAGGCTTTCAGCAGGTGCGGGGGTGTCGCGATAGATAAGATTGTCAAGGATCACACCAAGCACTTCAGGGGTAATCTGCTGGTTTTTATCGCTCCATGCGCAGTCGGGGTCACAATGGCTTTCAATAATGAGACCATCAAAACCCATATCGAGCGCCTGTTGTGAAAGTGATGCGATCAGTTCGCGCTTCCCACCAATATGGCTGGGGTCGCAGATTATGGGAAGATTCGGATAGCGTACACGGAGTTCGAGGGGAATACGCCATTGGGGATGATTGCGATACATATGCTCGCCATAGGTGCTGAAGCCACGATGGATCACCCCGAGGCGAGTGATGCCGGCGTTGTAGAGACGCTCAAGTGCACCGACCCACAATTCAAGGTCAGGATTAACGGGGTTCTTCACTAAAACAGGGATATCCCTTCCGCTCTCCCTGAGCACATCGGCGATCTCCTGCATAGCAAAGGGGTTGGCAGTAGTTCGGGCTCCAATCCATAGGAGATCGAGGTCGTACTCAAGAGCTGCCTCTACATGGCCACGGTTAGCCACCTCGGTAGCAACCTTTAGCCCTGTCTCCTCACGGACTTTGTTGAGCCACGCAAGGCCGGGAACGCCTACGCCCTCGAAGCCGCCCGGCTTAGTGCGTGGTTTCCAGATACCGGCGCGGAAAATTTTCACACCCACCCTCGAAAGGCGGCGGGCAGTGTCGAGAACCTGTTCCTCGGTCTCCGCGCTGCAGGGTCCCGAGATGATGATCGGTTTTGAGATTTCTTCGCCATTGAAGGCGAGCGGTTTAATATCTTTCATATCTTGATGTAGTTTATTCTATTATTTTTGACGGTCAATTTGAAATTTTTGAGGCTGCAAATGCTACGAGAGCATGGAGTCGATACGCTCTAAGGCTTCGTTCATCCTCTGCTCGGTTGCGCAGAGAGAGATGCGGATATATCTATCTCCATTTGAGCCGAAAATGAAACCGGGAGTCAGGAACACATTGGCTTCCTTAAGGAGGCGGTCGGCAAGATCCTGTGAACTGATCTTGGGATCAGATATTTTCCCCCAGAGAAACAGACCGCGTTGCGACGGGTCGAAAGTGCAACCCAAACGTGTCATAATCTTCTCGGCAACTTTGCGTCGTGAGCTGTAGAGAGAGTTGACCGAATCATACCAACTTTTGTCGGCGCTGAGTGCTTTGGCCGCAGCAAGCATCAGAGGTTTGAATTGCCCCGAGTCGATATTGCTCTTCACTTTAAGAATCCATGAGATGAAGGTTGGGTTGGAGGCTGCCATGCCCACGCGCCAGCCAGGCATGTTGTGACTCTTGGAAAGGGAATTCATCTCGATAGCGATATCCAGTGCTCCGGGCACCTGAAGAATACTCAGAGGTTCATCGTTGAGGATAAAGGAGTAGGGGTTGTCGTTGACAATCACGATATCGTGTTTTTTCCCAAACTCAACAGCTTTTGTGAATGTCTCCATCGATGCAGGAGCACCGGTGGGCATGTGGGGATAATTGAGCCACATGAGTTTTATCTTTTCGAGAGGTAGCTTTTCGAGAGCCTCGAAATCCGGCTGCCATCCTGAAGCCTCGGTAAGGTCATAGTTGAAAATTTCGGCTCCCACGAGTTTGCTGATCGATGAATATGTGGGGTAGCCGGGGTTGGGGACAAGCACACCATCGCCCGGATTCAGAAAGGCAAGAGAGATGTGAGTGACACCCTCTTTTGAGCCTATCAGAGGTTGAATTTCCGTTTTGGGGTCGAGATCCACATTATACCATTTTTTATACCATTCGGCAAAGGCATTGCGAAGTTCGGGGAGACCCACGTGTGGTTGATAACCATGATTGTCCGGCTGGCGAAGAGCCTCGCACATTGTGTCGACCACGAGGGGATGCGGTGGTTTGTCAGGACCGCCGATACCAAGAGAAATCACATCAATGCCGGCAGCTTTCATGGCAGCTACCTCTTTGAGTTTGGTTGAAAAGTAGTATTCCTTGATATTTTCAACTCTATGGGAAGGCTTGATATTCATTGTGATTATAGTTCAGATAAATAATAAGATGAGAAGGGATTAACACCACGGCTCGCAATTAAAAAGTTGTCTTAGCCTCGGCATACTCCCCGAGCACTTTCAGGTCGCCAAGGAGAGGTCTGATAGCTTCGATAGCTTGATGATAGCGCACGAGGCTATCGAATGTGACATCTACATAAAAGCGATATTCCCATTCGCGTCCTATAATTGGGGTGGATTGGATTTTTGAAAGATTGATATCGTAGAAAGATAAGATTGTAAGAATCTTGGATAGAGCTCCATTGGTGTGTGGAAGGGTAAAGACAATCGAAGCCTTGTTGATATTCTTTTCCTCCGGTGCCAATTCGGTAGCAAGCAGCGGATCTGCCACAATAAGAAATCGGGTGAAGTTGCGCTTATTTGTCTCGATACCCTTTTCGAGAATATTGAGCCCATAAAGGTTTGCGGCATATTCGCCACACACTGCAGCGTGTCCTTCGAGTGCTTCCTCAGTAATTTCCTTGGCGCTCCCGGCTGTGTCGAGGCGCTCCACAATCTTCAGATTGGGGTGCCGGCGAAGAAACTGCTCGCATTGCATAAGCGCCATGGGGTGGGAGTTGACTTCGGAAAGTTGGTCGATTGTTTGACCCGGGAGAGCACAGAGCACATGCGAAATCCGCATCTTTAGTTCGCCGAAGATCCTCAGGTTGCTCTGGCGGAGCAATTCATGATTCTGGAGCAAACTGCCTGCTATAGTATTTTCTATCGCCACGATGCCTATTAGGGAAGCATCATTTGCGAGAGTCTCAAACATAGATGGAAAGGTGTCGCAGGCCACGGTGACGATCTCCTCATCATCGCCGAAGTAGAGATGAGCGGCAGCATCATGGTAGCACCCGGCTACACCTTGAATAGTGACTTTTTTCATTGCACTCATAATATTAAAAAATCCCGTTGTCGAAATCGAAAACGGGATTTGAATATCTTTGCAAGAATATTTTGAAGCTCTTGGTATATCAATTTATGGCATACAAACCCCGGTTTTATTTCGAAGCAAAATAAAAATAATAAAAGTAGGAGTATGCGTAAAATCGATTCATTGGTTTCTTTGAATTTGTAGTGCAAAGGTACGGATTATTTACTAACTGCCAAATAAAATGCGCGAAAAATTAAGATTTTTAATTAAAGTTGCGGTTA
>CAZUEY010000048.1:0-18282 GCA_964619395.1 uncultured Staphylococcus sp. | reverse complement strand
TCTGCTCAATGCCTGACCGCCTCAGCGTTAACATATATTATGGGACAGGCTCTAATTTAGCAGCCTGCTGAGGGCGGCTCCGGGCGAGGGATTTTCGCAAGCTGAAGAGGGAGCTTAGCGAGCTAAGTGACCGATGAAGCTTGGCGAAAATCACCGCGCGGAGACGGACATAGGTAACTTTTTGCCGCGACACCTTACTCTGACTATACACGGAAATGTATGTGCACGCAAGATGCGTCCGACCTCATGCCGGACAAGCTTCTGCGATGAGCCTGTCCCGGGGAGTCAGGCGAAGTACCTCAGCATGAATGATATCATGGCGAGCAATGTCATGTACCTTGCCGTACAGAGATACTGCTCGTAGTTCCTCATCAGCCTCCGGTATAGACTATGAAGAGGATGGCCTCAAGGACATCGAAAGGGTCATGCTTGCGCAGCTTGGTGGATGCAGGTGGGAAAACAAGCTTCAGCAAAGACCGCTGGTGCTCACTCAGGGTTGGATGGTAGAGCATCGACATTAGGATTTGGTTACACATTTTTACAACTTGCAGATGCCTGACAGGACTTTCCGTAAGTTTCCTGAAAGAATGTTACAAATACCGTGCCATACCCAGCCATCGGAAAAAGTTACTAATGGTCTCGCATCCTTGGGCGCTTTTGGCCCTTTGGCTCAGTCACATAGCTCGCTATGCTCCTTCGCCAAAAGCCCAAAATCGCTCCACGGCTGCGACCCTCAGCAGGCTGCTAAATTATGAGTCGGGGCCTTAGGAGGATTGTGCCGACGGAGGGAGTGTCAGCGATGCTTGGGGTGCCACTTGGGGAGGGAGAATGTGAACTCCAATCCACCCTGCGAACGATTGCGGACTGAGATTGTACCCCCGAGCGACTCGATGGTGCTCATGACGATTGGGAGTCCGAGACCTGTGCCTCCCACCTTGCGCGAGCGGCCGGTGTCTACGCGGTAGAATCGCTCGAAGAGGTGCGGCAGATGCTCCTCGGCCACTCCGGTGCCATTGTCGGCGAAGGAGAAGACATAGAAGCGCTCATTTTCGGATATCAGATTGAAGCTTATCTCGGTACCACCGGAGTGGAGGGCAGCGTTTTTGATGAAACCGCAGATCATGCCGTGGATGAGGTTATAGTTACCCTCCACTTCGCAGTTCAAGGGGATATCGAAATCAAAGGACAACGACCCGGCCAAGCCACTTGCCGGCAGATCGTTGTCGATCTGATATATCATCTCGTGGAGATCGACGCGGTCGGTAGCAATCATGTCGGCGCCATTTTCGAGGCGGGTCAGTGTAGAGACATCGTTGAGAAGGTTGGTGAGACGCTCCACATTGAGGAGCATCCTCTCCAGAAAGTGGGTGCGGGTGGCGTCATCCATACCCGGGTCGCTGAGGATCGACTCCAGATAGCCACGGATAATCCCCACGGGGGTCTTGATCTCGTGGTTGATATTGTTGGTCATCTGACGGGTGATGCGGGCTTTCTCCTCGATGGCATGGACAGCCACTTTGCGCTCGCGGTTAGCGCGGTCCACCGCCTTGCTTCGCTCCCGGTAGAGCTTGACGATCTCACGCGAGATGTCGCCCAGTTCATCTTTGGGGAAGTCGTCGAGGCCGGTGAAGTGGCCACCGGTGCTTGCGCGGTAGGCAAAATCGCGCAACAGCACGATATTGTGGGAGAAGGCACGTGTCGAGAAGTAGACCACTACAAGTGTGATCGTCAGGCATAGGATTATCACGAGCCAGACGCTGCTGTCGATGTCTATCTGGTCGTGGACCTCCTCATTGTAGGGCATAGCGGTGCGAACCACAATCTTGCCGTCGCTGCTCCGGGCAGTGGAAAGGAAATAGAATTTATCGTCGTCGTCATCGCTGACAATCTTGACAGACTCACCCCCTTCGAGGTGCTCGAAGTTTTTATCCTTCACCTCAAGATCGTCGACATTGAATGGGAGCGGCACCCCAAGCGAATAGTAGAGACGGCCATTGCGGAACACGCTGATACGCACTCCCTCAAACATTGAGTCCTTGAAGAATTGCTGGATGAAGGACATGAAGCTGCGGAGATTGACATCGTCCTGATATGCCTCGAGGATGTGGTTGTCGATCAGATCGAGCTCAGCCACAAAAATCTTGGCGCGATAGTCGGCCTCGCGCTTATACTGATAGAAGATAATGAGCCCAAAGACTATGCAGAGCATTGCAGCGATGGGCAGGAAAAGTCGCCAGTGGTAGTTAATCCTTCTCTTTAAAGCCATAGCCAAATCCAAGTCGTGTCTCGATATTTGTGCCGTAGGGGCCTATTTTTTTACGCAGACGGGTGATGTTGGTGTCGATGGTGCGACTGGTGACCACCACATCATCGTCCCAGACATGACGGATGATCTCCTCGCGAGAATAGATGCGGTTGCGGCGGCGCAGAAAGAATGAAAGGATCTCAAACTCGGTCTTAGTCAGCGCTATAGGCTCGCCGTCGAGATAACACACCTTCTCATTGGGGTCAATGCGCAGACCCTGATATTCGATGGGTGGTTCAAGGCCGTCGGTCTCAGGCTCGGGGGCCGCCTCGCGGGCGCGACGCGCCAGTTGAGAGCGGCGGAGCACTGCATTGACACGGGCAAGCACTTCGCTGATTTTGAAAGGTTTGGTGATATAATCGTCGGCACCGATATTAAGCCCCATCACGGTGTCGTCCTCGCCATTGAGGGCAGAGCAGAATATGATAGGGGTTTCCTCGGTGGAGTTGCTGTTGCGCAGGCGTTTGGCAAAGTCGAAGCCGCTTAGCCGCTCCATCATTATATCGACAATAAAGAGGTCGTAGGGTGTAAGATCCATCTCCAGAGCCTCTTCGGCGCTGTAGGCAGTATCAACCTGATAACCCTCCTTCTCAAGATTGTATTTAAGGATCTCGCAGATTGATTCTTCGTCGTCTATCACTAAAAGGCGTGTACTCATGTCTTTGGGGATGTGAGATGATTTTTTAACGGTTGCAAAATTTCGTGGACGCTAAATTACAACATTTTTGCGTAATACGCCGAGGAAGAAAGTGGGTATTTTTTTACAGCTCGCGTTAATGTATGTTAAATGTAACCGTCCCTATAATTTCCACCTTCCAAAAATTTGCGGAATAGAGCATCCTCGTGTGTGCTACGGAAAGAGGATTTTCGGATATGTTAATAAGAGTTAAATACGCCCAAGAGTTGAACCAAAATCGAACCTGCGGGTTATATAAGTAAAAGTTACTATATTTGCACTGTGTTTTCATGGTATTAGATTTAAGGTTAAAAGAATAAACGGGCTGTCGAGATGACAGCCCGTTTGTTCGTCTATACCTCAGCGAAAGGATTTGTTGATTTATATACGTAACTGACACCCTCGCCTCAGGCGGAATCTTGTGGTAGTAATCCCGCGTCGCATAGGGGGAGGAATTTTTATTTTGGAAAGTAGGGGAATTTGTTTTACCTTTGCAAGGAAAAAGAAACGCGCATGTGGCGTAATTGGTAGCCGCGTTAGACTTAGGATCTAATGTCTCAGGACGTGGGGGTTCGAGTCCCTTCATGCGCACGATGAGGCTGTGTCAAATTTTTGGCACAGCCTCATTTTGTGTTTATGAATAACTATGATGGGGAGATGAGGTCTAACTACCACATCATTGCAAGAAGCCAAAAAGGGATTGCCTTCCCGGCCGGGAAATCACTGTTGTCGCGCATAACCCAATCAGCTCCTTTACTTTTCTTATTTTCGCCACCTACTTCTATGGTAAAACGATCATCTGCAAGAGAAACGAAAAAATCGCCTTTTCTCTCATCTTTCAATGCTGACACATCATAACCCGCCTGTAGCATACAAAATACAACAAATGCTTCCCTCTCAGTTCCCTTGTCGGCATTTAAAACCCAATAGGCGCAAGGGTCGGCAAAAAGCATTTTTGCGCCTATGCTCCGAGCCTTAGTATCATTTTGCAAGCGAACAATATTTATCAATTTCACCTGCTCCATCACATACAAAAATTGATAAAGTTTTTCAGCTCCGATACCCCAATCATTGCAAAGCGATGTCACCTGGACACGTGGTACGGAAGAATTAGCTAAAGAGCCGATTACAGCTGCCATAAGACGCAGATTGTTGTCAGTAATAGTATTCATGAAAAACGGGATGTCATTATACATTGTCTTATCCAACACCCCCATAAAACGTTTTTCATAATCGCCCTCCCTGTAAAATGGACGGGAACCATGCCGACGGTATTGATTGAAAAGCCTTAGTATTTCCCCATCCGGGTTAACCGGTATCTCACCCCCAATGTGATATATGCCGTATGACTTGCCTGTTTCGATATAAAGATATTCCCGAAAGGACATCATGGGCATTTGTATAGCCACATATCTTCTGGAAAGATCCGCATTGCCGGTGCGGAGGACCAATGCAGAGGAATCTGATACCCAAATTTTTTTACCTGGGAAATCATCGTATATTGCCTTAAGATGGCGACTCCAATCGGTTGCATAATGGACTTCATCGATAATAACGCCATCATATCCATTCAAAAAAATATACTCTACAATTTCATAAAGTGAAAATGTTGACAGTAGTGGGTTATCCATCGATAGATAAAGCATATTTTCATCCTTGGCATGATACAAAAGGAATGTAGACTTGCCACATCCACGTGCACCGGTTATTATGACAGCTGAGGGGAGATTCCTAAATTCTGATGTATATAATCGCAAGCGCTCCGGCATGTGTGCCAGACGTCGCTTCATATTTCTTTCCAGTCGCTCTATATCGATCATAATAATATTTTTTGCAAATATACGAGAAATATTTCTGTCGCAGGAATAATTTTGTAAAAATCTTTCTGTAGCAGAAATATTTTGGTGGATTTCTTCCTGCGACAGAAATCCATGGAGCGAGAAACAGTAGAGACTGTTTTATCCTTGCATACAGCAGGATGCGCCATGAAGTCTCTTATCCTCAATCGTAGGACTGAGAGGGATAAGAGCTGACGGCTCCAATATATTAACAACGCGATACCAAACCTGATTTTGCTGAGTTGCTCACGAATCAACAAGAGCCCATTCGATAAGGAATGTTAACGCTGTAAGGTCAGATGAAGCGGGGAGCGGTGAGGTGGATGCCGCGGAGGAAGTCGGGAGCCGACATGCGTTTCTTTCCGGCGGGTTGGAGAGTGAGGATTTCTATGGTTTGGCCGGGAGTGCCTGTGCCCACTGTCAGGCGCCCTCCCTCCAGACTAATTTCACCGGGGCCAAGGGGGACTGCCAGGGTGCTTTCACAGGAGGAGGCAGAAGTTGTTTCACCCGTGGAGGCAGGGAGGAGACGGGTTTCGAAGATTTTGAGGTCGAGGGGTTGGCGATTGTCGTCGGTAAGAGTGGTCCAGGCTGCGGGATAGGGCGAGAGACCTCTGACGAGGTTGTGGATGGCCGTGGCGGGGCGACTCCAGTCGATACGGCAAGTTTCTTTGAAGATTTTGGGGGCCGGGGCAGCCTCGATGTCGCCAATGAGGGAATCCTGAGGGATTGGGGTAAGGTTTCCGGAGATGATATCGTCGATGGTGCGGATAGTGAGGTCTGCGCCGAGCATCATCAGGCGGTCATGGACATCTCCTACGTTGTCTGAGGGGAGGATGTCGATACTCTCCTGGGCGATGATGTCGCCGGTGTCGATCTCATGTTTTAGGAAGAAGGTGGTAACCCCGGTGCGTGTGTCGCCGTTTATCACTGCCCAGTTGATGGGGGCTGCGCCACGGTATCGCGGCAGGAGAGAGGCGTGGAGGTTGAAGGTGCCGAGGCGAGGCATTGTCCAGACGACCTCGGGGAGCATTCTGAAAGCGATGACCACGAAAAGGTCGGCATCGAGGCGGCGGAGCTCCTCGACAAACCCGGGATCCTTGAGACTGACGGGCTGGAGGAGATGGAGGCCGCGCGAGAGTGCAAACTCCTTGACGGGAGACTGGTAGAGCTTATGACCTCGTCCGGCAGGCTTATCGGGCATGGTGACGACACCTACTATATTATATCCACCGTCGGCAATCCTGCGCAGCGACTCGACAGCGAAGTCGGGGGTGCCGAGAAAGAGTATTTTCAGATCCTTTTTGGTCATATTTTGAGTTATTAGGAGGGGATTATTCGGAGCGAAAGTGAAGTATATTTCGGAGGAGGGTTTGGAGCGAATCCGGTGGAAAAAAGCGGAGAGTCAGGGGGTCATCGCAACGGGGCGGCCACAGTGAAAGTGATCTCAGGAGTGGAACCGTAGCGGGGATGTGAACGGAGCAATGCCGAGGCACGGTAGCGCCCATCAGGAAGGGGCTTGCCATGGCTATCAGTAAGGTCGTAGGCATAGGGGAAGGTGACATTGTCGGCCGTATAGACAGTGTTGCCCAGTTTGTCGCGGATCACCAACCGGTTCTCAGTCCGGACCGCCATGTCATAGAGGAGCGAGAATGTCACACAGTCGCGCACGAGGGTGGAATCGGCCTGGAGGGTGGCCTCAATCGGGTTGGTCACCACAACGAAACTCTGCGACTCGGTGGCTGAATTTCCGGCCAGATCGACAGCGGTTAGCGTCACCTCATGGCGTCCGTCGAGGAGCATGGGAAGATACATTGAGAGGGTGGCGGAGCCATCTGCCTCGAACTTGAGGAGTCGCGAGGCATGAGGCGTGAGCGACGTTTTGCCGTCGATCATAAGACGGATGCCTGCGCCCACAGCCGAGTAGTTTTTGCTCAATCCGCTGCCTGAGTCGCTGATATGAGCGGTCAGCAAAGGTGCAGGGCCGGTAGAGCTGCCGTGGGGAGCGAGCCCGTCGCCGATGGTAAGCTCGATATGCGGCGGCGTGGTGTCGTCGAGGGGAGGTTCAGAGGATGATGCAAAGGGAAGGTCAGCGACACCACCAAGAGCTATAGAGCCATTGAGGGCATAGGCAGAGAGGGAGAGGCGGTGCAGACCCTGGCGCTGGGGGAGCGGGGGGATGATTTCAGCTCTCCAGCGGCCTGCGCTAACCTCCACGGCTGTCTCGCAGAGCAGGACATCGTCGGTGGTGACTGTAGGGGAAGCTCCGGCAGGGATAGCATCAATGCGTGGCATATCGAAGGGAGCATCGTAGAGCGAGAGTGTGAGTGTGCCGTTGAAATCAGTGTCGACAGAGCCGTCAGGGAGAGTGACTACCCCCTCGACAGTATTGGGTGCAAGGGGCACAAGGCTCATGGGTGCATCCTGAGAGAGAGCCACCCCACGGTCAGGCTTCCGGAGGGGGAGCGCCGGGTCGCCCAGGAAGTTGTAGCAGAAATTATTGACTCGCTGCGTCTCATTGGTGCCGGTGGAGTTGAGAGCCTCGAGCCATGCATCCCCGAGGGTGTTTGTCGAAGCGCTGGGGGAGAAGAAGTGTCGCACGAAGGCCTCGTTGAGTATATGATTGTTGGTGATATAGCACTCATGGCCGGAGGCTATAACAGCGATCGGCCCCCCGGGCATCAGGAGCAACCTTGTGGCAATGCCGCGATTAGAGGTCTGCACCGGTGCAGTACAGCATGCCGCCATATAGAACACGGGTCGGGAGCCGAAGCGCAGATAGGAACATTCAGGCGCGTTGAGGACAGTCCCGATACGATAGGGGGTAGAGTGGCCCGTGTAGCAGACATAACGCGGATTGGCCGCTGCAGCATCCCTCAGGGCGCCTGAGATAAGGTCGGCGGGGTAGAGCGAGGAGTTGATATGAGCCACAGTGGCCGTAGGCGAGGAGGCGAGGATGTCGGAGGCCATCGTCAGTGCGGAGTTGAGATGGGTATCCTCCTCGCCTGCACAAGAGGTTATTATTGCAGAGTCGAAACGCCCGCTCAAAGCGGGGTCAGAAAGGTATTCGAGGCTATTATCCACAAAGACGGCAGCCTCAGCGAGATCGAGGATGGGAGCACGACCCACGGAGACAGTCATTTTGCCGGCATCATCCACGGGGTTGGGGTTGATGCGGTCAGCAGTGAGTGCGAAATAGGCGTCGCCGTTGAAATCGAGCGAGTTATAGCGCGAAAGATCTACTCGCTCCATCTCGTAGCCCACGAGATATTCGCGGCCATCGTTGACTTGGTAGCCCTTGGGGTCATAGGTAGCAGCCCCGAAGAGGAGCAGATGCCGGAGCGGACGAGGTGACTGAGCGGAGAGCATCTTGACGAATTTCCTAAGGCCATTGGGGTGAGCAGAGCCGGATGAGAACTCGTTGAACACTTCATCCTGGGTCACGACCAAGACGTTGAGCCCCTGCATGGAGCGATGGCCCTCGGCAAGTCGCTCGGCCTCGTCGCGCAGAGCCTCAGTGGTGACGATGAGATAGTCGATTCCTGAGGCTGCGTGGAGATTCCGGCAGGAGACCTCGCCTACGAATCCCGGTTCAGGAATCCCTTTGCCGGGGATGAAGGCGCAGAGAGTGGTGGAGCTCTCAGGGGAGAGCGTCTGCAGCGAGATGAGGGCTGCTCCGTCGTCGTCGCGGGAGATGACACCCTCACGCGGCGAGCGGGGGGCGGTCACGTCCCAGACTCTCAACCCGGGGTCTGACTCCGGGATTTTGACAGCGACTTCGCCTGAAGGATAGTAGCGGAAGTGTCGCTGGGAGCCGCGGAGATAGTTGTAGCGGTCATACATGAAGCTCACCTCGGCAACGGCAAGGAGATTGAAGTTTGACCCTGCGCGGGGGCCGAAACTCATGGCAAAACCGGTGTCGCTCGTGGGGGTGACACTGATTTTCTTCATCACCGAGCGGGAGTAGAGGAGATTGTCCTCAATATTGCGGTTGACTCCCCCGAGAGTATAGCTACCGGGCTTGACGTCACCCGAAAAATCCATCTGCATGAAAAGCTGAGTGAGCTGGGAATGCTGAAAGATGTAGCGATAGGCCACATTGCCTTTTGCGGCGAAGTCTGTGACATCAAAGCGGCAGGTGAACTTCTCAGGTATATGGGCGAGATTTCGGGAGAAGAAATAGACGCTCGACGAATTGACGCTGAAGGTGCGGGGCGTGCGCAAGTCGATATGGGTGTGGGTTGAGGTATACTCCGGAGCCTCGAGGGGAGTCGCCTGAGCGGGTGTCATGGGGGTGAAAGGGGCATCCGTCAGGAAATAGTTTGACCCGTTGGAGTAATAGTTTTCAATATAGCTGAAACTGTTTTCATTTTCCACACTCAGCCTGCGGTCACCCTCGCCGTAGAAATAAAGGGCATCGCCAATAGCCACGGCGGGAACCTGCGGGAGATCGTCGGGGGCAGTGTCGAGGATATGAGCCTGCTCCACGCTCCCGTAGCCATGGACAGTGACGCGGGCAGGGTCTGTGAAACCCCACTGGCGGAGGGTGGCATAATCGAGACGGTAGATGGCAGTGGAGTCAACATGAATCTTCACCCACCGACCATTGGCGAGCACCGATGAGGAGCCGACGGCGGCAGCATGGGAGTGAAGAGAGGGCAGCAGAAAAATTACAGAAAGAATAAGAGAGGTTAAGATGTGTTTCATGTTGATTACAAGGCAGTTCGGAGAGAGGATAGTGGAGTGGGGCAATTGCGGTCACCACGCCTATGCTACAAATTCAAAAATCCCTCCAACAGCCCGGGTGACTGCTTTACACCCGCCGGAGGGATTAAGGTTAAGGAGCCGAAGCATACCCCCGGAAGGGGGCAAAAAAAGAGTGCTCGAAGCGGGACTTGAACCCGCACGGTCGCAATGACCAAAAGATTTTAAGTCTTTCGTGTCTACCATTCCACCATTCGAGCAGCAAAAATGGTATTTGCAGTGCAAAAATAGTAAAATTCCCGCAATAATGCAAATTTTAATCCCGAGGAGGATTTTTGTTCAGCAATTTGGCAGGATTTGGCACGATTTGACCCGGTGACATCTTTCCAGCGGGAAACTTTCTATAATATAGACAGCAGAGGCTGCATCGGGGGATGCAGCCTCTGCGTTGGAGTATTTGCGCCGCTACGGTATTTCAAACGGCTTTACGATGGTTAGTCTTCCGCCGTATTTGAAGCGGCCGGTGATCATTTCTTTCTGTCGCGGTTTCGCCAGAGGTTGGTCATATCCTCGAGTGTCTTGCCCTTGGTCTCAGGGACGAGCGAAGCCACAAACCATGCAGCGATGATACAGATGACGCCATAGAGAGCGTAGGCAAACATGTGGCCAAACTTATCGCCCATGCCCATGCCATGCATATTATACATCGGCACAAATGTCGAGGAGACGATGAAGTTGAAGATCCACTGGAAAGCCACTGCTATGGCCACTGCCTGCGAGCGGATGGTGTTGGGGAAGATCTCTGAGATGAGCACCCAGCAGATGGGGCCCCATGAGAACATGAAGGAGGCGGAATAGACCATGATCGATACGACCGGGATGATGGGAGCAATGCCATCGACAAGGTTGCTCAGAGCCACGCCGAAGGCACCGATCGCCATACCGATCGATCCCCAGATGAGCAGTGGTTTGCGACCGAGTTTCTCCACTGAGAAGACTGCCACGAGGGTGAAGGTAATATTTACGATACCCATGATGACGGTCTGCACCATCGGGTTGCCCATATCCATCGACTCAAAAATGCGGGGAGCATAGTAGAGGACGGCGTTGATACCCACAGCCTGCTGGAAGACGGAGAGCATGACACCCACGAAGATCACAAGCACGCCAAAGGAGAAGAGACGTTCGCTCTTGACCTCGGTAGTGGTCTTGATCTGATTGAGGATGGTGCGCGCCTTGTCGATACCGTTGATGTGGGCGAGGATGCCGAGCGCCTTCTCGTCGCGTCCTGTAAGCACGAGGTAGCGGGGCGACTCCGGCACGAGACACACGAGGATAGTGAAGATGCCGGCCACGAAAGCTTCGGAGCCAAACATGTATCTCCACCCGGTAGCGATGGTCCAGGCGTCTGAACTATCGGCAACGCGGTAGATTGTCTCCCCTATCTTCTCGATGACGGGCTGAGTGTGCTCGCCGAGGATAAGGAAGTTGACAAAGTAGACCACGAGCTGACCGAAGATGATCGCAAACTGGTTCCAGGAGACGAGGGTGCCTCTGATTTCAGAGGGAGCGACCTCGGCGATATACATGGGGCAGATGGCAGAAGCCAGACCTACGCCGATGCCGCCGAGCACGCGGTAGAAATTGAAGGCCACCAAAAGATTGGCGGTGGGGACACCCTGCTCAAAGAACAGAAATTCGGGAGCATAGCTTCCCAAAGCCGAGAGGAAGAAAAACACACCGGCAATGGCGAGCGAACGCTTGCGGCCGAAGTAGGAGGCAAAGAACCCTGACAGGGCACTACCTATGATACACCCCAGGAGGGCGCTCGATGAGGTAATGCCGTGGATAGTGTCAGTGTAGACGAAATCTTTTGCCCCGAGGAAGAAGGCCTGAAGACCCTTTTCAGCGCCGGAGATTACAGCCGTGTCGTAGCCAAAGAGGAGGCCGCCGAGCACCGCCACCAGCACTATTGAAAAGAGATAGACCTTGCTACCCTTCTGAGGATATTCCATGGTGATAGAAGTTGAGGTTTAGTTATTTGCGAAACTTTCAGAATGCTTATTAGCAATACATTGCGATAATAGCCTCGTAGAGTTCCTGCTTGCCGGAAGTGCTCTTGGGTTCGGGCTGTGTCTTGGCGTAGGCCACGATATCTTCGAGTGTGAGCTTGCCATCTTCGAATTCCTTACCCTTACCGCCATCGAAAGAAGCGTAGCGCTCTGCCAGCATAGTCTTATAGGGCGACTCCTCGAGGATAGCGGCAGCGCTTTCGAGGGCGCGGGCCATGGCATCCATACCGGCGATGTGGGCGATGAAGATATCCTCAAGATCGGTAGAGTTGCGGCGGGGTTTAGCGTCGAAGTTTGTACCACCGTTGCCGAGGCCACCGTTGCGGATGATCTGCATCATTGCCTGTGTGAGTTCGAAGTTGTCGATGGGGAACTGGTCAGTATCCCAGCCATTCTGGTAGTCACCGCGGTTGGCATCGATAGAGCCGAGCATGCCATTGTCCACAGCCACAGCGAGTTCGTGCTCGAAAGTATGGCCGGCGAGAGTTGCGTGGTTCACCTCGATGTTGAGCTTGAAGTCCTTGTCGAGGCCATGAGCCTTGAGGAAGCCGATCACTGTCTCGGAGTCGACATCATACTGGTGCTTAGAGGGCTCCATGGGTTTGGGCTCGATGAGGAAAGTGCCGGTGAAGCCGTTGGCGCGGGCATAGTCGCGGGCGAGCTTGAGCATTGTAGCGAGGTGCTCTTTTTCGCGCTTCTGATCAGTGTTGAGGAGGCTCATATAGCCTTCGCGGCCACCCCAGAACACATAGTTCTTACCGCCGAGGGCGATAGTAGCGTCGATAGCATTCTTGATCTGCACGGCAGCGCGGGCCACAACGTCGAAGTCAGGGTTGGTGGCAGCGCCATTCATATAGCGGCCGTTGCCAAACACATTAGCGGTGCCCCAGAGGTTCTTGATGCCGGTCTGAGCCATCTTCTCCTTGAGGTAGGCCACGATCTCTTTCATGCGTGCCTCATAGTCAGCGATATCGTCGAGGTCGCCGATGAGGTCTGTGTCATGGAAGCAGAAATATTCGATGCCGAGTTTCTGCATGATTTCAAAGCCGGCATCGGCCTTCTGCTTAGCTACGGTCATAGCGTCGGCACCCTCATTCCAGGGGAAGCGTTTGGAGGTGCCACCGAACTGGTCGCCACCTTCGGCGCAGAGAGTGTGCCACCAAGCCATGGCAAATTTGAGCCATTCCTTCATGGGCTTGCCGAGGATCATCTTCTCAGCGTCGTAGTAACGATAGGCCATAGGGTTCTTTGAATCCTTACCTTCAAACTTGATTTTCCCGATTGAGGGGAAATATTCTTTTACTGCCATAATAGAAATAATTTTTTTGAGTTTTATTTTGATTGATTATTTATTGTATACTTCAGGCGAGCTGCGAGAGCAGGCGCTCCTTCCAGAGGGCGTAGGCATCGGCGTAGAGATGGCGGTCAGAAGCGGAAGGCTCGATCACCTCAATCTTCTCCAGCGAGGCAAAGGCATCGTTGTTGTCGCGATAGATTCCGGCACCCATGCCGGCACCCTTCGCCGCCCCTACGGAGCCGTCGGTGTCGTAAAGCTCGATGGTGGCGCCGCTCACACCTGAGAGGGTGTTGCGGAAGAGGGGGCTGAGGAACATATTGGCATGTCCGGCGTGGATCTTATTGATCGGCATACCCATCGCTTCCATGATCTCCATTCCATACATGAAGGAGAACACGATTCCCTCCTGGGCTGCGCGGAGCAGATGGGCCTTGTTGTGGGTGAGGAAGTTGACACCATGCACTGAGCAGTTGACCTCGCGATTGCGGAGCACACGCTCGGCGCCGTTGCCGAAGGGGATCACAGACACACCCTCGGCTCCGATGGGAGCACGGGAGGCAAGGTCGTTCATCTCGGCGTAGCCAATCCCGTCAGGAGCCACGGTGCGTTTACACCACGAGTTGAGGATGCCGGTGCCGTTGATGCAGAGAAGCACCCCGAGGCGTGTGTTGTCAGCTTCATGGTTGACATGGGCAAAAGTGTTGACACGCGACTGAGGATCGTAGTTGACCTCGCCGAGCACCCCATAGACCACACCTGATGTGCCTGCGGTAGAAGCAATTTCACCGGGATTGAACACATTGAGACTCAACGCATTGTTTGGCTGGTCGCCGGCACGGTAGCTCACCGGAGTGCCGGGTGCGAGCCCCAGCTCGGCGGCAGCCTCAGGGGTCACTCTCCCCTGAATGGCAAATGTGGGGACAATCTCGGGGATGATTCCGGCCGGGAAGCCGAAATACTCCAGAAGGAAGTCGGCCACACGATTGTTCTTGAAGTCCCAGAGCATCATCTCTGAAAGGCCTGACACGGTGGTGCAGACACGGTCGGTCAGTCGCATGGCTATATAGTCGCCGGGGAGGAGGATTTTGTCGATCTTGTCGAAGATATCAGGCTCATTCTCCTTGACCCATGCGAGTTTGGTGGCTGTGAAATTTCCGGGTGAGTTCAGCAGTGTGCTCAGGCATTTCTCCTCGCCGAGCTCGCTGAAAGCCTTCTCGCCGTAGGGGACACCGCGGGAGTCACACCAGATGATCGCCGGGCGCAAGGGCACACGGTTTTTGTCGATCATCACCAGGCCGTGCATCTGATAGGAGATGCCTATAGCCTTGATATCGGCGCTGTCTATACGCGAAGAGGAGAGGATCGACTCTGTGACATGCTTCAGGCAGTCCCACCACTGCTGTGGGCGCTGCTCAGCCCATCCGGGCTTCACTGCGATGATTTCGGCCTCGGTCTTGGGGTAGAAGTCGGAGGCAATGGTGCGTCCGCTTTCAGCATCCACGAGGCTCGCCTTTACCGACGAGCTTCCTATGTCATATCCTAAGAGATACATATATATTATATAATAAGGTGTTGATGATTGATTGTTTCGTTTTTGGTTTCTTTCTGAGCGAGCTATCGGCTCCCCGTGTAGCCTTTGCGGTCAAACCTGTAGTAGCGGGCGGCGCGGTGGGCCACTCCCTGCTCTCTCTCCTCGAGGGGGACAACGTAGGGCATCTGAGCAAGTTTCTTGTGGAAGTTGCGCACGTCGAGCGGCCGGTCGTAGATGATCTCAGTGAGCATCCTCAGCTGCGAGGCGGTAAATTTCTTTGGCAGCAAGTCGAAGAGAAGCAACCTGTTATTGTCGATTTCACGCCTGATAGCCTTGAGGGCGTCGGCGATTATCTGATTGTGGTCGAAGGCGAGGGTGCCTACATCCTTGAGGTCGACCCACTCGGCGGAGCGGTTGTCGATCTGGCGCTCGAAGCTCTTGTCGAGTTTCACGAGCGCAAAGTAGGCTATGGTGATAATGCGCTCCACTCTCACCTTCTGGGCTCGCTCAAGCCAGTGGACATCGCGGGGATTGCGGGTGCGATCCTTAGAGCCGAAGGCCTTGAACTGAGTGAGTTTTATATCCTTCACACCCGTGAGCTCCGTGAGCACACGCCCCGCTGCCTCATCGAGATCCTCATCCTGATATATCAGACTGCCGGGGAGTTTCATATCGTTAAACTCCTCGCTCTCGCCACGGCGGCGCACCAGAAGCACCTTCAGGCGCTCGCCGTCGAAGCCGAAGGCAGCGCAGTCAACCGATATATGATGATTGGCAAGAGGAGCGTCCATGATAAGGTTTAAGGTTACTTTCCCGCAAATTTACGAAATTTCAGAGTCCAAAAAATATGTTTTAAAACATCTGTTTAGCATTTTTCAACTCATTTTCAGCCTATTGCGTGACGCCCGCTTTGTGTAGGTACTACAATAAGCTCTCCTCTCAGACCTCCCCGCGCCCCCCGACACTCCTAAACCACTGACATTTACCCACACATTCTCCGGCAGCCACTTATCGCCCACAATACAATAACCCCTATCAACGCAGGGACACATCGACCCCTTTCGCTATAAAAGTTAAAAATAGTTAACAGATGGATTCCACATATATAAAATCCACTCGAAATGAACTCTATGCCCCTGCATAGTGGCCGGCAGACCAAAGCCACGAAAGTGTAAATGTTAAAAACCCAACCTCCAAATTTGGTAAATAGAATTTAATACTCTAATTTTGCAGCGATTTAACGAAAATAATTAACGATAAGGAAATTTATCAACACCAAAAAACAAGCAAAGAAATGAAAAAATTTTTACTTGCAGCAGCTCTCGTTAGCTGCGTGATGGGTGCTTCTGCTCAGAACCTCATCGAGCGTCCCACTTTTGGCGACAACTGGCAGGTAGGTATCGATGCCGGAATTAACACACCCCTCAAGGGCCACTCTTTCTTCGGCAACATCCGTCCTACTGTTGGTGCTCACATCGGCAAGCAGTTCACCCCCCTCTTCGGGCTCGGTCTTGAGACAGCTTTCGGTATCAACACTTCAACTCAGAACCAGGGCTACAGCAGCAAGACTGCTTTCGACAACTCTTACTTAGGAGCTTACGGTACACTCAACCTTACCAACGCATTCCTCGGCTTCAGCTGCGAGCCCCGCAACTTCTCTGTTGACGCTCTTCTCGGTATCGGCTGGGGTCACCAGTTCAACGCTCACACCGGTTACGATCCCAACGAAGTTGACTTCAAGGCCGGTCTTAACTTCAACTTCGCAGTTACCAAGTCGTTTGGTCTCTCACTCAAGCCCAGCGTGGTTTGGAATATGATCGGTGAGACTTGCCCCGACATGGCTCTCGACGTTCGTCGCGCTTCTTTCAACCTCGCAGTTGGTTTCAACTTCAACCTCGGCAAGGGCTTCACTTGCTACACTTGCCCCGACAACTCTGCTGAAATCGCTGACCTCAACGCTCGCATCAACGCCCTCCGCGCTGACGTAGACGGCGCTAACGCTGCTCTCGCTGCTGCCAACGCTAAGAACGCTGAGCTCGCTGCCGCTCTCGCTGCTTGCAACGCTAAGCCCGCACAGGTTGTTAAGGAAAACACTCTTTCTTCTGTTCGCTACGTATTCTTCAAGCTTGGTTCAAGCGTGATCACTCCTGATCAGGCTCCCAACGTTGAGATGATCGCCGCTTACCTCAAGAATCACCCCAAAGCAAAAGTTCAGATCCGTGGCTATGCATCTCCCGACGGCTCTGTTGAAGTTAACGAGCGCCTCGCTGCTGCACGTGCTGAATCTGTAAAGAATTCTCTTATCAAAAAGTATAAAATCGCTGCTGACCGCATCGACGCTAAGGGCGAAGGCATCGGCACTATGTTTGCTGAAGAGTCTTGGAACCGTGTATCTATCTGCACTCTCGAGGACTAATCAATAAACTTGATTTTGACATACTGATTATAAGTTAAATCAACCCCGCGCCCCGCTGGCTAATAGCCGGCGGGGCTTTTTTTGCACCTGTTTTTTCATTTGCGCTCCAAATTCTCCCAATCAACCCCCCGGAGCACCCTTAACTTTGCATCGCGATTCACAAACAAACCTACCATGAAAAAGAAAACCTACACTATCCGACCTGCTCAGCAGATCTTCCATGATCGCTCAGCACACGGGAAGAAATCACCATTCCCTCCCTCATCGCCACCCGAGGCCACCGACAATGCTCCTGCCGACGACACCCCCGAAGGAGCGACTGACCAACTCACTTCCGACATCCCCGATGAAGCCGCCAAAACCACTGAGCCCGCCCCCGAAACCTTCAATCCTCAGGCCGCTCAGTCCGAAGCCCAACCCCCTCAGTCTGAAGCCCCGGAGACTGAGGCTGCCCCCTGCGCCGAGTGCGCCGACCCTACAAATCCTAACATCAAATCTCAAACCAACCATGAAAAAGATGAAAACATTCAACCCAATCCAGATCTTCTCCGACATGACGGACACCACTCTGGCGCGCCTGCGTCTGCTCCTGAGCCTGCTTCTGGAGATAATTCCCAGACTCCTGAAGATATTCTCCAGGCAGGAAACACCTCAGAGCCCGACACAACCGGAGAACGACCGCGGGCAATCCCCCGACGGGAATACACCCTCTGGGAACTGATCCGCCATCGCGACTACGACACGATCTACCCTGATGAGCCTGATCCCGATGCCCACGTGCTCGCCTCGATCCGTCCAAGCGCCTGGGGCGACCGGTAATCCCCCCGGCCTAATTACTAATTCTTAATTCTAAAAAAACAAATTTACTATGTCAGAAACCAACAAGGGCATACACATCAACAATCGCCCGCTCACAACTCAAATTACCCGCGAATTAGCCCCCGAACTGCTTCGCAACGAACTCGACTCGCGAATAGTGAAGATTCGTCCGTCTTCCACACCCCTCGACCAGATTTCGCGAATGATTGGAGCCCGCCATGCCAACGCCATGAAAGTGGAATATTACTCAGTCGACACCAAGGATGGAAGCTCCACCGTCAGCAAATCGTCGCGCGGCCTCGAGATCTCTGCCGGCAAGGAGGTGACCCTGAGCGTCAGCAAGCCCGAGATATTCTCCCTCTCCGAAACCATCCTGATACCTGCAGTGAAAATCCCCGCAGGCGTCTACGAGGGGCAGGCTCTGGTGGGCTACGTGACCGGCACTGACACCTCCTCGGTCACCTTCGTCCCTATCAACCTAAAGGAGGGCGAAAGCATCTCCGATGCCACTATCGACACCAAAGATCTGGTGATTCGCATGGGTCGCGCCGCCCGTGAGCTCGATGTGCAGACCGCCCAGTATGTGGCTCTCCCCAAGAAGGACTACAACTATTGTCAGATCTTCAA
>CAZUEY010000047.1:0-18617 GCA_964619395.1 uncultured Staphylococcus sp. | reverse complement strand
CTGCTCAATGGCTGACCGCCTCAGCGTTAACATATATTATGGGACAGGCTCTTAAAATATTTGACAGTCAGAAAAAGGGATTATAAGAATTTTTTCCGCCGGAGAATTTCGGCAATGGAAGTGACCGATACAATAAAAAAGTCATTGACGTACTTAATAACTCTGAGAAATTCAATGTGAGTGATAAGAGTTTGTTATACACCTTTGCAAAGTGGCACAATCCATTTATTTCAGTTACCGGACCTTCAACAAAGGAAGAAAGTCAGTCGGCGTGAGTCAGAACACTATTGTCGCTCATCCAGATTTTTTGTAATTTTGTTTTCGCAAAATCAGATATCTCTAACTATAATGGTGATTCTAACTGAATTAAAGAAGCGCGCTATCGAAAAAGGGGTGTCGGCCACCGTGGAGGAGGCGCTTACCCTTAACGAAAACTGCCCCACGACAGAATTATGTGCTGCAGCCGATGAAATCCGCCTCAAGTGGTGTGGCAATGAGATCCACACCTGTTCGATCGTAAACGCTCGCTCCGGGAAATGCGGCGAAGACTGCAAATGGTGTGCTCAATCAGCTCACCATCAGACCGGAATCAATGAGTATGACTATATTCCCCGCGATGAAATGATGGAGGCCTTCGAGGAAAACCTCAAGCAGGGAGTGAAATGCTTTTCGCTGGTGACGAGCGGCCGAAAAGTTGGCGCCTCGCATCTGGCATATTTCTGCAGGCTGTATAAGGAGGCATCGGAACGCGGTGGTATGAATCTTTGCGCGTCAATGGGGCTCATCGACAGGGAACAGTTGCAGTCACTATGGGATGCGGGGGTAAGGAAATATCATTGCAATCTTGAGACTTCACCCACTTATTTCCCCAAACTATGCACCACCCACACAATAGAAGATAAACTGAAAACCATCCGCACTGCCCGCGAAATAGGGTTCAAGATATGCTGCGGGGGTATCATAGGGATGGGTGAAACACTGCGTGACCGCCTTGAGCTGGTGGAAATGGCGCGTGAGGCAGGAGCTTCATCAATACCTATCAATATACTTCAGCCTATCAAGGGGACCCCTCTTGAGTCAACAGCACCCCTCTCTGAGGAAGAAATAGTACGGACCGTTGCCCTCATGCGTTTCATAGCTCCAAAATGCACGTTGCATTTCGCCGGCGGACGTGCCCGGCTCTCGCAAAGCTCAGTCGCCAGGATGCTGCGCGGTGGGGTAAATGGAGCTCTGGTAGGCAATCTCCTTACCACTATCGGCAACAAAGTCGACGAAGACTACCGGCTCTTCAAAGACACGGGCTATCGACTGTAAAGGCGCTTTCCGGCGCATTACCAAAATGTAGTGGAAGGAAATCAGTCTTCGTAGGTGACGGGAAGTACACGGCTGATGCTGTGGTCAAGAGAGATGAGGGTCTCGGTGCCAACCACACCGGGGATCATCTGGATTTTGTCGTTAAGCAGCTCCATGAGATGCTCATTGTCGCGAGCGAAAAGCTTGATAAGCATAGAGTAAGGCCCGGTGGTGTAGTGACACTCGACAACTTCGGGAATCTTCTCCAACTCCGGCACCACCTCGCGATACATAGCTCCTCGCTCAAGGTTGACGCCGATGAAAGTGCATGTGCGGTATCCAAGCACTTTAGGATTGACAAGATAGCCAGAGCCTGTGATGACATTAAGGTCAATCATGCGCTGGATGCGTTGGTGGATAGCAGCGCGAGAGACTCCACACTCCTGCGCTACATCTTTAGAGGCGATGCGAGCGTTGCGCATCACGATTTCGAGAATCTTTCTATCTAAATTGTCAATCTTTTCCATGAAAAGTTAAAAAGCCGGATTTAAGTCAGACATTTTCGCCTATGGTGATGAATTTGGTGGCAAAAGTAACAAAATTTTGCCATTTTGGCAACATTTTGCCACTGAATAAATCTGATTTTTATTTCCATGTGCGTTTCCATACGCCTCCGTGCGTGAAACAAATCCACAAGAAATGTGCGGGAGGATTGGATGCGGAGATTGGTTATGGGCTCAACGCATTGTCTGCATCTCAACGAGGCGCGTGTAGTAACCGTTGAGAGCCATAAGCTCATCGTGGGTGCCACGCTCTACAATCCTCCCCTCGTGGAGCACACATATCATGTCGGCGTTGCGGATAGTAGAAAGACGGTGGGCGATGACTATGGTGGTGCGGTCCTTCATGAGATTGTCGAGAGCCTCCTGCACAGACTTTTCGCTCTCACTGTCGAGAGCCGATGTGGCCTCATCTAAGATGAGCACCGGAGGATTTTTCAGGATAGCGCGGGCAATCGAGAGGCGCTGGCGCTGACCGCCTGAGAGACGGCATCCGCGGTCGCCGATATTAGTGTCGTAGCCATCCTCAGTGGCCATGATAAACTCATGGGCATTGGCTATTCGGGCGGCATCCTCCACTTGCTGACGAGTTGCATTTTCCACCCCGAAGGAAATATTATTAAATATGGTGTCGTTGAAGAGGATAGCTTCCTGATTGACATTGCCCATGAAGGAGCGGAGGTCGTGGACGCGCAGATCGCGGACATCACAATCATCAATGGTGATACTCCCGCGGTCCACATCGTAGAAGCGCGGAAGGAGGTCGGCAAGAGTCGACTTTCCGCTTCCGCTCTGTCCTACAAGAGCCACGGTAGCCCCGGCGGGAATATCAAGCTGAATATCCTTCAGCACCGGCTGTGCCTTATCGTAGCCAAAGGTGACGCCATCATAGCGGATGTGCCCCTCCGGCTTGGAAATATCCTTGGGCTTCTCCGGGTCAGCAATAGGATTGGTAGCCGAAAGAATCTCGTCGACCCTCACCATAGCCGCGAGTCCCTTCTGGATAGAATAAACAGCCTTCGAAAGCTCCTTCGCCGGATTGATGATGCTGTAGAAAATCACCATATAATATATAAAGGAAGCGGCATTGAGGCTTGAATTGCCTGAAAGGATCAGCGAACCGCCGAAGCAGAGCACAATAGCGATAGTGGTGGTGCCGAGGAGCTCACTCAAGGGATGAGCCAACGATTGACGCCGTTGCACGGAAGTGGTGATGTCATAGAAACGCTGATTACCGCTGCGGAAGCGGTCCTCCACCTTCTTTTCGGCATTGAAGGCCTTGATGATACGCAGGCCGCCGAGAGTCTCCTCGATATAGCTCATCAATAAGCCCCATTGTCTCTGACCCTCAAGAGATTTGCGTTTGAGACGCTTCCCGACCTTACCCATGACCATCCCTGAGATAGGCAGAAGCACAAGCACAAAGAGAGTGAGCTGCCAGGAGATTGCAACCATCATCGCGAGGCAGACAATAATCATGATGGGATTTTTGAAAAGCATGTCGAGCGACGACATCACGGAGGCCTCTACATCGGCCACATCGCCTGACATTCGCGACATCACATCACCCTTGCGCTCGTTGGTAAAATAAGAGATGGGGAGCGATACAATCTTCACGTACACGAAGTTGCGGATATCTCTGACGATACCTGCACGCATAGGAATCACGAAATAGGAGCTGGCATAGGCGGCGCCGGTCTTCAGCAGGGTCATCACCACAAGCAGCATCGAAAGCAGTGCAAGAGTGCCGATAGGGCCCCAGGAGGCGATGCACTCTTGGGTGTACCAGTAGAAATTGTTGATCACCACCTCTTTGAGCGATGCCGAGCCAACGGGCATGAAGCCATAGACTTCCTCCTTGACCTTGAAGAGCATCTCAAGTATAGGGATGATAAGCGCAAAGGAGAAGAGAGTGAGGAACGCCGAAAGGATATTGAAGATGATGTTGAGGAAGAGGTACTTCTTATAGGGGGGGACGAACCTCATTAACAATCGCCACAAATCAGACATAAGTTATCGGATCGGAGTGAGAGGGTGAGTGGTAGATAATCCAAAGCAAGCCCGCACCGCGCCGGCATTAAGAGTCGGTCAAACGGGGCAGGCTCGTGATGAGAAAAAAATCGTAAGATTATTCCGCGTTGTTATCGGCAGCTGGAGCGGAAGCAGGAGCTGGAGTTTCTGCTGCTGCGGGGGCGGGAGCTGCTGCGGGGGCTTCAGTATCGAAATTGCCGGGAACAACCTGCTCGGCAGGAGTGGCCTTCACACGCGAAGCATTAGAGGTGATCGCGTTGGGCATAGTGAAAGTAGAGAGCACTGAGAGCACGCAGATAGCACCTGCGAGAGTCCAGGTAAGCTTTTCGATGAAGCTATTGGTGCGTCTGACACCCATGATCTGGTTTGAGCCGGCAAAAGTGGACGAGAGACCACCACCTTTAGACTTCTGGATGAGCACCACACAGATGAGGAGAACGGCACAGATGAGCGTAAGAACGATAAAGAGGATATAAAGCATATCGATTGGTTTTATTATAATATTTTACTTTTGAGTTATGTCAGACTGCGAAATCAGCATCAATTTCCGCAAAAATCGCAATTGGTCTGCAAAGTAAACATTTTTTTTTGGATTATTCAAACTCAAATTGTGAATAATTTCAAAAGCCTTATCATAGCGGCCTCTCTTAATGTAGATTTTGGCGAGGCTTTCAGAGAGAGAAGTGTCGTCGGGGTTACGGGTCGGAGCTACGGGTCGACCGGAGGAACGCTTTGCCCCTTTTTTTGTGGAGGGCATAACCGCAACTTCTTCATTAGGCACTCCATCAGGCGATTGAGAAATCTCGGTAGCGCCGACCGGGGAGGGGGCGGGAGAAGGAATAGTGCCCCCGTTCATGGTGGCAGCGGGTGCCGGGGCTTTGACAGATTCTGCGGGGAGTTTCTCCCGTAGGGAGCCTTGTCGCGACTTAATAATGAAGCTATTGATGAGGGCATCCTGCGAATTGTCGGCTTCGGCAGGGAGATCCGGCAAGCTCTCCTGTTCCTCGCGGGCAAGAACCGCCGAATAGTCAGGTGCAGGATTGAAAATCAGGCGTTCGAGCAGCTGCTCTTCGCTCTCGTCCCCACGGCCATAAGTAGCGATAAAGGTATCGATGGCATCATTGGTCTTCGGTTTCGTGACCCGTTCGGAGGGGTAGAAGTTAACCCACACGTCACTATCAGGGGATGTAAGGCGGGCAAGCATCACCGGGTCTGTGGCATTTAGGGCCACAGCCGTCAGCAGCTTCTTACGGGTTTCGGCCGGCAAAGCATTCCCCTCGCGACGCATCAGAGTAGTGGCGGGAAGAGTGAAGAAGGGATACTTCTCCAGCAACCGCTCTACATCAGAGATGCTGACCGGGATGGCGGGGTCGCTAAGTGAGCGAAGATAGTGATTGAGCGCGTCGTCCATTGCGGTGATGTAATGATTATAACTGATATGGGGTTGGCTTCCGGTGGTATTCTACCAATCGCCGAGAGTGGCGTTGAAAATAAGTTCCACAAGCTCGCGGGAGATCTCAGAGCAGAGCTGATCCTGAACATCGGTGAGCATTTCAGAACTGTCGAAATCGCGATAAGCGCTGAAAGTCTGGTCAATATCCTTCCCTTCGGCGCGGGTGTCAGTATACTTCACCCTCACCTGGATAGTGAGGCGAGTACGCGAGGCGTAGGCATCCTCAGTGACAGCCTGAGGGGAGAGGCTATAACCGGTGATCTCCCCTTCTATTTTGAGGTCAGAGTTGCCGGTGTCGATAGTTCTGAGCTTGGTGTTTCTGGTAATATAGTCAAGCAACTCATTTTCAAAAGTCTGCTGCAAGGGGGGATAGACAAGCGCCGCACGGATCGGGAAGTTGGACACATAGATGGTCTTATAGACAGAATAGTCAATCGATGCGCCATTGAGTTTATAGCTTATAGAGCATCCTGCCAAGGAAAGAGCTGCAACAACCGCGAGGAGAGCGAGCCTGAAATATTTTGCAAAAGCGAGTGTCATAGCCCCACAAAGTTACAACATTCTTGAAAAAGTGCCAAAAAATGCCTAAATTTGCAGATTGTAAATTGTAATATGACAACATCACCCTATCGCCGCGGGGCCGACGACGGCTTCATCTTCGGCATCTACCTCTCAGTGTTGCTTCTGAGCATGTTTGCAGCTCCCAAGATTGCTATTTTGGGACCGTTGGCACTCGTGCTGATAATCTGTGTGCCACTGGTAATATTCCTCTTCATGCGGCGCTACGACAGGCAGTTGAGCGGGTGCGTCACTTTCCCGATGTTCTGGATGCAGGGGATGGTTACCTTCATCTGCGGCATCCTGCTTGCCGGGGCAGTGCTCGTGGTCTACCTGACATGGATCCAGCCCAATCTTATCTACGATCAACTCACGGGGCTGATTGAAACCGCCTCGCTCCCTCAAGCCAAGGGGACCGTGATAGAGGAGATGGGCAAAATGGCCTCGGAGATGATCAGGCAACACATTGTGCCCTCCCCTATCAGCATTGTCGTAGAACTCATCCTGCTTGCAATAGTCACCGGCTCGCTGCTCTCGATGACTCTCGGGGGCCTCATGGTGTTACGCCGTCGCTTCGCCAGAAGTCAGACTCCCAGATAGAGCCGTAAGTCGCCAAACCTCAAGCGCCAAAAACTTCAAACCGAAACCACCCAACACTCTCAGCCATCATAGCCAACACCAACTTAACCATGGATATATCAGTAGTAATCCCTCTCTACAACGAGGCCGAATCGCTCCCGGAACTTGCCGCGTGGATAGAGCGCGTCATGGAGGAAAACAAATTCACCTACGAAGTGATTTTCGTAGACGATGGATCCACCGACGATTCCTGGAAAGTCATCAAAGAACTCTCCGCCAGGAATCCCTCACTGCGGGGCATCTCCTTCAGACGCAACTATGGCAAATCGCCGGCGCTTAACACCGGCTTTAATGCCGCTCAGGGAGACGTGGTGATCACCATGGACGCCGACCTTCAGGACTCCCCTGATGAGATCCCGGAACTCTACCGAATGATCACAGCCGATGGCTACGACCTGGTGTCAGGGTGGAAGCGCAAACGCTACGACCCGCTGTCGAAGACTATCCCCACCAAACTCTTCAATGCCACTGCCCGCAAGGTTAGCGGCATCAAAAATCTCCACGATTTCAACTGCGGCCTCAAAGCCTACAAGGCCGAAGTGGTGAAAAGCATTGAGGTCTATGGCGATATGCACCGCTATATCCCATATCTCGCAAAAAATGCCGGCTACACGCGCATCGGCGAGAAGGAGGTGCACCACCAGGCGCGCAAGTATGGTACCACAAAGTTTGGTCTCGACCGCTTCGTCAACGGCTATCTCGACCTGGCCACACTATGGTTTACGGGCAAATTCGGTGCCAAGCCTATGCATTTCTTCGGGCTGCTCGGCTCGGTGATGTTCATCATAGGTTTTATCGCCGTGGCAGTCGTCGGGTTCAACAAACTCTGGGATATGACCCATGGCCTCCCCTACAGGCTTGTGACAGAATCCCCCTACTTCTTCCTGGCGCTCACCACCATGCTTCTGGGTTCGATGCTCTTCCTAACGGGATTTATAGGGGAACTGATAGTGCGCAATGCACCCGGGCGCAACCACTATGAGATAAAAGAAACTCTCAAATGAGAAAGATACTATACATTATATATATATCACTCATCATTACTACGGTAAGCACAAGCCTGGAGGGGTGTAGCAATGTGGGATGCACTGAAAACCGCAACTCCATCCCGCTGGCCGGATTCTATTCCTACGAAACCAAGGAGCCTATAACCGCCAACTTCCTTGAGATTGGGGGCGTAGGCGCTCCCTCCGACTCCCTGCTCCTTACCGGTGGCACCTCAGCCTCGCAGGTCTATCTTCCCTTCCGCGCGGTGGCACAGCAGACTAAATTCTTTGTCAGCTATATAGCTGAAAGCGACAATGACGCCTCGCTCCCTGACACACTTACATTTGACTACGAGTCGCGCCCCTACTTCGACTCTGAGGATTGCGGCGCTATGTATCACTACTACATCACTACCTTCAACTACACGCGCCACCGCATCGACTCTGTGGCAGTCACTGATTCGCTGATCACAAATCTCGACCGCCAGACCATTGAGATCTATTTCAGCACACCCAACAATGATAATACCTCCGACAATGAAAACTGAAGCGTCTGTCCACAACCTGTCCCGGTGGCTGCGGGGGGCTCTCGGAAGCTTCCTACTGCTGATGATTTTCTTTCTTTCCGGAGTGCAGGAGGCCGGGGCTCAGCGACGGGTCACACCTGTCAACCCTGACACACCTGTCAAAACCACACCGTCACGCTCGAAGAAAACACCCCCTGAATCGCTTGTCGAGACAACTGATATCAATGGCAACAAGATACTCGTCGATACCATCAGCGGCACAGAATATCGCGACTCCACACTCCTACTCGCGGGTCCGCCACCGATGGAATATCCACTCATCTACGCCGCCACCGTGGGGGTAAACGTCTGGGATCCGTTGATGAGAATTTTCGGGCAGCATTATGGGTTGGCCGACTTTTGGGCCGAATTGAATATGCACAACCGCTATTTCCCCTACTTCGCCGTGGGTCTCGGCAATTGCAACGATACTCCTGATGACTCCAACTTCACCTTCAAGACTTCGGCAGCGCCCTACTTTAAACTCGGAGCCTCCTACAATTTTCTCTACAATTCAAATCCCGACTATAAACTGCAGATAGGCCTGCGCTATGGATTCACCTCCTATAAATGGAGTGTGGAAAATATCACCGTCGATGAAGGCTATTGGGACGACCCATCGCACTTCTCCATCACCGACCGACACTCTACCGCAGGCTATCTCGAGCTCACTTTCGGACTGAAAGTGAGGATCGCAGGCAATTGGTCGCTGGGGTGGAATGTGGTCTACCATTCCATCCTCCACCAGACCAATGACCCACTCGGCGAGCCGATGTATATCCCCGGATATGGTAAACGCGGATCGGCTCTCACCGGCAATTTCTCAATCATGTACACCCTCCCGCTCAACAAAAAGAAGACCCGGGAGACAGTCACACCGGCCGACGCTCTGCAGAATCCCTGACCGGATTGAATGGTCATACAAAGCGCGTCTTCGCAGCAGAGCATCGGCCTGATTCAAACCCTTAAAAACATCTATGATAGAACGAATAGTAATAATCGACAATGTTGACCCTGTGACATTCTATGGTGTCAACAACTGCAATATGCAGCTTATACGCAACCTTTTCCCTAAACTACGCATGGCAGCCAGAGGCTCGGTCATAAAGGTGATCGGCGACGAAAAAGAGACGGCCGAATTTGAAAAGCGTATCAAGGAACTGGAGGATTATTGTATCAAATACAATAAGCTTACCGAGGATGTGATCCTCGATATCGTCAAGGGGAAGTCGCCCGAGACACCACGACATGACGATGTGATCATCTACGGTGTGAATGGTAAACCTATCAGCGCTCGCAATACCAATCAGGGGCTGCTGGTGAAAGCCTTCCACGAAAATGATCTCACCTTTGCGCTCGGACCTGCCGGCACAGGTAAAACATATTTAGCAATAGCCCTGGCTGTAAGAGCTTTAAAAAACCGCGAAGTGCGTAAGATTATCCTCTCCCGCCCTGCCGTAGAGGCCGGCGAGAAACTCGGCTTTCTCCCCGGCGACATGAAGGATAAGATCAACCCCTATCTGCAGCCCCTCTACGACGCACTGGAGGATATGATACCGGCCGTTAAACTCAAGGAGTATATGGAGAGCAACGTGATCCAGATAGCGCCACTCGCCTTCATGCGCGGTCGCACGCTCAACGATGCCATAATAGTGCTCGACGAGGCGCAAAATACGACCGTCCATCAGATCAAAATGTTTCTCACCCGTCTGGGAATGAACGCCAAAATGATCATCACCGGCGATGCAACCCAGATTGATCTTCCGCGATCGGTCACTTCAGGACTCATCCAGGCACTGAAAGTGCTGAAAGATGTGCCCGGCATCGGCAAGGTAGAGTTTGGGAAGAAGGATATCGTGCGCCATGCACTGGTGCAGCGTATCGTGGAAGCTTACGAGCATTTCGACAAGGAGCAGAAAGATGCTTCCGCGGCAGCCGAAGATGCGGCACTCGGATAACGGGTAGATTATCTCAACAAAAGCACAAGAAAATATTGGTCATTTTGTAAAAAAATAAAGCACTTTTTGCCACATTCTCTTATTTTCTTGTCAATTTATTCTTATCCAGTGAAAAATCATTGGTAAATTTGCACTTTGAAGTACTCCGAAAATGTGGGAATCACCCAAATGGATTCCACGTCGTCACTCTGCTGCAAGAGCAGATATCCAACTGCAAAATAACAACATAATAGATACAATTTAAGTAGAAAAAGACAATGAAATTCTTTACGTTATCGAAAAGCGGCCTCACACTTATGCTCGCCGCCGCGGCAATCCTGCCATCGTGTTCGAAAAGAGACAATCAGATGCCACAGATGCCCGCTCCAGACATTGCAACGATAACAGTGGAACCCTCCTCGGCCAATCTCGAGACTGTGCTCCCCGCCACTATCAAGGGTAAGACCGACATCGACATCCGTCCACAGGTGACAGGGTTCATCACCAAAGTACATGTCGACGAGGGTCAGCGTGTGCGCAAGGGCCAGGTGCTTTTCACTCTCGATCAGGTGCAGTTCAATGCCGCCGTTGAACAGGCTCGCTCAGCCGTCAACTCCGCTCAGACTGCTGTCAACACAGCCAAGATGACGGCCGACAGCAAGAAGGCACTTTTCGAAAAGAATATCATAAGCGACTATGAATATCAGCTCGCCCAAAACTCACTGATGCAGGCTCAGGCACAGCTCGCCAACGCAAAGGCAGCACTGGTGACAGCTCAGAAAAATCTCGCCTACACCATAGTGACCGCCCCGAGCGACGGCGTGGTCGGTACCATCCCCAATCGCGAAGGCTCTCTTGCCTCCCCCTCATCTGCGCAACCCCTGACCACTGTCAGCGACAACTCTGAGGTCTATGCCTATTTCTCGCTCACCGAGAAGGATCTTCTTAAACTCGCCGGCGAAGGCTCCCGCTCCATTGATGAAGCTATCAAGGCTATGCCTGAAGTGCAGCTGCGACTCAACGACGGCACCCTCTATCCCCTCACCGGCAAGGTGGCTACAGTGTCAGGCGTCATCGACAACAACACCGGCTCTTCGAGCGTGCGCGCCCTCTTCAAGAACCCTTCAGGGGTGCTCCGCAGCGGCGGTACCGGCCAGATCATCATCCCTGACAACAAGGAAAATGTAATCGTAGTACCCCAGAAAGCCACCTTCGAGCTTCAGGATCGCAGATTTGTATATGTGGTCAACGACTCCAACAAGGTAGTCTCCACTCCCATCACTATCGAGGCCAACAACGATGGCAAAACCTTCGTTGTCACCTCCGGCATCAACCCCGGCGACCGTATAGCCATCGAAGGTGTCGGCACCAAACTCTCCGATGGTCTTGTCATCAACCCCGTAGCGCCTCAGGCCGAGGCAGCTCCTCAAGCGCCCGCCGCTCAGTAATAACTCCTGACACCAGTTTACATTAAAGAAAATCCAATGAAATTAGATAGATTCATCAACAGACCGGTGCTCTCGACGGTGATTTCAATCTTCATCGTGATCCTCGGTCTGATTGGACTCTTTTCGCTCCCTGTCACACAATATCCGGACATCGCGCCCCCTACCATCCGCGTGTCCACCACTTATACGGGAGCAAATGCCCAGGCTGTGCTCAACTCCGTGATCGCGCCTCTCGAAGAGTCGATCAACGGCGCCGAAGGCATGACATATATGGAATCAACAGCCACCAACACCGGATCGGCCGATATCACTGTCTACTTCGAGCAGGGCTTCGACCCTAACATGGCGGCAGTCGATGTGCAAAACCGTGTGGCAAAGGCTCAGAACCTTCTTCCGGCCGAGGTGACCCGCGTAGGTGTGCAAACCCAGAAGCGTCAGACCTCGATGCTCCTCATGGTGGCCCTCTACGATACCGGCGACAATAAGTATGACTCCGAGTTCATCGACAACTACGCCAAGATCAACATGATCCCGCAGCTCCAGCGTGTGTCAGGTGTGGGCGATGTGATGAGCTTCGGTGCAGACTACTCTATGCGTATCTGGCTTAAGCCTGAAGTGATGGCTCAGTATGGCCTCGTCCCCTCCGACATCAGCTATGCGCTTGCCGAGCAGAATATCGAAGCTGCGCCGGGTGCATTCGGCGAGCAGGGCGACCAGAGCTTCCAGTATACCATGAAGTATAAGGGACGTCTCTCCACCCCTGAGGAATTTGAAGATATCGTGGTTGCTGCCAAGCCCACCGGCGAAGTGCTCCGTCTGGGCGATGTTGCCAAAGTGGAGCTCGGTAGAGTAACCTACGGCTTCGCCAACACACTCAACGGCCACCCCTCTACGAGCTGTATCGTGTTCCAGACTGCCGGCTCAAACGCCACTCAGATCATCAATGACTGTCTGAAAGTGGTGGATAACATGAAGAAAGACCTTCCCGACGGCCTCGGAATTGCCGTGCCGATGAACAACAACGACTTCCTCGACGCCTCGATCCATGAGGTGATCAAGACGCTCATCGAGGCCTTCATCCTTGTGTTCTTCGTGGTCTATGTGTTCCTCCAGGATATCCGCTCTACCATTATCCCTGCGATAGCCATCCCCGTGGCGCTCGTCGGCACATTCTTCTTCATGAACTTGATTGGGTTCTCGATCAACCTCATCACCCTCTCGGCTCTCGTACTTGCGATTGCGATTGTGGTCGACGATGCGATAGTGGTGGTCGAGGCGGTTCATGCCAAACTCGACGTAGGCTACAAGAGTTCCCGCAAGGCCTCGATAGATGCGATGAGCGAGATTGGCGGTGCACTGGTGTCGATCACGCTTGTCATGATGCTCGTGTTTATCCCCGTATCGTTCATGTCAGGTACCACCGGTGTGTTCTACCGCCAGTTCGGTCTTACCATGGCTATCGCCATCGGTCTCTCGGCGCTTAATGCGCTTACCCTCTCGCCTGCTCTCTGCGCGGTGTTCCTCAAGGCCCACAACGACGATTCTTCGCTCAAGGAACGAATGAAGAAAGCCTATAGCGCCGCCGGCGAGGCAATGGTTGCCACCACGAAGCGCCACTTCACTCTCAACTTCCCCCCGCTGATCACTTTTGCCTTCCTGGCTGCCACCATCACCTTCATGGTATTGGGATGGTACACCTTAGAGTCGCCCTTGAAGCTCACCGTGGCCTCG
Organism: uncultured Staphylococcus sp.; assembly: GCA_964619395.1. Classification (GTDB taxonomy): domain Bacteria; phylum Bacteroidota; class Bacteroidia; order Bacteroidales; family Muribaculaceae; genus Duncaniella. The sequence continues at coordinate 5,415 of CAZUEY010000047.1, read as the reverse complement.
GTATGCGCACTCATCACCATCCTCGGTATCTTTTCATCACGATTCCATAAAGGGTTTGAAAAGGGATTTGCCCGCTTGCTAAAGGTCTACAACGGGCTTACCAAATTCTTCATCAACCACAAAATCACATCGTTTGCCATCGTAGGTGTCGCTATAGCTATCCTTGTATTCCTCATGCGCATCACCACATCCACGCTTGTGCCAAACGAGGATACCGGCGTGCTTTTCTGTATGGTCGACATGCCCCCGGGCACATCACAGGAGCGCACCGAGAAGGTGCTTGACCAGCTCGACAATATCCTTGCACAAGTGCCTGAAATCCAGTATCGCCAAAAGATCCTCGGCTACAGCTTCCTTGCCGGACAGGGTTCGACCTACGGTACATTCATCCTCAAGCTCAAGAACTGGGAAGACCGCAAGGAGGCCTCGCAGACCTCCACGGCTATCCTCCAGAAGCTTTACGGCATGACCTCGGGCATCAAGGACGGACGTGTTATGATCTTCGCACCCCCTATGATCACCGGCTACTCGCTCACCAACGGTTTTGAAATCAAGATGCAGGACCGCACCGGTGGCGATGTCAACCAGTTCTTCAGCGTGGTTCAGGGCTTCCTCGGCGCCCTCAACCAGCAACCCGAGGTGCAGATGGCATATACCACCTTCAATCCCACCTTCCCGCAGTATATGCTCGACATCGATGCTGCCAAGGCTAAACAGGCCGGGATATCGCCGAGCGACATCCTCTCGACACTCCAGGGCTACTACGGTGGTCTCTACGCCTCAAACTTCAACCGTTTCGGTAAGATCTACCGTGTGATGATCCAGGCGGCACCCGAGGCTCGTGTAAGCCCCGAGACCCTTGCCTCGATCAAGGTTCGCAACGGTAATGAGATGGCGTCAGTATCCAACTTCGTCACTCTGACAAAGGTTTATGGTCCTGACCTGCTCAACCGCTTCAACATGTTCCAGTCGATCTCCGTCACCGGTCAGCCTGCTCCGGGCTACTCGTCGGGCGACTGCCTCGCGGCCATCGAGCGCGTGGCGGCCGAGACACTCCCCGCCGGCTACGGCTATGAGTACTCAGGTATGACCCGCGAGGAAGCCTCCTCGGGCGCTGCGAGCACCACTGCCGTCATCTTCGGTCTCTGTCTGCTCTTCGTCTACCTCCTTCTCTCGGCCCAATATGAGAGCTACATTCTGCCGTTTGCGGTAATTCTCTCAATCCCCTTCGGCCTTATGGGTACCTTCGTATTTGCCCAGATATTCGGCATCTCCAACAATATCTATCTGCAGATTGCACTGATCATGCTCATCGGTCTTCTCGCCAAGAATGCAATCCTTATCGTAGAGTTTGCCGTAGAGCGTCGCCACACCGGCATGTCGATTGTCAATGCCGCCATCCAGGGCGCCTCGGCTCGTCTGCGTCCTATCCTCATGACTTCGCTGGCCATGATCATCGGTCTGCTCCCGTTGATGTTTGCCACCGGTGCCGGTGCTAACGGTAACCGCGCGCTCGGCACAGGCTCTATCGGTGGTATGCTCATAGGCATGTTACTCCAGGTGCTCATCGTCCCGGCTCTCTTCGTAATCTTCCAGAAGATACAGGAGAAAGTGACCCCGCTGAAGTGGGAGGACACTGACAACGAGGGTATCGAGAACGAAATCGAGCAGTATAACCCCGAAGCCAACTAAAGATTCACCGTTGTGGCTCCCGCCCCTCTCGGGCGGGAAGCCGCGCCGGGATTCAATCACACATATCAATCACAACGATGAAAATCCACAACATATCCAAGATCTCTGCCGCTGCCTTGGCTCTCTCGCTTCTCGGCTCGTGCGGGATCTATCAGAAATATGATGCCGCCCGTATTGACAGCGCCATTGTCAAGGAGTATAATCAAGCGCTGAGCCAAGAGGCTGACTCCGCCACCTTCGGCAATCTCTCGTGGCGCGAAGTGTTCACCGATCCCACCCTCGTGAACCTCATAGAGCGTGCTCTTGACAACAATAAGGATCTCCGCAACGCCAAACTCAATATCGACATTGCCCACGCACAGCTCAAGGGTGCTCGTCTCAGCTATCTTCCCTCGCTCGCCTTCGCCCCCAACGGCGCCGGCGCGAAATATGCCGACAATGATTTCAACTGGACCTACCAGCTGCCTCTTGCCGCCTCGTGGGAAGTGGATGTGTTCGGCAAGATCCTCAACACCAAGCGCGGAGCTGAAGCAGCCGAGATGCAGGCCCGATTCTATGAGCAGGCTGTCCGCTCTCAGATCATTGCAGGTGTGGCTCAATGCTACTACTCCATCGCCGCCCTCGAGGCTCAGCTCAAGCTCTCTCACGAGACCTCCACGCTCTGGAAAGAGAGCGTAGGGGTGATGCGCAACCTCAAGGAGGCAGGCCGTCTGCGCGAGGACGCCGTGGTGCAGAGCGAGGCACAATACTACAGCATCGAGGCCTCGATCACCGACATCGAACTTTCGCTTGTGGAGGCCAACAACACCCTCTCGCTCCTGCTCAACGAGATGCCGCAGAGCCATGAGGTTTCTCCCCTGGCTTCGCTAAACGTCCCTGAGATCAAGCGCGCTGCCATCCCTATGGCTGAGCTTGCCGTGCGCCCCGACGTCCGCGCATCTGAGATGAGCCTCGCAACCGCCTACTATTCTACAGCCTCTGCCCGTGCAGCATTCTATCCATCTATCAACATCACTGCCAACGGTGGCTTCACCAATATGCTCGGGTCATTCATCAAGAACCCCGGCGACTGGTTTGTGCAGCTGGCAGGGTCACTGACTGCTCCTATCTTTGCCCGCGGCCAGAACATAGCGCGTCTCGAAGCTGTAAAAGCTGCTCAGAAGCAAGCGATTAACAATTTTGAATACACTCTGATGAGCGCCGCTGCCGATGTGAGCAACGCTCTGACAGTCTATGAAAAGAGCGCCTCCAAGCAGGTGTGGCTCAATCTCCAGGTCGAAAGTCTTGTGAAGTCTGTCGCCATCACCAATGAGCTCCTCCTCTTCGATGGCTCGACCACCTATCTCGAAGTGCTGACCGCTCAGCGCAATCTCCTCTCGGCCCAGACTGCGCAGATCAACACCAACCTCACCACTGCCCGCGCCGTCATCAACCTCTACCAGAACCTCGGCGGAGGCCGCTGACATCGCGGTAGACCACACGGTTGACATCATTCACCCCCTCCGACATCTATTACCATCTCTTTACCCTCCTTTCAAATATGATAAGCGATAAAGCCCATATCGACCCCTCGGCCAAAATTGGCGAGAATGTCACTATCCACCCCTTTGCCTACATCGACAAGGATGTGGAGATCGGCGACGGCACCGTAGTGATGCCCTTCGCAAGTATAATCCGCGGTTCGCGCATAGGAAAGAACTGCAAAATATATCAGGGCGCCATTGTAGGCGCTGACCCCCAGGATTTCCGCTGGAAAGGGGGCTTCACCTACTGCTATATCGGCGACAATGTGGTGATCCGCGAAAATGTCATCATCAACCGAGGCATCTCTTCCGAGGGGGGCACAAGCATCGGCGACGGCTCGTTTCTCATGGCCAACTCCCATGTAGGTCACGACTCCCACCTCCATGGGCGCGACGTGATCGGCAACAATGTCTCGATAGCCGGCGATGTGGAGATAGGCCAATGCACTATCCTGTCGTCGAGCGTAGTAATCCACGAGAATTCCCGTGTGGGCGACTGGGTGCTCATCAAGGGTGGCTGCCGCATCACAGGCAATGTGCCTCCATTCTGCATCATGGCTCATAACCCCACTGCCTACTTCGGTGTCAACGCCGTGATCCTACGCAAGAAAAACGGTATCACCGAGGAGCGCATCGACGACATCGCAAAATGCTACCGCCACATCTACCAGACAGGCACCTCGGTGTTCAATGCGCTCCAGCGCATCGAGGCCGACGTCGACCCCTCCGAAGAGCGCGACAACATTGTCTCCTTCATCCGCGACTGCAACCTGCGCATCGTAGCCGTCCCCAAAGACCTCGAGTCATAAACCCGCAGTTCTCATAGCTGCTTAACTCCCCGACAATTATCGCACCCTCAACCGACCTCATAGCCTCGCTGCGAGCTAAAGCAGCCGAAGGCACCCCGCTCAGCATCCTCTTCGTCTGCCTCGGCAACATCTGCCGTTCTCCGGCAGCCGAGGGGATGATGCGCGACATTGCCACCCGTGAAGGCCTCGCCGACCGGCTCATTATCGACTCCGCAGGCACTGCGGGCTACCACGTGGGGGAGCTCCCCGACCGTCGTATGCGCGTCCATGCCCACCGGCGGGGAATTGACCTCACCCACCGATGCCGCCGAGTCAGCGAGAGTGATTTCGAGCGGTTTGACATAATTGTAGGGATGGATCATTCCAACCTTTCTGACCTCAGGCGCATTGCCCCGACTCCTGAAGCCGTGCGCAAGATTGTGCCCATGGCCTCGTTCTTCCCCCCGGGGGAGAGCTACGACCATGTTCCTGACCCCTACTATGAGGGAGCCGAAGGCTTCGAACTCGTCCTCGACCTCCTCACCGAAGGGTGTCGGCGCATGATCGACACCCTGCTGACTCAAAAATCGTAAAAGCCCTCCTCACGCGGATCTCCTACCTTACCCGGCGCTCCAAACCTCACTTCTCCTAAAACCAAGCTCTTCACTCTTCAACTACCATGAAAACCATCCAGTTCGCCACACCGGTCATAGAAACAACCTTCGCGGAGCTCAACCCCGAGCAGCAGAGCCTCGTGGCCGCCGCCCGCAAAGCCACCTACCGCAGCTATGCCCCCTACAGCCACTTCTCGGTTGGCGCCGCGGTGCTACTCGACAACGGCGAAATCATCAGTGGTTCAAACCAGGAAAACGCCGCCTACCCCTCAGGCATCTGCGCCGAACGCACAGCGGCCTTCTATGCCCACTCCACTTATCCCGACGCCCGCTTCAAAGCCATAGCTATCGCCGCCCGAGGTACCGACGGCAACCCAACCGAAGCCCCCATCTCGCCATGTGGCGCCTGCCGCCAATCACTGCTCGAATATGAGACACTCGCCGGGAGCGCCGTCCCCGTGATCCTCAGTGGCGAAGCAAAAATCTACATCTTCCCCTCCGTCAGCTCCCTCCTCCCCTACTGCTTCACCGAATTCTAAGGGGGGACATTCGTGACCTATCCACAAGCACCGGGGGCGCCTCCACTCCCGGGCAGCATCAGCCATGCAGCAGTGATTCCGGGAAATCCTACAAATCCTTCACATTCATGACCAAATTGGCCAAGCCAAGGCTATTGTTGGAACAATTTGGAACTAATTTGGGATGAATTTAAGAGCCTGTCCCATAATATATGTTAACGCTGGGGCGGTCAGCCATTGAGCAGATTTGTTCGAGTGATGAGGGAGTGTACTTGATGTA
>CAZUEY010000046.1:0-18932 GCA_964619395.1 uncultured Staphylococcus sp. | reverse complement strand
TCCCTCCGAGATATGCGACCTCAGCGTTAACATATATTATGGGACAGGCTCTTATACTGATATTTTTCGCCAACTGTTCCATTTTACACTCTTGGCGACAGGGTACTATTATTCTATTTCTTAGATCTGATTATTTCATCTGTCAAAAGATGAACTGTCGATGACGGATTAGTGTAGGCATCTTTGGATTTGGCTCTGTTTGCGGCATGTTTAATAGAGCCTATCAATATATTTTTCATAGCCGTGGAGAAAGTGCCCTTCGCATAATCCGGGTCTATGCTTCTCAACATGGCAAGACAATCTGCGGATGACAATTCCTTGTTTGTATCCTTATAGTGCAGGACAAACCAATACTCAATGCAGGGATTTGAAAGCAGCAGCACGGCATCCTTTATTTTCTTCAAATGGTCCAGCATACCCGGCACATCAAGGTCAAACATCAAAAATGTCTTATCATTTTGCGTTGTGAACCGTTCACGCTTGCATCGGTCGATGTAAGGTTGTGAAATGTTGGAGTCGCTTACCTTTGCTATGATCTCAACCGGTACCCTGAAACTTCGACGCAACAGGTCAACGTAAGCCGCCTCCGTTTTCCCTTCACAGAAAACAAAGAATGTCGGGTTCATCTTTTTCCCACGCGGTTGTTTTGCTTTTCGTGCCATAGTCAGATGTTTTCAAATTCGTTGATATATGGCACTGCGTCAAAACGTCCCTGAAGGTACGCTTTCTCAAGATCCATTTTCTCACGGAAATCCTTGTAGTCAAACAATGAATATAGGTCAGATGAACTGTCATCACGTTTATTGACAAAGAAAATCTGATCTTTGCGGAAGCGGGTCATATCAAGAAGGTGTGTATTATGAGTAGTGAAAACCAGCTGTGCAGATTTGCTTGAATGGAACAGTCCTATAAGATATTCCACCAACCGGGTGTGCAGGCTTGTTTCCACCTCGTCGAGAAACATTACTTTGTTGTTACGCACCACATCCATAACCGTCAACATTATTTTGAACAGGATTTTAGTACCTTCCGACTCCTCGGTGTTGAAGTCAAAAGGCAACGACGGATTGCGTCGGTGAAATGTGGTCAGTTCACCGTCTTTATATGTAAACTCCACAATATCACTGTCTGCTGCTTTCAACACTCTGAGAACGGCATCTTTATTGTCGCCGAGGAAACGATCAATGGCAAAGGTTGTCTTGCCTCTATAACTGAATACCAACTGCTCATTAAACCATCGGTAAACTTCCTTCGCCTTTTCTCTATCCATCTGGCTTGCACGGGATATGAACAGGGTCTTACGCGAGGTGTTGGACGCTACATCCATAGGACGACGTATCACGGTAGTAAACTCATACTTCTCTTTCTTGCCTCCGGATTTGCGCTCATCACGTGAGAATATCAACGCACGCCTTCCTTTCGGGTAGTAATATAGGCTTTCTGTAATTATCTCGTCACGGGTGCAGGTAAATGAATACTCATGTTCGATGCCGTCAATAATGAAGCGTATGTAAAACTCACTCGGTGCATTTTTATCACCGAATTTGAAAGGCTTGAAACCGAAACTATCACCCTCATTATAATTGTGGGAATCGAGTATCATATCGACAGCCGCTTTAATCGCTTTGATAATGTTGCTCTTGCCCGAAGCATTTGCTCCGTAGATGGCAACGGTTTTAAGCAGTCGTTCGTTACCGACGCTGAAAGTATTGTCTTCAAGGGCACGGGCTTCCTTTGTCTGGATATTGGCAGCCTGCATATCCAGAGTTACTTTCTCGTTTATTGAAAAGAAGTTTGTGAGAGCGATTTCTAATACCATTTTAAGAGCTGTATTTGTAAAATTTTTGCAAATATAGCGATTTAATTTAGTTTAAACCCATTTTACGGTGTTTTTTGTTTCGCCTGTTCGAATAGGGAGTCTCCCTGAGGTTTGACGAGGGCTATGCGGGTGGCGGTGCGTTGGAGGCCGGTGAGTTTGGTGCGTTTGATGGCTGAGTGGCGGAAGAGGGTGGAGAAGCCGCTTTGGTCGAGCCGCAGTATATCGGCTGCCGTGAGGGCAAGGATTTGAGGCCGCGGGGCAAATTCGGGAATCCCGGTGGTGGGGGAGGCGGCATTGTGAGGGCACACATCCTGACACTCGTCGCAGCCGTAGATACGGCCGGCGAGGTCGAGCCCGTCGGGTAGGGGGCCTCGATATTCGATGGTGAGATACGACAGGCAGCGGCGCGCGTCTATCCCTCCGCGGCCGTCGAGCGCACGCCCCGGACAGCGCTCTATGCAGCGGCGGCACTCTCCGCAGCTCTTGGTGCACGCCTCGGAGGGAGCGAGGGGGAGGGTAGTGAGGATTTCACCAAGTAGGAATCGCGAACCGGCGCCGGGGATGATGAGCTGATTGTTGAGGCCGATGAATCCGAGGCCGGCGCGCTGTGCCCAGTAGCGTTCGCGCAAAGGGGCCGTGTCGACACACACCCGGCAGTCAGCACCCGTGGTGGCCGAGATCCAATCTGCCACCACAGTGAGCCTCCTGCGGATCACCTCATGATAATCATCGCCCAAGGCATAACGGGCCCAGCGCAGGGGCGCCGGGGGCAGGGGGGTAAAATAATTGAATGCGCAGCAGATGATGCTCCGTGCCCCCTCCAGCAGCAGACGCGGGTCGCGCCGCAGAGGAGCGTGGGAGGCGAGGTAGGTCATATCGCCATGCTTACCGCGTTCTATCCACGACTCATAAATTCCCACGGCCTCCGGGTCGACCCCATCGCCGACCGAGGCAATTCCCACTTTGAATGCCCCCGCATCCCGAAGAGCCTCCCGCATCTGTGCCTCCATCCCGCTATTTTCACTTCCTGTCATCATCATACAATTATGCAACTTTTCTGCCGTTCGGATCTTAAACCATTTATTTTTGCTTTCCAACATAATTTTTATACAATCTTCGGTAAAGAGCCAATTTCAGACAAAATCCAAAGGAATAAGGGGCTAATTTCGGACAAAATCCAAAGGAATAACGCGCGAAATTTGGACAAAATCCAAAGGAATCAAATTAAAATGATCAAATTTTCATGTCGGATTATTCATGGCGCATAGCCATTGGAAGTGCTGATTACAGAGCTACTCGGGCGACCTTTTTGGCTTTCAGAGGTTGGAACAGGATTCCTGAGCTCTAATGATTTCGGAGCAGATGCAAAGGAATTACCTTATTTCGCCACGGGTGGTTCTCCCTATGGTGTCTAATAGCCGCTATTGGGCTCTTACTCGGGTTTGAGATTGTCGAGAGCTTTGAAAATGTCGTCTAAGTGGGGAGCATAATTTGACATACTCGGATTATCTCTTTCTATCAGGTATTGCATAGGGACCAATAATATTTCCTTAAGTTCCTGATATTTTTCCGGCGCCACAAGCTTTGTTGCGGCCAACCATTCGAAAAATCTATTAGCATAAAATGTTAGCGGGTTGTCCTTCTGACCATTGAATACCGGTAGCACCTCCTCTATATAGATGTCCTCTATACTTTTATATCTTTCAAATGTCTTTTTGGAATCGGTAATAATATTATCTATCAATATCTTACTCTCCTTTTTATAATTACTGTAATCCCACCAAAACAGGAAATAATTTTCATGTCCAAAATCTGAACCTTCAGTTATTTTCGAATGAAAAGTCCTTTGTATAGGTTTATCTCTGTAATCAAATGGTTCAAACCACTCATGAAGGATATTAAATCGAACCAAATAGGTTGCACTTATCTCCCAAGCGGAAAAACCATTACAACTATCTATGTATATTTTCTGCCACCCCCAACTAAATTTACGTCGGAAGGTATACTGACTCTTCAGATATACAAAGTCATCAAAATAGGGATCCTTTTTCATCCTCTCGATCAATCTCTCGATCAATTGCTGTCTGAATGTCAGTTTCTTTTCACTCATTGTTTATTAAATTTTTATGTTGAGAATTAGTTATTGTTATCAATCACTCTTCCTTCTTGAAGTAATTTCAGGTCCACCTCCATACTTATTATAGCGGATATGCTCAGTTACTTCAAATAAAACTCCTCACACCCAATCCATCAGCGATCGCTTTAGGAGGTTAGAATATGGGCTGGCAGTGAATTGGGAGAGCCTGACCCGGGCAGTCGGAGTCTCCCATATACTGAGGTAGCACAAAGGAGAATTTTTATCGCTATTTTCACTCCATGTAATCATAATCTTTATACGGTTCTACAAACTCGAAAGGCCCGACTTTGGGGATATCCGATATGCTGCGACGGAGGGCAGAATCTGAAAACGATTCAATGAATTGGTGAAACTGCTTGCTTCTTAATTGGATAGCCGCAGTAGCCCTTCTTAATTCCCAACTCTCCCTCCCCTTTGTTGAATAATTATCATCTTCCTCTTCTTCAATTTTAAAGGCTAAATCACGCAAGCTAATAAATGGTTGAGAATACTCTCTGACATAGTCATCCCAAGAAGTTTGCGAATAATCCTCCCACCCCTTGACACCCCAAGGGCCAACAAGCATATCATAGTTTGTCTTTTTACCCATATTATATACATTTACATGAAACTTGGGCCATTCTGACCCTATCTCATCTGCTTTTTTCCTGCTAATTTCCACCGGCTCGGTTTTGGCAAAAAAGAGTATTGAAGCCCATTCCATTACCCTCCGGTCCAGAATTCTTATTGTGTCTTTTTCAATATCCGGCTCAACGCTAACATAAGTCCGATAGCTGACATAGCTACTATCCGGATATAGATGGAATGTTAAATTAGTTTTTTCTGGCAAGAAGTATACAATAATGATACTGTCAGGCACCTCGACACTATATTGAAACACGCTGTCCACATCAGCCACGGAGTCGACAGTTTCTTCCTGACGATATTCCGACTCACCGTTGACTGTCTTTCCCTTCCGACATCCCAAAATACTCATGCCAATAATTGTCATCACAACAACTATTGTTATTTTTCGGCTGATCATATCTTAAAGTTTTTAGTTATTCTCTCCAACATATTTGTTTCAAGTATCAGATACCAAACTCTTGCCGGATTCATTTCTTCAGGGATTTTTTGTTTATGCATCGTAAGCTAAGACGCAAATATAAGCATAAAATCATCTAAATCAAGGGGTATTAGAGGTCAAAATGATTTTTTTGCAAATTTTGCGTTTTGCACGTTTTACACTTTACAAATGTTCAAGGTTGGAAACGGAGTCGTACTGATTGGGCTTAGGTTCGCTCGGCTTTAAAAGCCTAAGAGGAAGAATGATTGAGCAATCGAAATTTTGTCATCATCAGATCCTTGATATAATATTTATTTCTTATAGCCGAAAGAAGAGAGCATCAATCCAATCGCTAATTTTGAACTTGCCTGTATCAGCTGCTACGAAAAAAACACCAAAACTGATAAATAATACATAAGCCGTTACTAATATATTTAATACCAATAATAAAACTACAATGGCAACCCTGTATTTAGTTTTCATCTTTTCTATTTTTATTTAATAATAAAAGCACGTATAAAAATCGTCCGAATCGAGGGGAGTTAAGATCAAAATGAATTTTATCGTTATTTACTTTATAAATTATCTTTAATATTAGGGACTGGCCCGTACTGATTGGGCCGAGGTTCGCTCGGCTTTAAAAGCCAAAAAAGAAGAATGATTAAACCAAAATTAAGTGGGATGAAACCAATGAGACTTAACCAGCCTGATGTACCAACGTCATGGAGACGGCGCACAATAATACTCCAGCCGGGAAGAAATAGGCCATTGATCACAATCCAGTAGGTGACAACTCCTAAAGTTGGATAAAAAATTAATATTGGGAGTATTAACAAATTTACAATAATGTAGAAAAGAGTATACCACAAAAATTCCGACAATGATGAACGGCCTGCGATATTACAGTAGTTGACGGTGAGAGCTCTCTTAACAGTCTCTTTGAATGATAATTGATGCTGATACATGGGTAATGATAGTATATTAATTGTACTTACCGCTATTATAAATTTTTACCATCGTTGGAATCAAAAGGGATTTAGTGTTCCTTGAGGCTTAAAGTTTTAAACAGTTGTGAAAGTTACCGAGTGAAGAGGATTTTTCTACTATCCCTAATAGCCAACCGTAAGTTTCTTAAGGGGGGTGCGGAGGCGGGCTTTTTCTTCTTCGGAGACCTTTCGATTAACATATTCAGGTGTGTTGCTGTATAAATTGAACTTCTTATTTCCATCATAAATCATATTATATTCTCCCCTATCATTTTTCTTGAATTCAGCTGCCGTTTCAAAAAATCTTGGATCATTAACGCCATACTTATAGGGCTCCGCACTCAAATATCTTGGGTTTATATTTCTAATTATATTCTCAAAATAATATCGTTTGAGATCTAACAATACCCCTTCATAGTTCGGAAAAGCAACAAGGTATAGTTGCCCATTAGCATAAATTCTGAATCGTTGATCTTTATTTTCTCGCCAACCGACCAAACTTAATCCATCAAATCCATTCTTTTCGTCCTCATATCCTTTAATTTTAGCATATTTCTTTTCAACAATTACGAGGGCAACACAAAGCAGACTGTCGGGACTATAAAAAATAGTGTCAACATGTGGTTTGATTTGGGTCGAAATCTCTAATGGTGAAAACGTATCTTTATAATGCGGGAGCCATCTGTTGGCATATCCCCAAAAAACATGACTATCGGCTTCACTCCAATCTCCTATCATGTCTGTTTTGTCGGTAGGGATAGTGTCTCCATCCTTATGCATACCGACAATTCTGAATGCTTCTGTATTGTCGAGGAAAGATTGAGCAATTGAGATTTTATCTTCTAAATATCTCGTTGCTATGATACCATCCTCTTCATACCGTGGTTGAAAATCAGTTTTATCTGTTGACACTTGCTCATATTCAAAAAAATCATATTCCCAAAATAATAAAAACAAAACAAAATTACCGGTTATGTATATATTTAATAATAATATACATACCATCGCAACCCTATGTATAGTTTTCATCTCTTCTATTCTTTATTAGTTATTGTTTCAAAAATTATTGGTAAGTCATCTTTAAAAGATGTTATGGAGTGCTCATTTAGGGCTGTGATATTTTAAATGTGTTAATACTTATTAACTTTTTTAAATATTTGAAATTCCTTTTGCCGGGGGATGGCGGTAGGGTGGCGGGGGTGGGGTTGCCGGCGGGGGATTACATGCGCAGGGGGAGGAATTCGAAGTCGTTTTCGATGAGCCACTCTATGGCGCGGGGGAGGGCATAACGGAGATTTTTCTCGGCTCTGAGAGAGTCGTGAAATACGATGATGGAGCCGTTGCGGGCATATTTCTTCACATTCTCCAACACCTGCTCGCCTGTGAGGCGCTTGGAGTAGTCGCGGGTGACGAGGTCATACATCACTATGTTGTAGTGATTGCGGATTATGGCTGCCTGCGAGGGGTAGATCAGTCCATGGGGGGGACGGAAGAGGGGGGAGTGGATATAGCTGTCGGCCTCGGTGATGTCGCGCAGATAGGTCACTGTGCTTCCCTTCAGGCCCTGAAGATGGTGCATGGTGTGGTTGCCCCAGGAGTGGCCGCGGCGCTTCACCTCTTCGAAGACCTCGGGGTGTTTCCTGACGTTGTCGCCGACCATGAAGAAGGTGGCCTTGATGCCGTAGCGGTCAAGGGTATCGAGCACCCAGGGGGTCACCTCGGGTATGGGACCGTCGTCGAAGGTGAGATAGACCACCTTGCGGCCGTAGCGCTTTATGCGCCACGACGATTCAGGCAGGAGCATCCTGTAGAAGAGGGGTGGTTGAGCTATCCAGTTTTTCATCGGCGGGAATGTGGATGAGCTTCGGGGGTGTTATTGCAGTCGGCGAGTGATGCGGTCGAAGTCTACTCCCATATCGGCCAGCTGATTGATCACCGGCTCTACGTCGCCTCCGGCATCGGTATAGTCCTGGAGCAGGTAGACGAGATAGTAGTTGTCGATGAAGAGGTCGGTCTGCGTCAGGGTGCCATACTGCCAGGGGTTGAGGCTCTGGTAGTAGCGGAGGTTCTTCGCGTAGCGGAATATCTCGTCGCGCAGCAGGGAGAGGGCGCGCTCTGAGGCCTCCTTATTGCCGGTGGCTATCCCCACGCGGGCATAGATCTGTGCCATCTTCTGGGGCACCTGAATAGCGTAGGGCGAGGCTGCCTGAGGGAGCTTCTCCTCGATAATCTTCATCAGGTTAAGGGCCTTGGCGTAGCGGTCGGCCTTGAAGGCGGCGAGCTCAGCTTTGACCGCGGGGTCGACGGCTCCTACGGAGTCGGCGCGCTCGGCATCGGCAGCTTCGTTGATCAGCGCTGTGGCGGTGTTGAGGATATAGGAGCGGGTGGTTGTCACCATGCGGCGCACTGTCTCATCGAGATATATCTGCGAGGGGTCAGTGACTTTGTCGAGGCCACCCCAGCGGAATTTCTCTGTGATGTTGCGATAGGCTTTGTCGGTATTGACGGCTGTGATATCGTAGTCGCTGTTTTCATTGTTGCGCACGGGGGTCACCTCGTAGGCCATGCCTGTGGAGCGCATGTAGGGCTGCAGGGACACATAGTAGTCAGAGGGGACAGTCGAGGCGAAGTAGATGGGATTCTTCCAGCCGTTTTTCACGGATGTGGCAAGGATGTCGAGCGAGAGGATCTGGCTGAGTGTCATGCCGCCGTGGCGCGAGGCTTCGCGGTCGTAGGCCATGTCGACCTTCATCACGGGGTCGGCCCAGTCGAGCTCTGACTGAGTTATGCGCCCTGAGCTGACGGCAGCCTGAAGGTTGGAGGGGATGGTGAAGTTTGTGTAGTTGAGCATCGGTGCCCCCCAGACATTGTCGTTAGATTTCTTGTCGTAGACCTGGCGCAGGGCGGTGAAGATGTTGACCGGAGTGGAGTCTGCCTGGTTGGAGAAGTAGCTGAAATTCATCCTCTCGTAGCCATAATCCTCGGGAGTGGCGAGGGTCCGGATCCCTTCGGCTTTGTAGGAGGGGTGGCTCACCTGGTTGGCATACCAGTCGGTGGTGAGATACGAGAGGTTGACCACTTTCACATCAGTGCGGTGTCCCTCCACCTCCTGAGCATACCAGAGGGGGAAGGTGTCGTTGTCGCCGTTGGTGAATATGATGCCGTTTTCATCCACTGAGTCAAGATAGTTCATGCCGAAGTCGCGGGTTGTGTAGCGTCCGGAACGGTCATGGTCGTCCCAGGTCTGCGACACCATCTGCAGCGGCACTATCAGGCCTACCGCACAGGCTATGATGGCTGCGATGAGGCCGTTTCGCTCGCTCAGACGGGTGGAGTCGGCAGCATGAGCTGTCAGCGCACCCTCAGCGGCAGGGGCGGCCTCTGTGGTGGCTTTGGCCGGTTTCACCTTCTTGTTGAACAGGGAGGAGATGAAAGCCCACAGGCCTGCCACACCCATACCTACCCATATCGAGAAGGCATAGAAGGAGCCGGCGAAGGCATAGTCGCGCTCTCGGGGCTGAGTGGGGGTCTGGTTGAGATAGAGGACAATGGCAATACCGGTCATGAAGAAGAGGAAGAAGATGACCCAGAACTGCTCTATGCCCCGCTTGGAGGTGAATGCTTGCCACCACAGGCCTATGATGCCCATAAGCAGCGGGAGCATATAGAAGACATTGTGACCCTTGTTTCCCTCACCCTCGTCGTAGGGGAGGAGGCTCTGGTCGCCGAGGCGCAGATTGTCGATGAATGGGATGCCGGAGATCCAGTTGCCATGGTTCACTTCGCCATTGCCCTGGATGTCATTCTGGCGGCCGGCGAAATTCCAGAGGAAGTAGCGCCAGTACATGTGGGTCAGCTGGTAGACGAAGAAAAACCGGAGGTTTTCACCCATCGTTGGCTTTACGGCATCGAAGGTCTGGAGAGTCTCGCCATCGCGCATATAGCGGGTGGCGCTGACGGGTTTCCCCTGTAGACCCCCGATCCAGTCGCTATAGGCTGCAGTGTGAGGTCCTGAATATATGCGTGGGAAGAGCATATTGAGCTCGGGCGACATCACATAGTCTTTCTTGTAGCCGGTGATTTCGTAGTGGTCAGGCTGCGAGGGGTCGGTCTTGACCACTTTGGTGTAGATGGGGCGCCCCTGTTTATACATTGGCGACACTTCGCCATTGTCCTTCACGTCGTAGACCACGCTCGAGCGGTTGGTCTGTCCGTAGAAGAGCGGGCGCTCGCCATACTGCTCGCGGTTGAGGTAGGAGGCGAGGGCAAACACATTGTCGGGCGCATTCTGGTTCATCGGCGGATTGGCGCTTGCGCGGATGAGGAGCAGCGCATAGCTCGAGTAGCCGATGAATATCACGAAAATGCTCATCACCACCAGGTTGAGAATCCTGACGGGGAGTTTCTTGGCAAAGAACATATAGAAGATGACCCCGGCCATGATAACCACCGGGATGAGCATACTGTCGCCAATGAAGGGGATGCCGGAGAAGAAGATGGCCAATATCACACTCCAGCGGATCTCAGCCACGCTCTTCTGGCGGTAGAGTGCGCGGATGGCCCATATGAAGCTCGCAACAGCGAGGATAGCGTAGATGAGCACACCCATATTGTAGCTCAGGCCAAAGACGTTGACAAAGAAGAGCTCGAAGTATTGCGACACTTCGATGAATCCCGGGACGAGGCCGTAGAGGATCAATCCAACCACTATGGCAGAGATGCAGAGCGCTATGAGCGAGCCTTTGGCCGTGGTGTCGGAGTTGAGGCGATAGTAGATCACGAGTCCAATGGCCGGGATACAGAGCAGGTTGAGCAGGTGGACGGCGATGGAGATACCTATCACGTAGGCTATGAGTATAAGGTATTTATCGCTGTGGGGCTGCTCGGCGCGGTTTTCCCATTTGAGGATTAGCCAGAAGACGAGGGCGGTGCAGAAGGAGGAGAAGGCGTAGACCTCACCCTCAACGGCCGAAAACCAGAAGGTGTCGCTCCAGGTGTAGGCAAGCGCGCCGCAGATTCCGGAGCCGAAGATCACCAGCAGACGCACGGGTGAGATCTCTGTAGCGTCGTCGCTCACCACGAGTCGTCGCACCAGATGAGTGATGGTCCAGAAGAGCAGCAGGATGGTGCCTGCCGAGAGCAGAGCCGACATGGCATTGACCATCAGCGCCACCTTCGAGATGTCGCCAAAAGCGAAGTTGACGAAAAATCTCGCCGCCAGCATGAAGATAGGGTTGCCCGGCGGGTGACCGACTTCCAGTTTATATCCCTGGGAGATGAACTCCGGGCAGTCCCAGAAACTTGCGGTAGGCTCGAGGGTGAGGAGATAGGTGATCGCTGCGATGGCGAAGCATACCCACCCGAGGGTATTGTTGATAAGATTATATCTTTTCATTCAATTTATTTGAAGAGTTTTTTCGGTGGCAGCGAGGCGCCGCGATTGGGGGAATAACCCGGTGGCGGAAAGTGCCTGAAAAAGGAGGATAATTCAGTGGCGGAAATGGGGCGTGAATGTTGGATAATTCGGTGGCGGAAATGGGGCGCAGTGGGGTGAGCGGGGATTAGAATTTGCGGATGCCCATCACCTCGCGCACCTGGGCGAGAGTCTTGGCTGCGCGCTCGCGTGCACGTTCAGCTCCCTGACGGACCACCCGCGAGATGTAGGCATCGTCGTTGCGGATGTCGGCATAGCGCTCGCGGATGGGGGTTGTGACCTTCAGGATATCCTCGGCGAGCTGCTTCTTGAGGTCGCCGTAGCGTATGGAGCAGTCAGCGTAGGCATCGCGGTAGCTCTTGACGATTTCGGGCGAAGAGGTTAGTTCCAGGAGGGTGAAGAGGTTCTCAACCGGTTGCGAGACAGGCTGGTTAGGCTCCTTGGGGCCTTCGTCGGTGACGGCGCGCATCACCTTCTTGCGGAGCACCTTCTCATCGTCGATGAGGTAGATGCAGTTGCCTTCGCTCTTACCCATCTTTCCGGAACCGTCGAGGCCGGGGACCTTCACGGCGTGGTCGCCGAAATTGAAGTTCTCAGGCTCGGGGAAGAGGTCTACGCCATAGAAGGAGTTGAAGCGGCGTGCAAAGCGGCGTGTGAGCTCCAGATGCTGCTCCTGGTCCTTACCGACAGGCACTTTATTGGCTTTCTGGATCAGGATGTCGACCGCCATGAGGGTGGGGTAGGTGAGGAGACCGGCGTTGACACGCTTGTTGGAGTCGCCCCCGATGATCTGCTTTTCGATATCGTCGGAGTCGTCTTTGATACCCAGCTGCTTGCGGGCCTTATCCTTGAATGAGGCAGTGCGCAGGAGTTCGCCGATGCCCACATGCATGTTAAGGAGCAGATACATCTCTGAGACCTCGGGGATGTCGCTCTGCACGAAGATGGTGGCCTTATCGGGGTCGATTCCGGCGGCGAGATACTCGGCGAGGATGTTTCTGACATTCTCGTGGAGGAGCTTGGGGTCAGGGGTTGTGGTCAGAGCGTGGAGGTCGGCTATGAAAAAGAGGCAGTCGTAGTCATCCTGCATCTTTACGAATTTGCTCAGGGCACCATAGTAGTTGCCGAGGTGGAGATTGCCGGTGGCACGGATGCCGGAGAGCACGATTTCTTTATTATCCATAATGAGATGTGAATTAGCATTGTAATGTAAAGGCTGCCGGGCGTCTGAGACCGGGAGCGGCTGCAAAGTTACGAAAAAATTCTGCGACGCTACGATTTGGCTCTCAATAATATGCTATGCGGGCCTTAATAATATATGTTAAGGGAGCTTGCTTCCCCCCCGGGAGCGGGAGGGATCATTTCTCCCAGGGGATGTCAGGGTGGGCGGTGAGGTGGTTGAGATAGCGGGCGAGGATGAAGAGATAGTCGCTGAGGCGATTGATGAATGTCAGCAGCGCCGGGGGGATAAAGGCTCCGGTGTCTGCAAGGGTGAGGATGTCGCGCTCGGCACGGCGGCACACGGCTCGCGCCACGTGGGCATGGGCGGCTGCCTCACACCCACCGGGGAGCACGAAGCATCTCAGCGGCTCTACCTCGCTGTCGAGCAGGTCTATCTCTCTCTCGAGCTCGGCAATCCTCGGGTCGATGTCGCCAAGGAGGCTAAGCGCCAGCGAATTGTCGGTCTCGGTGGCGGGAGTTGCGAGACACCCCCCGATGTTGAAAAGAGTGTTGCTTACCATAGCAACCACGGCCTCCCGGTCGGGGGCCACGGGAGCGATGTGGCAGCGCAACAGGCCTATGAAGGCATTGAGCTCGTCGATGGAGCCGTAGGCGCAGACTCGGGGCGAATTTTTTGCCACACGCGAGCCGTCGACAAGCGCTGTGGTGCCCTTGTCGCCGGTGCGGGTATAGAGAGGTGATTTTTTCATTGTCGGTTGGTGTTGATATGCAAATTTCGTAAATTTGCACCAAAATCCAAGCCCTCAGGGGCATTAAAAAATTTCAGACCCACTCTGAGGGTGTGTATCAACCGAAAAAGGAGACAAAAGAAATGTTTTCAGGAATAGTAGAAGAAGCGGCCAAAGTGGTCGATGTGGAGCGCCGCGACGGCAATGTGAATATCAGGGTGAAGTGCAGCTTCACCGATGAGTTGAAGATAGACCAGAGTGTGGCCCACAATGGCGTGTGCCTCACGGTGGTGTCGCTCCCCGGCGACGGCACCTACACCGTCACCGCTATTCAGGAGACTCTCGACCGCAGCAACCTCGGCGACCTCGAGAAGGGTTCGCTCGTCAACCTCGAGCGCTCGATGATGATGAACGGGCGCCTTGACGGACACATCGTGCAGGGTCATGTGGACTGCACCGCCGTCTGCGAGGCTATCGAAGAGGTAGAGGGTAGCCGCTACTACAAATTCACCTACGAGGTGGCTCCGGAGATGGCCTCGAAGGGATATGTGACAGTTGAGAAGGGGTCGGTGACGGTCAATGGCGTGAGCCTCACCGTCTGCGACTCAGAGCGCTACTCATTCAGGGTGGCCATCATCCCCTACACCTACGAGAATACCAACTTCAAAGAAATCAAAGTAGGGACTAAGGTGAATATCGAATTCGATATCATCGGCAAATACCTTGCCCGCCTGAGCGAGTTTTAACTTTTTTAAATTAAAATTTAGATAGATAACGGCGATTAAGACTTAACTTTGCACGCCCGCAAAAAAATCCCGGCCCCGGAGTGAACTCCCGAGGCCTCCGGCTTGTAATATAAAGGAATAGGAAAATAATTTACAACACACTTATTATTATGGACAACAAAGAATTTGATCGTATCAGTTATGCACTTGGCCTCAGCATGGGCAATAATTTCCGTGCCAGCGGCATCCAGGAAATCAACGTGCAGGATTTTGCCGATGGTGTAGCAGCCGTGTTCTATGGCTCGCAGCCCAAGATGACCTACGATGAAGCCAAGGCTGAAATTCAGAAATATTTCACCGAGATGGAGAAGAAGCAGCAGGAAGAGGCCGCCAAGATGGCCGACGTCAACGCAGCTGCCGGCAAGCAATTTCTCGAGGAGAACGGCAAGCGCGAGGAGGTGAAGACCACCGCTTCGGGTCTGCAGTATGAAGTGCTCGTGGATGGCGACGGCGAGCAGCCTACCGCTCAGGACAAAGTTGAGGTTCACTATACCGGCAAGCTTATCGACGGCACGGTGTTTGACAGTTCGGTTGAGCGCGGTGTCCCCGCCACATTCGGTGTCACTCAGGTGATTCCCGGTTGGGTGGAAGCACTCCAGCTTATGAAGGCCGGCTCGAAATGGCGTCTGTTTATCCCGTCGCAGCTCGCTTACGGACCTCAGGGTGCAGGTGGCGTGATTGGCCCGAACTCAACCCTCATCTTTGATGTGGAGCTCCTGAGGGTGATAAAATAAATAGGTATCGCGGGTTTTGACTCCTTAGCGGGATTCACAGCCCCGATTGTCGCGCCTACATGGATTTTTAAATAACTAAAAGATTGTCAGTGATGATAAAAGCACTGAAACGCATCATAATGATTGTGGCCGGAGCAGCGATCTCAGCTGCCTCGGGCACAATTTTTGCACAGGCACCCCACAGCGAGGCACCCCACAGCGAGGCACCCCACAGAGCTGACTCGCTCGCCCGCGCCCTGGCCACCTACTGGGGGAGCGCCGTGGTGCTGAAGGATTACACTCCCGAGCAGCACGCCCGCTTCATAGAGGGGTTGAAGGCCATTCTCGCCGACTCGCCCTCTCTGGGCGAAGCCTTCGAAAAGGGGGTCGCCTTCGGGAGGAGCCTCACGGTAGGAATCGATCAGATGGCGCAGATAGGGCTCACAGCAGACCGCGACCTCTTCAACAAAGCATTGGTCGATGTTGTCAGCGGCAAGAGTGTGGGATTCACTCCCGCGAGTGCCGAGGCCTACATAGGTTCGCTCGTGGGGCCTGATGGCAGCACGGACTTTTCGAAATTCACCCTTGAGGGTGAGGCTGAGTATCTCGCCAAGGCTGCCGCTGAGGATGGTGCCGTCACTACCCCCTCAGGGCTCGTATTCCAAGTGCTCACAGAGGGGGAGGGGGATTTCCCTACCGAAGCCGACCGCGTGGAACTCGACTATACCGGGCGCCTGAGCGACGGCACGATAATCGACAGTACCGAGACCCCTGTCAACTTCGACCTCATTAACCTGGTCAAAGGTTTCTCCGAGGGTCTGCAGATGATGCGCCCCGGAGGCACATATCGCATAGTTATCCCCGCCTCGATAGGCTATGGCGAGAAGGGTATAGCCGGGGCCATCCCCCCGGGAGCCACCCTCGACTTCACCGTCACGCTCCTCGGAGTGGACCGCGGAGCCGCCAAATGACGACGAAATAGAAATTGAAAACACAATAAAGTAACAACCAGAAATTAAAACAATTAACAAAGAAATGAAAAAACTTTTAGTGGCTTGCGGCGTTGCCGCAATGATGCTCGGCGTAGTGTCGTGCAACAAGTCAGCATCTGACAGCGCCGACCAGGGATTTGCCGACTCACTCGCTATGGCAATCGGTGAAACCAACGGTATGCAGTTGCTTAACGAGTATCTCAACTCGCTCCCCGAATCAGAGCGTGGCAACTACAAGAAAGAAGATATCCTCCGCGGCCTCAAGCAGGTGATCATGACTGACACCACACAGCAGGGCTATCTCGCCGGTATCAATTTCGGTATGTCGCTCTACAGCCAGCTCGCCCGCTACCGTCAGTCAGGTATCGAAGTTGACCCTTCAAAGGTCTATGAGGCTTATGCCAAGGCATTCTCAGCCGACTCTGTCAGCATGGAAGAGCTCCAGAAGAAGCAGGTTGCTTTCCAGATCCTTGCCCAGCAGGCTCAGCAGAAGATGATGGAATACTACGAGAAGGAGCAACAGGCTCAGGCCGAAGCTCGCGAGAACAGCCCCGAGTCGAAAGAGAATATCGCCAAGGGTGAGAAATATCTCAAAGAGCAGATGGCTAAGGACAGCAGCATCAAGACCACTCCTTCAGGCCTTGCCTACAAGGTGGTGAAAGAGGGTACAGGTGAGCCCGTAGGTATGGATGGCCGCGCCAAAGTGATCTACAAAGGCCAGCACATCGACGGCAATGTGTTTGACAAAAACGAAGAGGGTATGGTATTCTCACCCCGTCAGGTTGTCCCCGGCTTCGGCGAAGCACTTGCCATGATGAACCAGGGTGCGAAATACATCATCTACATCCCCGGCAAACTCGCCTACGGCTCTAACGGAAACGAGCAGGCCGGCATCGGTGCTAACGAGATGCTCATCTTCGAGGTAGAAGTTGCCGAAATCCAGGAGTAATCTCCGCGAAAGCGAATAGCTCTATCTAAAGAAAACAGCGACGCTTCCCGCAAGCTCTCAATGGCTTGCAGGAAGCGTCTGTCGTTTAGACCCCGTTCCCCCAATATTTGTTAACGCTGGGGTCGCATATCTCTGAGTGATTTTTGTTTTGTGATGAAGGAGCGTAGCCGTAGCTACGTGACTGAAGAACAAGGCAAAAAGCGCCAGAGATGCGATGATATGGTAAATTTATGCATCGGCACACAATTGATGACTACTCTCCGGGGACCACACGGATGTGGGAGTCAGGATGACGGAGCACGATACATGAAGCCTCCGTGAGCACGACACCTTCCGTGTTGCGGACCCCCTGCTTGCGGAAGCTGATGCGCTCCGCCGAGAAGGGGACGTGGGAATACTTGGTGATGTAGTCAGGGTCGATCACCATGCCTGAGCCCTCCATGCCGCAGAGATCAAACACCTCGGAGTGGTGGACATAGAGAGTTCCGAACTTCGTCACGATAGTGTTGAAGTCGATGCCCCACACTGTGCATGTCTCCGAAGCAGCGATGGTGCGGTTGATGGTGAGCTGGCTTAAGGCCTGGATAAGCCCTGAGCCGGCAAGGAGTATCTTTCGCTTTGAGCCGGAGCGTCCGGTGAAGGCTTCGCGGCAGAGCGCTATGAGCTGTGACTCGGTCATGGCGCCGGAGCTGTAGGAGAAGGTGCGCTCTGTCTGGTTCCAGATGCCACCTGTGAGGAGGATTTCGTCGCCGGAGTCGTCGATGCTCACACGTGCACGCGCACCGAAGAGAAACGACTTCTCCATGCCCATGCGCATATCCATAATGGCAACCTCCTCCTGGTCAGTGAAGTTCCAGCCCACTTCTTTGTCGGCAAGGCGCTGATAGAACGACTCTTCGACCTGCGACTTATAAAACCATAACAAAAACATAGTTTATCAAATAGGCGTAGGGGCTTTATCTATTTGGTTAATATATTGGCTGTTATACTATTACGCTGTATAATGGCGTAGGTAGTAAGGGGTTATGGGGGATACGGAATTTGTAGGTTGAAACCCTCCACTCTCTCCAAAATCGTTTTATATGTATAAAACTAATGGTGTCACTCCCCATCGCTACCTATAAGTGCCACAAATCACTCTAACCGCCACAATACTACTACATTATCTCTTTTAGTGACGGATATAGGTCAATCCATAGGCAATTCAACGCCGTTAATACTATATAAAAAGATAACCTCCTATCGCCTCTTCATATACCTACATTTCTCCCAAATCGCTATAAATCCCACTATATTACCTTATTAAATCCATTGTTGATTGTTGTAGGTTACTACAAATAGGTTCCACCTCCTTTATTAGTATATATAAAGATTAAAGGCACTCTCCACCTTAACAACCTAACTTCTCTACAATTCGCCTTAATATCCACTATTTCAATCAATTCACTCCTAAAATCCTTTCGTTACTCATTCAAATGTTAAAATAGTGTTAACGGTACTATTCCCCCTAAACACTGTCCTATATCATCTATATTGGAGTGTTCCCCTTTAATGCCGATTAGAGGGTAACGAAAAGAGGACAATAAAACTTTAGTAAGGATATAGTTAGTATCTTTTATCTCCATTTAACCTAATTCTATCCCCTCATTTTTCTTTTAGCCATTACCCTATACTTCAAAATTTACCTCCATTAATGGGTTATGGATTTTTGAAAAAATGAGCAAAAAAGTTGGGTGGAGGACTAAATTTTTGACCTCTTTTTCGGATATATAGTAGAACAAAAAACAACGACAATATGGCAAATAAGGCAATCATTTTAAGTAGAGTAAGTTCCAATCATCAGACATTGGAGCAACAAACGGAAGCCGTCTTAAAAGAAGTCAGAAAGGACGGCTACACCGATGACAATATCATCATTATTGAAGATAAGGAGTCGGCTATCAAACTGAGTGAGGAAGAAAGAAACGGACTTAATCGAATGAAAGAGTACATCAATAATGACCCCTCCATCAATGCGGTGTATCTCTATGAATTGAGCCGTTTAAGCCGTCGTCAAACTATGCTATTCAATATAAGGGACTATCTTATTGAACGTCAAATCCAATTGATAGCTATTCAACCTTATATGAAATTATTGGATGAAGATGGTAAAATGTCAACTA
>CAZUEY010000045.1:0-19657 GCA_964619395.1 uncultured Staphylococcus sp. | reverse complement strand
GAAGTTTTCTATAAACAAATCGCTAATTTTGCACTTGCCGGTTGAGAGTAGGGAAGAATTTTTTGAGATTCATGTCGAGGATTTGCAGGGGAATTTTTTCAGATTTCGCGAATTTATGATTAACTTTGCAATATCCTCTAATGAAATCTCAATAACCTTAAATACACCAAAACTAAATTATGGCTAAGTTTGACAAAATCGCGGTGCTCGCCAAGATGCGCGAGACCGGTGTTGTGCCTGTGTTCTATCACAAGGATCCCGAAGTTGCAAAGCAGGTTGTGAAGGCTTGCTACGATGGTGGCATCCGTGCTTTTGAGTTCACCAACCGTGGTGATTTCGCTCACGAAGTGTTTGCTGAAGTGGTGAAATTTGCTGCCAAGGAGTGTCCTGAGATGGCAATGGGCGTAGGTTCTATAGTAGATCCCGCCACTGCTTCGCTCTACATCCAGCTCGGCGCATGCTTCATCGTAGGCCCGCTCTTCAACCCCGCTATAGCTCCCATCTGCAACCGTCGTCTCATCCCCTACACCCCCGGCTGCGGCTCTGTAAGCGAGGTTGGTGCAGCTCAGGAACTTGGCTGCGACCTTTGCAAGATCTTCCCCGGCGACGTGCTCGGCACTAAGCTCGTGAAGGGACTGCTCGCTCCCATGCCCTGGAGCAAGCTCATGGTAACCGGTGGCGTTGAGCCCACTAAGGAAAACATCGAAGGTTGGGTGAAGGCCGGCGTATGGTGCGTAGGCATGGGCTCTAAGCTCTTCCCCTCTGACCGCGTGGCTGCTCAGGACTGGCAGTATGTCACCGACAAGTGCCGCGAGGCTCTCGGCTATGTAGCTGAAGCACGCAAGAAATAAATCCTGCTCCCGGCAGCCCTGAAGCTGCTGTGAAGAGAACAGACGAAATGCCCCGGCTGCTGATTGCGGCCGGGGCATCTACTATATTATAAGGTATTAAAAAGGGATCAAAGTTCATCCATATCGAGGGCGATATAGTGCTGATAGGGGTGATCGCATGCGGGACACTTTACAGGGGGTTCGGTGCCTTCGAATACATATCCGCATACCAGACACTGCCACTTGATGGCATGGTCTCGTTTCCATACGGTACCATCCTGAACCTGTTTCAGATAAGCCTCAAAGCGGGCGCGGTGGCGCGACTCGATCTCAGCGATTGCCGAGAAGTGGGAAGCGATTTCGGGAAATCCCTCCTCGAGGGCAACTTTAGCGGCCTGAGTGTACATCTCCACACCTTCGAGTTTCTCCTCAGCGGCGGCTGTAGCAAGGTTGGATGCGGTGTCGCCAATCACTCCTGCATCGGGATCCATGGGGACTTCCACCTTGCCACCTTCAAGGAATTTGAAGAACACCTTGCTGTGGCGGAGTTCGTTGGCGGCAGTGGCGCGGAAGATCTCACCGATAGGGAAGTAGAGTTCCTTGTCAGCCTGGGCTGCATAGAATGTATAACGTGTATAGGCTGATGACTCGGCCAGATAGGCTATGACGAGATTTTTCTCGGTCTGAGTGCCTTTAATGCTTTTTGTAGTTGCCATGATTATAAAGTGTTTTTTATTTAAGTTTGATAATTCTCTCTTTGTCTTATTTCAACATACCCCGTAATTCAAAAGTTCACCGGTGCCTTAAAAAAATCGATATAAAAATGGAAATTTCGCTACCGAATAGGTAATTTTGTCGTGCGCAGTCAGTCGCTAAGGTATTCGTCTGTGAGAAATAAATTAAGAATATGTCATCAATCCGTGCTCTGATTTCAGTTGCCCTATGGCTTCCTCTGCTCTTAGGATGCACGGGGAGTGGTAAGAAGGGTGAAGCAATTGCTGAGACCATCACCGAGGTAAGCCCGGAGCCATCTGTCGCAGCAGAGTCCCGGCCGACACATCTGAGTCGTTTGGCCGACACTATCTTCCCATCGGCGAAGGTGGTCAAGTATAAGGTCATCGTGGCCGACACCTCCCGAAGCGGCTTCATCAGCGATCTGAGCGACCTCTATGAGGATTCAAAATCGGTGCTCACCTTCCGTGGGAGACTTTTCCGCCAAGGGCTTTGCGGGCATCTCGACACCATCCCCACGCAACTGCGCACCCTCTGGCGCATCGACACCAAGCTCGAGACTCTCGACACCATCTATGGCCCCTGGGGTGGTGGCACAGGATGGACCGGACAGCCCCTATATGTGGAATGGCCTGACTCGGTTGCTGAGACCATGAAACGAAATGGAGCGGTGACACCCGCCTTCGCCGGTAAGGAAGTGATAGTAGGATCCCTCTGCGGCAGCCTCTATTTCCTCGACCCTACCACCGGCAACGCCACGCGCTCCCCGATAGATGTCGGCAATCCTATAAAGGGAACACCCTCCGTCGATCCGACCCTCTGCGGAAATGTCTATGTGGGTCAGGGGGTGCCCGCCAAGCGCCCGTTTGGCGCTCTGGTGGTGAATCTGCTCAAAAATCGAATTGCAGACTTCTTCGCGGAGGATACCGGAGCGTGGCGCCGGTGGGGAGCCAACGACTCCTCGCCCGTGAGAGTGGGCGACTTCCTCTTCCGCCCCTGCGAAAACGGCACCTTATATAAATACTATATAGCCGGGGATGGAGCTATGCGGCTCCACTCTCTTTTGCGCTATAGAGTCAATGGCGTCGCTCCCGGGCTGGAGGCCTCGATGGCTGTCTATGCCAATTATGGCTTTGTGACAGACAATCAAGGCAATGTTATAGCCATAAATCTTGACACACTTACCCCCGTCTGGGCCTATTCGCTCCCTGACGACACCGATGCAACTCCCTTGATAGCAGTCGAGGAGGGGACTCCTTATATATATGTGGGGTGTGAAGTGGATCGGAGCGACTCCGGAGTGGCTCGCTTCGCCAAACTTCAGGCCCTCACCGGCATGCGCGTGTGGGATATCGGCATCCCCGCCGTGCGCCGTGAGAAAGGGAGCAAACATTTCGACGGAGGCTTCTATGCCTCCCCCCTGCTCGGCGAGGGCGACTGCTCCGGCTTGATATTCAGCAATGTTGTTGAGAACACCAATGGTCCTAACGGAGCCTTCATAGCCATCAACCGCAAGGATGGCACCGTGGCCTACACGACTCCGCTCAGTTGCTATTCATGGTCGTCGCCCGTGGGCTTCCTCACCGCTGAGGGAAAAATGATAATACTTACCGGCGATGCCATAGGCAATCTCTATCTCATAGAGGGGAGCACCGGCAGGGTCATATCCCGCCGGCGCGTAGGATATAATTTTGAATCATCACCCCTTGTCCTGGCCAACACGGTTATCATCGGGTCGCGGGGCAATGGGATCTTTAAAGTAGCTATAGAATGAAACGACACCCGGTCAACTATCTCCTTTTTCAACTCCTCTCTCTGACACTCCTGCTCGCGGTTCTCCCCTGCGGAGCCAAAAATAAACCACCCGAGCGACATGTGGGTGAAGTGAAGGGAGGATACAATTTCTGGCTCTCCGCCCCGGAGGACACTCGTGAGGAGAAGCCGCTCATCATCTTCCTTCATGGCGCAAGCCTCTGCGGCTCCAATCTCGACCGCGTGAAGCGCTACGGACCGCTGGATGCCCTGGCGCGGGGTCGCGAGATCGACGCCTACATCCTCGCGCCGCAGAATCCCGGAGGTGCGTGGCGTCCGGAGAGCGTCAAGAGGCTTCTTGATTGGGCTAAGAGCAGTTGCCGGGTCGACACCACACGCATCTATGTGGTGGGGATGAGCCTCGGTGGGTTCGGCACTCTCGATTTTGCCGCCCGCTACCCCGAGGAGATAGCTGCCGCCGTGGGGATATGCGGGGGCGCGACCGCAAGCGACCTCTCAGGCCTTAGCCGCCTCCCTCTCTGGATCATCCACGGCATACCTGACAGAGCTATACCTATAAGTCAGAGCGACCGAGTGGCCAAAGCAATAGCCGAGGCCGACAGCGGTGCGCCGCGCCTCATCTATGAGCGGGTCCCGGGTCTCAACCATGGGCGTCCGGCGCGTCTCTTCTACCTCCCGGAGTTCTACGACTGGCTCTTTGCCCACAACCTTTCGGAGCCGGAGCGCCCGGTGCACCCCGCCGTGAAGGTCGACGATACCCTGCTCAACCGCGCCTACATAGGCCTGACCTCCAATGGAGTCTCAAAATCGAAATCAGCACGAAAAAAATCAAAATCGGTTCAAAAAAACTCCAAAAAAAGTTCAAAAAAGCGGTCGAAAACGAAAAGCCTCAAAAAAAAATAGTACCTTTGCCCCAAATTTTTTTTGCGTCAAGCCATGAAACAGCCAAGTTATCAGGGGATGACATTTACCCCCTATATCCTGAGGTCACAAATCCAGCAGCGAATCGGTGAACTTGCAAAAAGTATCACCGAGACTTATGCCGGAAAGACCCCGCTTTTCGTGTGTGTGCTCAACGGCGCCGCCCCCTTTGCGGTTGATCTCTTCAGAGCTTGCGAGGATATCGATGCTGAACTCACTTTCATCCGTCTCAAAAGCTACGAAGGCACCGGTAGCACCGGTGTGGTGAAGCAGGTGATGGGCCTGGGAGAGAATCTTGAAAACCGCGATATTATTGTGGTGGAGGATATCATCGACACAGGCAACACTATGGTGAAGCTCCTCAATCAGTTGCGAGCCCTCAATCCCGCGTCTATCCGTGTGGCAACCCTCCTCTTCAAACCTGAGGCGCTGCAGCATCCCGAGCTCAAGCCTGACTATGTGGGCTTCGAGATTCCCAAAAAGTTTATCATAGGCTATGGCCTTGATATCGACGGGCTTGCACGTAACCTCAACGATATCTACATCCTCGACTCGCAGAAATAATCATCACCTCCACGTGCGCGCGGCATCTCCCCCGCTGAGGATCCCCCCGCCGCACCTACTTGTGACTTCTACACAGCAAAGATACACGTACATAATATCAGGTAAAAAAAGAATGTTTAATCTCGTAATTTTCGGTGCGCCCGGCAGCGGCAAAGGTACTCAGAGCAGCAAAATTATCGACCGCTACGGCCTCACCCATATCTCCACCGGCGATGTTCTCCGTGAGCAGATTGCCGCCGGTACTGAGCTTGGCAAAATCGCCGACAGTTATATCTCTAAGGGTCAGCTAATCCCTGACGATCTCATGGTGGAGATCCTCGCAGACCGAGTAGACTCCCTGCGTCCCACTGCCAAAGGATTTATTTTCGACGGTTTCCCCCGCACGATCCCCCAGGCTGAGGCTCTCAAGAAGATGCTCGAGGATCGCGGCGAGCAACTCCACGCTGTGATAGGCCTCGAAGTGCCTGACGATGAACTCACTGACCGCCTCATAAAACGCGGTGCACAGAGCGGTCGCTCCGACGACAATCCCGCCACCATTGCCAATCGCCTCAAGGTCTACCACTCTACCACTTCACCCCTGCGCGAATATTACTCCGGTGAAGGCTCCTACAATGCTATCCATGGCTTGGGTCATGTCGACGAAATATTCTCGCGCATCTGCGAAGCTATCGACTCCCATCCTGCCATGAAGGCCTAATATCCGATGGTTTTATGGAAAAACAGCCAGAATTTCGCCCGGTAGCCGAACTCACCTACGCAGAGAGTGTGGCCGAACTCGAATCAATCCTGCGAATGATGCAGAGCGACAATTGCGACATCGACCTCCTTGCTGCCTACACCCGGCGCGCAACCGAACTGCTCAAGGCTTGCCGCGAGCGCCTCACGCTCACTGAGGAGGAGCTCCGCTCTATCCTCGATGGCCTTGCCGCCGGTGGCTGACGCTCACCTCGCAGAGCCGGCTAACAGCTGTCGGCCCTCACGGAAGAGCCTGCACATAGCTGACTCCTTTCCGATATTCCGGCAGTCACCTTCAAGACATTAAATCACAAATTCTCTCACAAATTTATAAAATGAAGTATCTGAAAATTGCCTTTGCAATGACACTCTCACTTGGCGCCGCAGCTGGCGCTCAGGCTCAGGGTGCTCAGAAGGAGCATCTTAAGAGCCTCAATCCGGCCTATTTCGACAGCTATATCGCTGCCGGCACCGACTTCTATTCCCATGTCAACAAGGGATGGATGGAGGCGCATCCTCTCACCGATGAATATGCCCGCTACGGTCAGTTCAACATCCTCAACGACTCCTCCGAGACCCGCGTCAAGGAGTTGATCCTCAATCTCGGCCAAACTAATCCTGAGCCCGGAAGCGTGGCTCAGAAAGTGTGGACCATCTACTCTCAGGCCATGGATACAACCCGCCGCAATGCCGAGGGTGCAGCTCCCATCAAGGCCGACCTTGAAAAAATCGAGAACACTCCATCCTCAGGCATGACCGACCTCTTCCTCTGGATGCACGCCAACTATGCCAGCCCCTTCTTCGGAGCAGGCCCCATGGAGGATCTCGCAAACTCTTCGGTCTATGCCATGTACGTGTCAGGCGGTGGCATGGGTCTCGGCGACCGCGACTACTATCTGAAGGATGACGAGCGCAACACTGCCGTGCGCAATGCCTATAAGAAGCTCATTGCCGACCAGATGATGAACGCAGGCTATTCGCAGGACGATGCTGACCGCATCGTGGCCAATGTGATGAAAATCGAGACAGCTCTCGCCGACTCTGCAAAGACCCGCGAGGAGAGCCGCGATATCACTGCCATGTACAATCCCCGCACCTTCGCACAGCTCAAGGAACTTTACCCTGATGTGGCCTGGGATCGCTTCTTTATCGAAACAATGGGCATCCCCTCGCCTGAGATGGTGATTGTCACCGACCCCCGCTCTGTAGATCAGGCCAATAAGCTCATGGCCACCCTCACAGACCGCGAGATCAAGGACTACTATCTCTGGAAATATGTCAGCCAGGCTTCTTCAAAGCTTAGCGACGACTTCACCAACGCCAACTTTGAATTTTCGAAGGTGATGAGCGGCGTCAAGGAACTCCGTCCCCTCTGGAAGCGCGCTCTCGGTGCCACCGAGGGCTCTCTCGGCGAGGCTGTAGGGCAGCTCTACGTTGAGAAATATTTCCCCCAGTCCTCTAAGGACTACATGATTGGCCTCGTGGAAAATCTCCGCACCGCCCTCGGGCAGCACATCACCGCTCTCGAATGGATGAGCGACACCACCAAGACACGCGCTCTCGAGAAACTCGCTGCCTTTACCGTGAAAATCGGCTATCCTGACAAGTGGAAAGATTACTCTACTATGGAGATCGACCCCGCTAAGAGCTACTATGAGAATATGCACAACGTCAGCATGTGGCATCAGGCCGAGACCTACTCAAAGTGGGGCAAACCCGTGGATCGCACAGAGTGGGGCATGACTCCTCAGACTGTCAACGCCTACTACAATCCTCTGGCCAACGAGATCGTGTTCCCCGCAGCTATCCTTCAGGCTCCTTTCTTTGATCCCGAGGCTTCGGATGCTGAAAACTATGGCGGTATCGGTGTGGTGATCGGCCACGAGATGACCCACGGATTCGACGATCAGGGCCGCAATTTCGATGCTGAAGGCAATATGACAAACTGGTGGACTCCTGAGGATGCCGAGCGTTTCGGCGAGAAGACCAAAGGGCTGATCGCTCAGTTTGATGAGGTTGAGGTGCTCCCCGGTCTCAATGCTAACGGCCAGTACACTCTCGGCGAGAATATCGCTGACCAGGGTGGCCTTCGCGTCGCTATGACTGCCTTCCTCAACTCTCAGAAGCAGAAGGGCGTGGATATCAATAGCGAAGAGGCTCTCATCGACGGCCTTACCCCCGCTCAGGTATTCTACATGAATTATGCCAACCTCTGGGCCAACAATATCCGCGAGGAGGAGATGCGCTCGCTTACCACCGGCGACGTCCACTCTCTTGGCAAAAACCGTGTGAATGTGACACTCCGCAACATCGCCCCCTTCTTTGAAGCATTTTCCATCACTGAGGGTCAGCCGATGTATCGCCCCGAGTCAGAGCGCGTCATCATCTGGTAAGAATCGATCATAAGCGATATAATAATTACAGCGGAGGCTGCCATGGCGAGTGATGACTCGCAGGCAGCCTCCGCCGCTTTTTTTGTGTTTCTCTTCAGGAGTATTGGTCGAGGGCTTCGCGCAGAGCGGTAGTCACCATCGCTTTGAGTTCGGGGGGTGAGATGACCTTCACCGCCGAGCCGAGCGAGAGGAGCTCCTGCACAAAGTCGGGGGTGAGGCGCAGCCGGTAGTGGAAATGAGAGTACTCATCGTGGATCTCCTCATGCTGAGAGTGGTGAAGCGGAAGTGCACGCAGATATTTTGCCTGGCGGGGGGTGGCCCGTATCACCACATTGTAAGCCTCTCCTTGCGAGAAGATTATCCCGAAGGAGTCTTTGACAAAGTTCTCGGCATCGAAGTCGGCCGGCATCTCGAAAGGCTCAGCCCCGAGAGTCACATCCTCCATGCGGTCGAGAGCATAGGTCTTTATGACATTTTCGTGGAGATTGCGCCCGGTGATATACCATCGCTGCCGAAATATTTTGAGAAAGTAGGGCTCTACCACCACATTGCGTGTGGGGTTGATGCGCGTGTAGGGGCGGTAGGTGAAGCAGATAGGTTTGTGCTCCCGAAGCGCCGACACAACTTGAGAGAGATAGAGGCGAGCCGAAGGGACATCCTCAAGAAAGATGCTCTCCGAGACGTCGCTCACAGAGGAGATGACATTGCTCATGGCTGCAGAGTTGAGCAGCCAGTCTGTAACGCTTTCCTGGTGGGAGTCGCCCGAGTCGATATAGTATTCGTAGGTGCGCGGATTACACTCAATATTGATGTTGAAGAGTTCGGCAATGGCTTCACGGTAGTTGTAGAATGTGCGCCGGGGCATTGGGTTGCCGTCGCCGTAGGGCGATTTGATCCATAGATCGTTGAGTTTATCGCGGGAGATTGACCCATAGCGCCTTATGGTGTCTATGAGCCAGATATATTTTACAAGTAGATTGCGTGACATTGTCTCTTATATATGTGATAATTAGGTCTGAACCTCTGACGGGGTGCACAGGGCTAACAGCTACGGCGGAGAGGCCTCAGTTCAGGCTTTCTTGCCGGCGTAGCGCCTGGGAAAGAGGAAGATGATGGAGAGGATGATAAGCAGCGCAAGTGCCCAGGGATAGTAAAGATAGGGGAAAGGGGAGGCCGGGGAGATGCCGGCGAGTGAGGTGGCCAGCAGCGTCTGTGCGCCGTAGGGGATCAGGCATTGCACCACACAGGAGGCGGAGTCGAGTAGTGAGGCGCTCTTGCGGGGGTCCACGCCGAATCGCCCTGCTATATCACGGGCTATTCCACCTACGGTGATGATGGCCACGGTATTGTTGGCGGTGCAGAGATTGACGATCCCTACCAGCAATGCGAGCACACCCTGCGCCCCGCGCCTGCCTCGGATCCCGCGGGTGAGTCCGCGCAACAGGAAGTCGATACCTCCGGCCGCTTTGATCACTCCGAGCATCCCTGCGGCCAGCAGGGTAATGATGATGAGTTCGCCCATGCTGTCGATTCCGGCTCCGGCCGATCCCGCCAGATCCATGATTCCCATCCCGGAGACCACGCCGAGCAGCAGGGTGCTGACTATGCCAAGACTGAGCACTATGGTGACATTTATGCCTGATATGGCGGTGACAAGCACTATCAGATAGGGGGTTATGAGCCATGGATTGCTCTCGGAGGGGACATCGATGGCGGGAGTGTCGCGCCCTATCACTATGTAGGCCACAAGCGTCAGCAGCGCAGCCGGAAGCGCTATCCAGAGATTTGCCTTGAATTTATCAGCCATGTTGACCCCCTGCGAGCGGGTTGCTGCGATTGTGGTGTCGGATATAAACGAGAGATTGTCGCCAAAGAAGGCACCCCCGAGCACCACTGCCACAAAGAAAGGCACGCTCCCGCCACCCATGTCGGCCATCTGCACCGCCAGTGGCGTGAGAGCAACTACGGTTCCCACCGAAGTGCCGATGGAAAGCGATATGAAGCAGGCGGCAAAGAAAAGCGTTGGCACCACATACTCCGGGGGGAAGATCCGCAGCGCGAGCGACACCGTGGCTTCCACAGAGCCTATCTCGCGGGCAAGTGCGGCAAAGGCACCCGCCAACACGAATACCCATATCATATAGAGGATGTTGGAGTGACCCGCTGCGCGGGAAAACACCTCGATGCGTTCCAGCAGAGGCTTCCCCCGGAATATGGCGATCCCCCACATCGAGGCTACAATCAGTGCCACTGAGATAGGCATCTTATAGAAGTCGCCGATGATCACTGACACCACCACATAGAGTGCCAGAAACAGCATCACCGGCGAGAGGGCGAGCCAGCCGTTGATTCCTGAAGGTCGTAGCGAGGGGATGTCGGCAGGAGTGGTCTGAGTCATTTCTTGTCGCTGTCTTGATCTATCGGGGTGAGGAGGCCGGTCTCGGAGTCGATGATATAGCCGGCGGTGCGCACGTCGGATGCCATCAGTGGATGATGGGATATGAGGTCCACGGTCTCCCTGACAGCCTCGGCAGCGTCGTCGAATCCATGCAGCCAGCTGTCGAGGTCTATCCCGCAGTGACGCATGAGGGAGATGTGCTCATCGTCGATGCCGCGCTCGCGCATGAGGTGGAGCATTTCGGCAGCGTTCATTCCCTGCACTCCGCAGCCGGTGTGGCCTATCACCATTATCTCGTTGACCCCCAATTCGTAGACGGCCACGAGCAGGGAGCGCATCGTGGAGTCGAAAGGATTGGTGATGGTGCCACCGGCATTTTTTATGATCTTGATGTCGCCGTTGCGGAAACCCAAGGCGGCTGGCAGCAGCTGGATCAGGCGGGTGTCCATGCAGGTCACGATCGCAATCCGTTTGTCGGGATATTTGGAAGTGCGGAACTTTTCGTAGCCTTTCGAGTCTACAAATTCGCGGTTATGGCGCAGAATTTCATCTATCATGGTGGTATATCTTGGTTAAGTTTTTTCTACTCCCCGGCAGGGGAAAAGGTTGGGATATTTCGGATGGTTTTGGGGATATTTTGAAGTTTTTTTGGTGGTTTTTGAAACTTTTCTTGGCCTTTTTGTTATCCAGTTTTGATATTCACGGGGTCAGTCCGGGTAGCGGATGAGCTGGTGGCCGCGGATATAGAGCGCACCCGGATTCGGGTGGGTCACCTTGCGCCCGAGCAGGTCGTAGAGGGGTGTCATGGAGTCGTCGGCAGCCGGAGCATCAGGAAGGGATATGAGAGAGTTGTTGTCATCGTCGTCGCTGCCCCCCTCGCTTTCAATTTTTGTGGCGAGAGCGTGGCACTCAGCGGCGCCCCAGAGCCAGCAACCGTAGCCAAAATCCTCAAAATCAGGTATGGAATTGTATGTGATGGCGCCACCATCCTCCGGCTTTGAACCAGTGCCCTGCAGGTAGCCAACTTGGCCGGTGTCAGGGTGCACAGCCTTCTGCATTGCCGCCCATCCGCGTGCTATGGCCGGGAGATAGGTGTCGGCATCGAGTCGCCCGGTTGCCACGCCCCATGCCATGCCCCCTACAAAGAGTGAGGTGCCGGTCATCTCCGGCCCTTCGCTCCCGGCCGGTCCGAGATTGGAAGGGGCGGCAAGACTCACACCCCACGAGCCGTCGGCTTTCTGACAGGCGAGCAGTCCCTCGCTCATTCTCGCGAAATCTGCCTCATAGTCAGCACGATGAGGAATGTCGGAGTCGGTGAATTGAAGCACTCTCGCAAGAGCCATGTAGACCCAACCATTCCCTCGGCTCCAGTAGCAATCCTTGTCGGTCTCCTTCTTGTCGCGGTAGGGAGGGTCGAAGTCGGCATCGCGATACCAGAGGCCGGTTTTCTCGTTGAAAAGAGGCGAGCCCCCGCCTTTCTTGCTGCCACCCTGTGAGTTGCGGGTATATTCGTAGAGATCCCACATGCGGTTGTGGTATTTAGGGTCGCCGGTTATGTCGCCCAGCAGAGCAAACACCGGCATGCTCATCTGTATGGCATCCACCCAGGTCCAGTAGTTGACCCTCTCGGCCTCTATCATCTGGTCGATGCGCATCTTGATATGCTCCATGCGTTTCTGCTCCCGGGGGTCCATGAGAAATAGCTGTAGATATGCTTGGCCACAGCATTGGTAGTCAGCGTTGTGGCGCTTGGCCTCGGTGTCGGAACTACTGATCCACTTATGATATTCCCCCCAGTCGACGGAGTATTTCAGCCATCGCTCCTCTTGACGCTCGCGGTAGAGGTTGAGCAGTCCCTCGTAGAACACCGAGCGAGTCCATATCTTGCTGTTTCGCTCCTTTCCTCCCACATAGCTGTTGGCGCCGACATCGGGAAATTTATCAATGAAGTGGTCGGCCACCTTCACGGAAGTAGCCAAAATATCGGTGCTTGGGGAAAGTGACTCCCCCGAGGCACCCGCTGAAGCGCATGCGCAAAGTGCAGCAATTAAAAGTATTCGTAGCATATCCATATGAAAATAAACTCGCAATGCGAAGGAAAATCTCGGCTCGCACATCGTGGGAACAGAATCGCATATTGTGGTGAAATCCACATCACAAAGATAATGAAAAGAGTCGAAAAACAGGCAGACCCACCAATTTTCAGCTGACTAATTGGACTAATAAGACTAATAGGTCTTATTAGTCCAATTAGGGTTAGCTTTCGTTTAGCGATGTTTGTTGCGGTAGTCAAGACGGCCGCGGGTCATCTCCTCGCGGATGCCCCCTTTCTTTAAAAAATCTTCCTTCGCTCGGTCTATGAGCTTGCGTAAAAACACATCTGCTTGATGAATCAGCGTTATGGCCAGATTGCAGGACATCTCCTCATCACATTTTTCAAAAATACTTCTATAGAATGCGGAATTGTTATTATTGGTACATACAACCCGTAATTTTTCCAACCGGGCATGCCCAACCTTCCAGAGGCTTAAATTATTTATCCGGATATAATCCTCGTAATCGAGGAGCAATTCCTGTAAGGAAGCTTTGGCAACATTCAGGAGCTTTATTTCCGTTTCTCGGGAAGTCGTTGATGCAGCACACCCTTCTGCGATATTCTGTTTGCCACTTCTTGCCGCCTGTACCATCTGGTCGATAGTCCGATCTCCTCTATAGAGATATTTGCGGGTAAACAATACCGTGATATCATAGATGCACTCCGTCTTTTGGAATGCAATCAGATTACGATAATTACCTCGCTGTGGGATGAAATTTGAGGAGTCCATGATTATTTTCAGGGTTATTGGGTAAATAGGGCTAATAGGACTAATTAGACTAATAAGACTAATTGGTCAGTAGGTCTGACCCCAGGAGGAGCGGTCGAGGGCGCGGTAGGAGAGGGCTTCGTAGATGTGCTGGCGCTGGATGGGGGCTTGGGCTGCCTGGGCTATGGTCATGGTGGAATCGAGGCCATAGTGGAGGTCGGCGATAGTGCGGGCCACTTTTAGAATGCGGTCGTAGGCGCGGGCGCTCATGTCGAATTTGGTCATAGCTTCTTTGAGGATGGCCATCGAGGGTGCGTCGAGGGCGGCATGGGTCTGGAGCAGACGCGATGTCATCTGCGCGTTGCAGTGGATGCCCGGCTGTCCGCGGAAGCGCTCTTTCTGAATCTCGCGAGCCTTCACCACTCGTGCTTTAATCTCGGCACTGCTCTCTCCCTCAGGGCTTTTTGATAGCTGGTCGAACTCCACGGGCATTATCTCAACCTGGAGGTCTATGCGGTCGAGCAGCGGACCGCTTATGCGGTTGAGGTATTTGCGGACGGCCCCGGCCGGGCAGGTGCATTCGCGTGTGGGGTGGTTGTAGTAGCCGCAGGGGCAGGGATTCATCGAGGCTACGAGCATAAATCCCGCGGGGTAGTCGAGGGCATATTTTGCACGGGCTATGGTGATATGGCGATCCTCGATGGGCTGACGCATCACTTCAAGTACCTGCCGCGAAAATTCAGGGAATTCGTCGAGGAAGAGCACTCCGTTGTGGGCCAGGGAAATCTCGCCCGGCATGGGATTGGAGCCGCCACCAACCAGAGCTACCGGGGAGATGCTATGATGGGGGGAGCGGAAGGGGCGCGAAGTGAGCAGACGCGACCCACCTTTGAGGCGCCCGGCCACGGAGTGGATCTTGGTAGTCTCGAGAGCCTCGGCCAGGGTGAGAGGAGGGAGTATGGATGGTATTCGCTTGGCCATCATTGATTTGCCGGCGCCGGGAGGCCCAACCATCAGGAGGTTGTGACCCCCTGCACAAGCCACTTCAAGGGCGCGCTTCACATTCTCCTGACCCTTTACATCTGAAAAATCGCAGTCAAACACCGCCTGAGCACGGGCAAATTCAGCGCGGGTATCGACCCTCACCGGCTCAGGCGCGGAGGCTCCCGTCACAAACTCCAGGACATCCCTCAGCGTCTCGAGTCCATAGACATCGAGATTATTTACCACGGCAGCCTCCGTGGCGTTGGAGCGGGGGACAATCATCCCCTTGAATCCCAGCTCGCGAGCTTTTATGGCCATTGGAAGCACACCTTTGATTGGTAGCAGAGTGCCGTCGAGCGACAGTTCGCCCATAAACATATAGGCATCCAAGGGTATCGCGGGGGTGATCTGCTCGCAGGAGGCGAGTATGCCGAGGGCTATGGGCAGATCGTAGGCAGCTCCCTCTTTCCTGACATCCGCCGGTGAGAGGTTGACCACAATCCTTCGCCGGGGCCACTTGTAGCCGGTCTGCATCACGGCTGACTGCACTCGCTGATAACTCTCCTTGACAGCCGTGTCGGCCATCCCGACGAGAGAGAAACTATATCCGGTCTCGGCGTAAGCCTCAATGGTAACAATCAGGGCATCAATGCCTTGAAGAGCAGCTCCGTAGGTCTTGATAAGCATCTGGGTCTGTGGTTTTATTTTTTTGAGGGGATGACGGATTGATAATATATTGTATAGCGGTGAGATGACTGAAGTGGTTAAAGCAGTCCGAGAACTTCGGTCATCTCTGCAGGGGTGACACCGCGGCGGGCGGCGTAGTCTGCTATCTGGTCGTCGCCGAAAGGCCCAAGGAGGAAATATCGCGACTGAGGGTGGGCGATATAGAGGCCACAGATGGTTGCAGATGGCTCCATGGCTCCATTTTCGGTAACGGTTACCCCAATCTCCTCCATGGCGAGGAGCGAATTGAGGTCGAGGGTGAGTCGCTGGTCAGGGAGCGAGGGATAGCCAATAGCCGGACGGATGCCACGGTAGCGCGCTGCGAAGAGGTCAGCGATGGGGAGATGCTCATCCGGCGCATATCCCCAAATGTCGGTGCGCACTCTGCGGTGGAGTTCCTCGGAGGCGGCTTCGGCAATGCGGTGGGAGAGCGTCTGGGCTAAGAGAGCACGGTAGGTGTCGCCGCTGCTTTCGTAGCGGGCTATCTCTGCTGAAGCATCGAAGCTCACTGCGAAAGCCCCGGCATAATCCCCTTCGGGCGAAATGAAATCGGCAATCGACACTGACTCCTCCCCCTCCTCGAGCAGCTGGCGGCGCAGCATCGGCAGACGCAGAGAACCAAGGAGCAGATCGTCGGCCTCGCTGCGGGCCTCGCCAAGGAAAGTGACGGCGCGAGCTTCCATTCCGACCTCCTTCCACTCCTGAAGCATCGCGAGAGCATCGCCGTGGAGGCGAGAGGTCTGCGATTCAGGGTCGTCGAGCGACTGAGGGAGTTTCCAGGCGCTGAAGAGCTGGCGCATATTGATGAGGGGTATAAGATCGGCCACGGCGAGGTGATGGATGGAGCGTCCGGGGATGCGGGGGGCTTGTGGAGTGTAGTGGCCGAGCGAGGCGCGGCAGCTGCGGGATCGGGCCTCGGCGATTGGGGTCTTGGGCATC
This sequence comes from uncultured Staphylococcus sp., assembly GCA_964619395.1. Lineage (GTDB taxonomy): Bacteria > Bacteroidota > Bacteroidia > Bacteroidales > Muribaculaceae > Duncaniella. Next base: position 3,855 of record CAZUEY010000045.1, on the reverse strand, counting down.
CTGCGCTCCTTCTCGCGAGTGCGCAGAGCGTCATACTCCCGGCGTAGCTCCTCAATGTAGGCCATGCGGTCGCGGCCAAGCAGCCGAGCCGCTATCAAGGGATTCTGAGAGGCATCGGCCACATGGATCACTATCCCCGAATAGCCCGGAGCAATCTTCACGGCGGTGTGGAGGCGCGATGTAGTGGCGCCCCCGATCATCACCGGGGTGGAGAGCCCATGCTCCTCCATCATTTGCACCACCCGGCGCATTTCCTCGAGCGAGGGGGTGATGAGGCCTGAAAGACACACTATGTCAGGCTGTTCGCGCTCCACGGTCTCCACAATCTGCTCCGGGGGCACCATCACACCGAGGTCTATCACCTCGTAGTTGTTGCAGGCGAGCACTATTGCCACAATATTCTTGCCAATGTCGTGGACATCACCCTTGACAGTCGCAAACACTACCTTGCCTGCTTTTCCGGCCGAGGAATCGCCACGGCTTTTCTCAATGGCAGGCTGGAGCAGAGCCACAGCCTGCTTCATAGTGCGGGCGGTCTTTACCACTTGTGGAAGAAACATTTTCCCTTCGCCGAAGAGGCGCCCCACGCGATCCATCCCCTCCATAAGAGGGCCGTCGATGATACCGACGGGATCCTTGCCGGCGGCGAGAGCCTCGGCTAAATCCTCCTCGAGATGCTCAGCAGAGCCTTTGACGAGGGCTTGTGTGAGGCGTTCATCCACCGGTGTGGCGGTGCGGTCCACATCCACGGAATTATCTGTTCCCCCGGCGCTCCGGGAGGTCTCTTCGGTGGGGAGCATCATCTCCCGCGCCGCCTCTATGAGCTTTGCGGGTGCCTCCTCGTCGCGCAGGAGCAGGGTGTCCTCTATCAGTCCGCGCAAATCAGAGGGAATATCCTCGTAGGTCACAGAGGAGGAGGGGTTTACGATTGCCATATCCATCCCGGCTGCGATGGCATGATAGAGAAACACAGCGTGGATTGCTTCGCGCAGATAGTTATTGCCCCGGAACGAGAAAGAAAGATTGCTTACGCCGCCGCTCACCTTTGCTCCCGGGAGGTTTTCTTTGATCCACTTGACAGCGCGGATGAAGTCGAGGCCGTAGCGGTCATGCTCCTTCATACCTGTAGCTATGGCAAGGATGTTGGGGTCGAAGATTATATCTTCGGGAGCGAAACCTATGTGCCCGGTAAGCAGCCTGTAGGCACGCTCACACACCTCGATCTTCCTCTCGAAGGTGTCAGCCTGCCCCTTCTCGTCGAAGGCCATCACAACGGCAGCTGCTCCAAAGCGCTTGATGCGACGGGCAGCCGCCAGGAAGGCTTCCTCCCCCTCCTTCAGAGAGATAGAATTGACGATAGGTTTTCCTTGTACGCAGCGCAAGGCGGCGTCTATGACACTGCTGTCGGATGAATCGATCATCACCGGCACGCGGGCTATCTCAGGCTCTGAGGCTATGAGTCGCAGGAAATGACTCATCTCGGTGGCGGCATCCATCATGCCGTCATCCATATTGATGTCGATGATAAGAGCTCCATCCTCCACCTGCTTCCGAGCTATTGCAAGAGCCTCGTCATGCTTGCTTTCGCGGATGAGGCGGAGAAATTTGCGGGAGCCGGCCACGTTACACCGCTCCCCAATGTTGACAAAGAGCGAGCTGTCTGTGATTCGGAGGCTTTCGAGTCCTGCCAGATGCAGTCCGGGCTCAGCCGTGGGGATCTCGCGGGGCTTTACTCCTTTGAGGGCTTCGGCTATGGCGCTGATATGCTCCGGAGTGGTGCCGCAGCAGCCACCTGCAATATTTAGCAGCCCCTCGCGTGCAAATGTTGCCATCTTGCGGGCCATGGAGGCCGGGGTCTCATCATATTCACCCATGGCGTTTGGAAGCCCGGCGTTGGGATGGCAGCTGACGGCCACCGGGGCGCGTCCGGCAAGTTCGGTCAGATAGGGGTGCATTTCCGAAGCCCCGAAGGAACAGTTGAGACCCACGGAGACGGGTGAAGAATGAATGATGGAGGTCAGGAAGGCATCGAGGGTCTGGCCGGAAAAGGTGCGCCCGTCGCGCCCTGCGAGTGTCACTGATATCATCACGGGGAGCTTCCGGCCACACTGCTCCATCACGGCTGCGGCTGCGTCGAGCCCCGCCTTGAGATTGAGAGTGTCGAACACGGTCTCGAAGAGGATGAGGTCAGCACCACCCTCTATGAGCCCTTTCAGCTGGCTCGAGTAGGCCGCGAAGAGTTCATCATAGGTCACAGCGCGCATCGCCGGGTCGCTGACATCGGGGCTCATCGAAGCGGTTTTGTTGGTTGGACCTATGGAGCCGGCCACGAAAATCCGCTTCCCTAAGTCGCTGCTCCGGCGGTCGGCGAGATTGCGCAACAAACGGGCACCCTCGCGGTTTATCTCCTCCGCGAGGTGCTCCATCCGGTAGTCCGCCATAGATATGGCGTTGGCATTGAAGGTGTCGGTGGTTATGATGTCGGCTCCGGCCGCGATATATTTGTCGGCTATCTCGGCGATGACATCCGGGCGGGTGAGCACGAGCAGATCATTGCACCCCTTGAGGTCGCAGGGATGATTGCTGAATCTCTCTCCCCTGAAATCAGCTTCTTCAAGGCGATAGCTTTGGATCATGGTGCCTATGGCACCATCGAGAATAAGGATACGCTCTTTCAGTGCGTCGGTGAAATCGTTCATGGTCTCAAAGTTACCATATTTCCCTCACCTTGCAAAGAATCAGGGGTGTAAAAACTCATTCCCGCTGTTTCAGCCGCTCGCATCGATGCCCGTTGCAACCGATCATTAGAGCGGGTACCAGTTGCCCGCCCCCGGCTATTAGAGCATGGGGGCTATGAAAGCGGCCACGTCAGTGTCACCAAAGAAGTCGGCCATGGTGAGCCACGCGATAAGGAGAATGATGAGGATGGCTACACCAATGCTGAGCCAGAGAGATACGTTGGATTTTTTCTTTTCGGCCATAATATGAGAGGATTTTTTGATTTTTCGTTTTGGGATTGATCAACGTGATGAACTATCGATTGGATTCGAGAGTCAAAGGTAGGGAAAATTCCATAAAAAATACCCTATACTGAGACGAAATAACAACAAAAAAGAGCCTGCCAGGTTTGCTCTTCTCTCGAAGGTTATGGACCTGTGGCTCTCAAAATGTCCGGGTGATGGAGTTGGGGACACCCGGACGGGCGGGTATTGAGTTGGATTATGATTTCTTGACTACGCGACGCTCTTTGATGCGGGCTTTCTTGCCTGTGAGAGCGCGGAGATAGTAAAGCTTAGCACGGCGAACTTTGCCGTATTTGTTGATTGTGATAGAGTCAATGAAGGGTGACTCAATGGGGAAGATACGCTCAACACCGATGTTATCGGAGATCTTGCGCACTGTGAAGCGACGCTTTTCGCCTTCGCCGGAGATGCGGATCACGACACCGCGATACTGCTGGATACGCTCCTTGTTACCTTCCTTGATACGATAAGCCACGGTGATGGTGTCGCCGGGCTGGAAGTCGGGATGCTGTTTGCCGGTAGCAAATGCTTCTTCGGCAACTTTAATTAAGTCCATTTTTCAATAAAAAAATAAAAATGTGAATACTACTCGCAATATACGCAGGCTGCATGTCCATGCCAGAGATTGCGAAACCGGCTGCAAAGTTAAGCTAAAATTCAGTGAAATGCAACACTTTGAGAGAAAAATCAGGAATATTGCGTGCAATTTCGCTCCGAAAATTCACCGGATTGGCTCCTTTTGAGCCTTAGAGCCCATTCCTTATCGAATGGGCTCTTATTTTAGAGCCTGTCCCATAATATATGTTAACGCTGAGGTCGCATATCTCGGAGG
>CAZUEY010000044.1:0-19942 GCA_964619395.1 uncultured Staphylococcus sp. | reverse complement strand
TCAATGGCTGACCGCCTCAGCGTTAACATATATTATGGGACAGGCTCTTAATCTCATCTTTTTCACTCTTTGGGATTTTTGCCGGTATGTTTACGGTAGACACGGGCAAAATAATAGGGGTCAGTATAACCACATGCGGTGGCGACCTCGGTTATGCTACGCAAGCCATCCGACAGCAGAACCGCTGCGCGGTTCATTCTGGCTTCAAAAAGTAGTCTTGCCGCAGATATACCCATGAGATTACGCAACTTGCGGTTGAGTGTGGAACGACTTACAGCCGAGGCATCGGCCATTGCATCAATATTTGCGTCGGGATTGGATAGGTTGCTCTCTATATAAGCCCGGACTCGGCGGAGGAATAGCTCATCTTCAACCGACTCAACCACCGGTTCTTCATCAAATGTGGGAACTGAGTGATAGGTAGAGGTCTCAAGCAGAGCCATATATTTGGACAACAATTCGCTGCGCTGACGCTTGACTTGCCGCACATAAATGATGAGCCATATGCCGCAAGCCAAGGCAGCTATGGCGGAAAGAATGAAAAGCGTCCGGGCCCACCATGTTTCATGCCACCGAGGGGCTACAGAGATAGTGAGCGTCAGGGTATTGTCAACACGCCTTCCGAAACGATCCGTGGACTGAATCAGCACCTTGTGATCACCGGCCGAGAGATTGAAGAGCGTGCGCGTGCGATCAGTATTATACGCGGACCATGGGGAGCCGTCTACACTGTAGCGATAGAGGATGCAGGAATTATCTACGTAGTCAATGGCGGCGAATCGCAGTGTGACGTTGCGGCTCTCGCTGTCAAGATTAAGTCTGCCGTCCGGCAAAAGCATTAGCCGCTCAGCCCCACCATTGAGAGACACGGCTGTAATAACGATAGGCGGTATATATCCGCGGGTGAAGAGCGAGTGAGCCGAAGCTTTGAGAACTCCGCGCGATGTAGCAAAAAACCATGTTCCGTCGGAAGTCCGCACCGGGGTGCCTTCAGCAAACGTTATATCCTCGCCCCAAAAGGGCATTCCATAGCCGATGCTTCGACCGGTATGAGGATTGAGAATAGTCACTCGATCAGGCCCCGTGATGATGAGGGTGGTATCGTTCTCAAGGGCTATCCCACAGATTTCGTCGTGGTCGAGCGCTGAATTTCTCACTGTGTAGTGAATAAACTCCGGTGTATCGCTAAATAGCGACTTTTCGGCAACACGGCTCACCCCGGAGCTTTCTGTGGCAACAAATATATTCCCCTGCGAATCCTGCGTGAGACTCATTGTTGCATCCGAGGCAAGGCTCGAAGCATCACCGGGAATACGGTGTACATTCCTTACCATCATGTTTTCGGGACGGATCGCAATAAGCCCCTCCGAGGTTGCCGCAACCAGATTCCCTTCGCGCGTGACAAGGAGTTTTCTCACTTTGCGCCCAACCCCTAATGATTTCACCACGGGGTTATCACCGTCGTAGCCGGAAATACATTTTATACCATCTCCCCAGGTGGCAATCCAAAGACGGCCATTTTTGTCCTCGACAATATCATAGACTATGTCGTCGCTGATACGTTTACCATCACTTCTCACCAATCCCCCCGGTTTTCCACCCATGAAGACGAGCCCGGCTGAGCTTTCGTATATACAATAAGGTGTAAAATCCAACTCAAGGGAGTCAATCGCTATCAAATCGTTGAAGACCGTAATTTGAGGATTATTGCGGGACCCAATCCAAAGATTTCCTTTCCTGTCTATCATCACGCTGCGAGGGGAAAGCCTGCTGCTTCCGCTCAGGAGCCGAGCCGGATGATGTGGTTCTAACTGCTTGCGAATACCCTGAGTGGAACCGGTCCATAGAATGTCGGTGATACCCTGACGGATGGTTGTGCCGTGCCATACGCGGCACAGAAGACTCGATAGGGAATCGGTGGCCGAGGCGGGAAGATCGCGAAATGACATCGTCCGGAGGTCAAACTCGTAGAAGCCGTTGTCTGTGCGGCAGATGATGTTACCGGAAGGCGCTTTACTTATGGTGCGGATGAGGTTGGTATTGATAGAGGAACTTTCGCCGGGCTCTATACTCACTCGGTAAAAGTCGTAGCCGTCGAAGCAATGCAACCCATTCCATGTGGCAAACCACATCAGGCCGTTATCACCTTGCACCCCTCCGCCCACGATAGGACTTGACAGACCATCGCTGCGGTCATAGCTCACCACTTCTGCCGGCGATAAAATAAACGCGAACAGAAGTATGAAAAGATGGCTTAAACGGAGGCGTGGCATAGGCTTTGTAATTTCGGCTCAAAGATAATCCATTTTTTCAAATTCCTACCCTTCAACTCGGCAAAATGAGCCGTTTTTCAGCCTGATTGAACCGTTTTTCATTATCTAAAATGTTAATACAGACTAATTTTGTTCCATCTTGATTATTAACCTTAAATTTTTTATTTCCTCAATGAAAATTCTTTATTCAGCTATGCTGGCCACCTTCGTTATCATGACACCGGGGTGGTTACGGGCTGCCGAAAAATCAGTGGTGGCTCACTGGGAATTTACCACGGGATATGACGAAGTCAAGTCCGGCACAACCGCTGTTTATACTCCCAACAACGCCGGATGGGCGGCTTCGGCCAATGTCACTTGGAAGAGCGTTCAGCCCCGGTTCAGGCCAAACACATGTGCGCTCGACATTGACAAGTGCAGTGTCTCGCTCAAAACCTCCGATGGTAAGTGGCAGCTTACGTCAAGCGGATCGACTCCGAGCTATCTGCTCCGTCTCAACACCGCATCCATCGATCATTTCACGGCAAAATCTGACTACACTGACCCGTCGAAGCACGATCAGTATTTTGAGATTTCCATGCCCACTATATCCCTCTCAAATGTAACTCTTAATTTTGCTATAGGCGATGGTTCCAGTTCCGCGACCAAGTTTGGAGTGGTATACTCCACCGACGATGGAACTACATGGAAAGTGTTGGCCGATTATCCATCAGCTTCCCACTGGAATTCCTATACCGAGAAGAGCTACGACCTCGATGCCGACAATAAAGAAAGTCTGATAGTGCGTCTGCTAATCCAGTCAGCTACTAAAACAAGCAACTACAACCTGAAATATGTCAATGTGCTTGCAGACGATCATCAGGCACCCCAGTTTGTAAGTTCCACACCCGCCGATGGCGAGACTGCTGTGTCACCTACAGGCCGCGTAACGCTCCTATTCAATGAGAGTGTGGTGATGAAGAACGGTGTACGGGCTTCCCTTAAGGGTGCTAACGGCACGAGAACTGCTGTCCCCACCATCAATAATAATAAGTTGAACATAGATTTCGGCGACCTTGATCTTCTCACTTCCTATACATTCACCCTTCCGGGCGAGTCTCTCACTGACCTCGCGGGCAACGTCTGCACCGAGCCGGTGACTCTATCCTTTACCACGAGCGAGAAACGCCCTGTTCCTCCTCCCGTTCTCGACAGCCATAACCGCCTGTGGTACAATCGTCCGGCAGCCTATTGGGAGGAAGCCCTTCCCCTCGGAAACGGCCGCCTGGGTGCGATGGTAAGCGGCAGCGTGGCCTGTGATACCCTTCAACTCAACGAGGATACATTCTGGGGACAGTCTCCGAACAGTAATCATAATCCCGATGCCAAGGGGGTGCTTAAGCAGGTGCAACAACTCATTTTCGATCAGAAATACACCGAGGCTCAGCAGATCGCTATTCCTGCATGGCAGTCAAAGAACTCCCATGGTGCTCAATATCAGGCTGCGGGCTGTGTGCTCGTGGGATTCCCCGGTCACCGCTACAACGATGAAGAGCATGGGGCAACAGAAAATGCTCGCGATGTCGAGGGATATGTCCGCGACCTCGATATGAACAATGCCGTGGCTACAACAACATATATCGTCGATGGTGTCACTTATACCCGCAGGGTATTCACCTCAATGGCCGATAATGTCACTATAATGAATATTGAGGCATCCGAGCCGGGCAAGCTCAATTTCGATGTGTGCTATGCCGCTCCAATCAAGACCAATATGGCAAAAGCAGATGTCAATACACTTGTCGGCGATGGTCTCATCAAGGCATCTCTCGTGCCTGCAAAAACTCAGACTGAGAATGTCGACAACAAAGTCAAATGCTTCACATTCATAAAGGTGATTCCGGAAGGGGGTACTCTCTCGTCATCAACAAAGAACGTGATAAACTTCGGTATTGTTGCCGGCCAAAACAATGTACCGTCGATAGAAGTGAACAATGCCAACTCGGCAACTATCATCATCTCGTCAGCAACTAATTTTGTTAATTATGCTGATATCAGCGGCGACGCCGAGAGTAAAGCGCTTGAGTATCTCAACGCCTATCTTGCAAAAAATCTTGATATCGATGCGGCTCTCGCCGCCCATACCTCTCTCTATAAAGAGCAGTTTGACCGGGTGAGTCTGGATCTGGGTCACAACTCCGTTCAGGAGAAGAAAGACACCGAAACACGCATCAAGGAATATTACACCGATGCAGCTGACCCGCAGTTGATTGCAAACTATTTCCAGTTTGGCCGCTATCTGCTCATCAGTTCATCGCAGCCCGGCACTCAGCCTGCCAATCTGCAAGGACTCTGGAATCCTAATGCACGCCAGTATCCGGCATGGGATTCCAAGTATACTACCAATATCAATGTGGAGATGAACTACTGGCCCGCGGAAGTGACCAACCTTGCAGAATGTCACAATCCTTTTATCGAGATGGTCAAGGATGTATCTGTGACAGGTGCTGTTACAGCTAAAGAGATGTATGGCGCACGTGGATGGGCACTCCACCACAATACTGATATCTGGCGCACTACAGGTGCAGTTGACAATGGGTCGGTTGGAGTCTGGCCCACATGCAACGCATGGTTTGCCTCACATCTGTGGGAGAAGTATCTCTTCTCAGGCAATAAGGATTACCTTGCCGAGATCTATCCCGTGCTTAAGGGGTGTTCGGAGTTTTATCAAGACTTCCTCGTGACCGACCCCAATACCGGATATAAAGTGGTAGCTCCTTCCAATTCCCCTGAAAACCATCCGGGTAAGTGGTCATACACCAATAACGATGGGAAAACCATGAACGTTGCTCTCTTCGGGGGTGTGGCTATGGATAATCAGATGGTCTACGATGTGTTGAAGAATACCGCCGAGGCTGCCCGCACCCTCAATATCGATCCTCAGTTTGCTCAGGAACTCGACAACCTCAAAGCTAAGCTTCTACCTTACAAAATAGGCCGATATGGTCAGGTGCAGGAATGGCAAGAGGATTGGGATCGGGAATCCACCTCTCATCGTCACCTCTCCCACTTGTGGGGTGCGTATCCGGGAAATCAAGTGTCACCTTACGTTGATGCCACGACTTATCAGGCTGTCCGCAAGTCACTTGTAGGTCGTGGGGATGCCGCTCGCGGATGGTCGATGGGATGGAAGGTGTGTGAATGGGCGCGCATGCTCGATGGAGACCACGCCCTCTCCATAATCAAGAATCAGATGCGTCTTGTATCGCCGAACATTACATCCTCGGATCCTAACGGGGGTACGTATGCCAACATGTTTGACTGTCACGCACCATTCCAGATCGACGGCAATTTCGGATGTACAGCCGGTATAGCCGAGATGCTTCTGCAGTCTCATGCCGGATTCCTCCATCTGCTTCCCGCACTACCCGCAAAGTGGGCTGACGGCAGCGTGTGCGGTCTGCGTGCCCGTGGCGGCTTTGAAATAAAGGAGATGACTTGGAAGGGAGGCAAACTGGAGCATGTTGTCATCCTCTCCACCATCGGTGGCAATCTTCGCGTTCGCTCCCTGACCCCTCTCGAGGCTGCTGACGGTTCATCCCCCGCTATCGCTTCAGGCGATAACTCTAACGATCTGACTCAGCCTTACCAGATGCCGGCTCCTATCGTGTCTGATATGAAAAAAATTCCTGACACCAAGCTGCCTCAGACATGGGTCTACGATATTCCCACAATGCCCGGCCAGGAAATCGAGCTGAAGGCGTCCTCGTCAGCCATTACAGATGTCCAAGTCGATGTTGAGACCGGAGGTAATTATTACGACATCCTCGGTCGGCCTGTATCTGAAAACACCAAAGGTGTAATCATCTCAAAAAATCATAAGCATCTCAATTACTAAACATAAATAGAGATAAACATTCAACCGCGGGATGAGACGCACAAGCGTCTATCCCGCGGTCTTTTTTATCACCCCAAAATATTCTTTTAAAATTTCGTCTCAAAGGAGGGTGTCGAAGATCAATTGGAAACAAGCTCTGAGGCCCCGACTCATAATTTAGCCGCCCTCAGCAGGCTGCTAAATTATGAGTCGGGACCTAAGGGTTTAATCTCAAATCTATTCGTTAATTCTTTGCAGCAAATTGCTTGATGCGGTTGAGGAGGGAATATGGGAGGAGGCGCATGAAGCGATGGCCGGCAGTGGTCACCAGGCGACGCCACTGATAGCGAGCTGCGCGTGGGGCAGTGTGGAAATAGGAGATGGCGCTGATTGTGCGCTCGGCCATGCGTAGGGCAGTGCGCCGGTCGTCGGCAAGGGTGGCGGGGACCGGGGCGGTCTTTTTAAGGATGGCCACTACCCTCCCCTCGGGCGTGGTGAGGGTTTCAACCTGTGCGAATCCGTGGCAGAGGGTAGTGATATCGATATCCCCTTCAGGGTTCCAGAAGTGAAGGTGACCATCGGGGGAGAGAGAGATGTTGTATTGGTGAAATCCGCGATAGTTTTCGCGCTCGGCTTCGTTGGCGAAATGGTTGAGATAGACCACTCCCCCCTCTTTAATGGTGAGCAGGCACTGGATGAGACCTGCTGCGGGATCTGAGCTGTGGTCGAGGGCATTGCGCACGTGGATAAAATTGACCGAATCGCGTCCGAAAGTCATAGAGAGCCCCTCTACCATACCGAATGTGATGTCAGGGCGGTCGATATTATAGCGACGGAGGATGCGGTTATAGAATGGGGCGAGTGGGTCGACATAGGCCACGTCAAGGGGGCGGCCCCCTACCATATTACCAAAGGTATAGCTCAGCGCTGACCCCACGTCGAGCAGGCGGGGTGAAGGGTCGCCGCAGCCCCGCAGAAACGACTGAATATCAAATCCTTCCACCTCACACTCCTGCCCGAACTTTGACCAGCTGAAGAGGTCGGCGCGCCGGCGGCGACTACCGTAGTAGCTCTTCCAGAAGGCAACCTCATAGGGGATGCCTGAGAGCCAGCGGTGGAACACTGCTTCTTCGGCCGTGACGGCGGCTTCGGGGGATACGTCCGAGGGGGCGGTTTCAGTTGCTGAGACTTCGGGTTGGACGGGAGTTGTCGTTTCCATAGAACTTTACAGGAAGGGGTGGTCAGAGAGGGATAATGCGTGTGGTGGTGTGCTTGCGAAGATATAAAAAAAATTTCGTATATTTGCCAATAGAAACAATTTGTAGGAAATTTTTTATGAGCGAGGAAAATTTAACGCCCGATGATATAAAAGAAAACAGCCCCGAACGACTCTCGGAGGAGGAGGCAGCCGAGGAGGCTCTCGAAGCAGACGCCATCGAGACGGATGCCATCGAAGCGGAGGATGGAGAATCGGAGGCTCACGCCGCCGACGCCGGTATCATTGTCGACACAAGCAATGATACTATCCGCCACCAGCTGCGAGGGATGTTCCAGAGCTGGTTTCTCGACTATGCGAGCTATGTGATTCTCGAGCGAGCCGTCCCCAATATCGAGGATGGCCTTAAGCCGGTGCAACGCCGAATACTCCACTCGATGAAGTTGCTCGACGACGGGCGTTTCAATAAGGTTGCCAATATCGTGGGGAATACGATGCAATTCCACCCCCACGGTGATGCCTCGATCTACGATGCGCTGGTGAAGCTGGGTCAGAAAGAGCTGTTGGTGGAGACTCAGGGAAACTGGGGAAATACTCTGACAGGGGCCGGAGCGGCTGCGGGCCGTTACATTGAGGCACGCCTCTCGCAATTCGCTCTTGATGTGGTCTACAATCCTAAAGTGACAGAGTGGACTCTCAGCTACGATGGCCGCAAGAAGGAACCGGTGACGCTGCCGGTAAAGTTCCCGCTGCTCCTCTCCAAGGGAACGGAGGGTATCGCAGTGGGTCTCTCCTCAAAGATCCTTCCCCACAACTTCAACGAGATCATCGATGCCTGCATAGCCTACCTCAAGGGGGAGGAGTTCACGCTCTACCCCGACTTTTTCACGGGGGGATTCATCGATGTGTCGCGCTACAACGATGGCGAGCGTGGAGGCGTGGTGAAGATTCGCGCCAAGATCGACAAGGTCGACAATAAAACATTGGCTATCACCGAAATACCCTACGGTAAGACCACGGCCACCCTGATAGAGTCGATCCTCAAAGCACAGGAGACCGGTAAGATAAAGATACGCAGTGTGGTCGACAACACGGCTCAGACGGCCAATATCCTGGTCTATCTCCAGCCGGGAACATCGAGCGACAAGACCATCGATGCGCTCTATGCTTTCACAGACTGCGAGATCTCGGTGTCGCCCAACTGCTGCGTGATTTCCGACAACAAGCCCCACTTCATAGGAGTAAGCGATGTGTTGCGCCACAACGTGGAACGCACACGCAGCATCCTGGGGCGGGAGCTTGAAATTCAGCTTTCGGAGGTGCGCGAGCAACTCCACTTCGCCTCTTTAGAGCGGATCTTCATAGAGGAACGGATCTATAAGGACCGCGGCTATGAAGAGAGCGAGAACCGCGAGGATGCGATAGCCCACATCCGCTCGCGGCTTGAGAAATTTGCAAATCTCTTCTACCGCGAAGTCACCGACGAGGATATCATACGCCTCTTTGAGATCAAGATGGGGCGCATCCTCAAATTCAACGCCGCAAAAAATGAGGAACTCATAGCCTCCTACAAGTCACGCATCGAGGAACTGAAGGAAAAGCTGGCCCACCTCACTGAATTTACAATCGACTGGTTTGCGCGCCTAAAGGCCAAATATGGCGAAGCCTACCCGCGACAGACAGTGATACGCAACTTCGACGCTATCCAGGCAGCGGCCGTGGCCGAGGCCAACGAGAAGCTCTACATCAACCGCGAGGAGGGCTTCATAGGTACATCGCTCAAGAAGGATGAATATGTGTGCAACTGCTCGTCGATCGACGATGTCATCATCTTCTACCGCGACGGGCGCTACAAGGTTGTGAAGGTGCAGGAGAAGCTCGACATCGGTAAGGAGAAGGTGCTCCATATCGATGTGTTCAAGCGCGGAGACAAGCGCACGGTCTACAATGCCATCTACCGCCTCGGTAAGACGGGACCCTACTATATGAAGCGTTTCTCAGTCACCGGAATCACACGCGACAAGGAGTATAACGTGACCCCCGGGGAGCCCGGAAGCCGCATCTGCTGGTTCACAGCCAACCCCAACGGAGAGGCTGAAGTGGTGAAGGTTACGCTCAAGCCCAAGCTGCGCATCAAGACGCTGCAATTTGATGTCGACTTCTCAAAACTTGCCATCAAGGGACGCGGCGCACTGGGAAATCTGGTGACCCGCAACGAAGTCCACCACTTCTCGCTCAAGGAGAAGGGTCGCTCCACCCTGGGTGGACGCGATGTGTGGTTTGACCCCGATGTGATGCGCCTCAACTACGATGGACGCGGAGAGTTGCTGGGCGAATTTAACTCGGGAGATCTCGTGCTTGTGATCCAGAAGAATGGCGAATACTACACCTCGACCTTCGAGGCCTCCAACCACTACCCCGACAATATCCTGCGCATAGAGAAATTCATCCCCGGAAAGGTTTGGACGGCAATCCTCAACGATGCCGACCAGGGGTATCCCTACATCAAGCGGTTCACCTTCGAACCCTCGGCTAAGCCACAGCGCTGGCTGGGTGAGAATCCCAAGTCAGAACTGCTGCTCCTGAGCGATGAGCCGGGGCTGCGGATCGAGGTGACCTTTGGCGGAAATGACTCCTTCAGGCAGGCGATGGAGGTTGTGGCAGGCGAATTTATTGCCGTTAAGTCGTTTAAGGCTAAGGGAAAACGCCTCACCACCTTCGAGATAGATCACATCACCGAGCTCGAGCCGGTGGAAAGCGATGATTCAGCTGTAGATGCCAACAGTACTGAGGGGGCGGAGGAGGCCGATGACACTCCCCAGCTCCCAGAGCAGAGCGACGACGAGGTGCGCGACGAACTGACCGGCCAACAGCGGCTCTTCTGATTCAAAACCCATTAGCGAGCCAAAACGAAAGATGAAACGACTGCTTACCACCATTCTGCTGATAGCCGGCCTCGCCGGAGCGCTCCGCTCCGGTGCTACGGTTAACTCCCGTGAGGCGGGTGCCGACAGTATCGGTGGCACGACACTGCGGCCGGTTTTCGCAGCCTATACGGCAGAGTTTGGGTCGGCAAACCTCACTGACACTTATCTCACACCACTGAAATACACCGGGTGGCACTCCGGACTCGACTATCAGCGCTATCAGGCGATGAAGTTCGACCCCCTCAGGTGGACGATGCGGCTCCACTTCAATCTCTCGGTAGACCGCGCCAACAACCCGGCCCGCAACGCTACGATGTGGAGCGCCATGCTGACCGCTGACTGGGGAATGATGCGTAAATTCCGGCCTATGCCTCAGCTAACTCTTGCAGCTGGAGGCTCCACAGGTATCAACATAGGGTGTCTCTACAACGACCGCAACGGCAACAATCCCGCCTCAGCCAAGGGAGCCTGGAGTGTGAATCTCACCGGCTTCGCAGCGTGGCGCGTGCAACTGGGGCATCTCCCCATCACCCTCATCTACCAGCCGACACTGCCGGTAACAGGGGTGTTTTTCGCCCCTGACTACGGAGAACTCTACTATGAGATCTATCTTGGCGACCATTCGGGGCTTGCACACTTCGCATGGTGGGGAAACTATTTTCAGCTTGACAATCAGCTCAGTGCCGATCTCCATTTCGGAGCCACCAATCTGCGCATTGGCTACCATGGACGCATTTTCTCGTCGAAAGCCAACGATATAGTGACCAATATCTACACCCACGCCTTCACCCTGGGTGTGAGCGGCGATTGGCTCTCGGTCAATCCCCGCAAGGGTCTCCCCTCCAAACCCAATATCATCAATGCTATCTACTGACACTATGAAGCAAAGGATTCTTGCCCTGATCGTGGGGCTCTGCGGAGTGTGGCTCGCGGGGTGTCATGACGTTGCGGAGTATGCCGACGACCCACGGGGGAATTTCGAGGCACTATGGAAGATTCTCGACGAGCATTATTGCTTCTTTGAACAGAAGGGGATAGACTGGGATGAGATCCACGGGCGCTACTCGCCGCGCATCAGCGATGAAATGACTCGCGAGGAGCTTTTCGATGTCTGCGCCGCTATGCTCGATGAGCTCAAGGATGGGCATGTGAATCTCACGGCACCCTTCAACACCTCTTATTACAGGAAATGGTGGAGCGACTACCCTCAGAATTTCTCTGCACGAATCATAGAGGAGTCATATTTCAACTTCAACTACCGGCAGAGTTCCGGGATGACCTACGGCATCCTCAACGAGAATATCGGCTATCTGCGCTACCCTTCGTTTGCCACTCCTGTAGGGGAGGGCAATCTCGATAACCTACTCATCTTTTTGCGCAACACTCAGGCGCTTATCATCGATGTGCGCGACAACGGGGGTGGGGATCTCACCAACGTCCGCACTCTCGTGAGCCGCTTCATCTCCGAGCCGATAGTGGCCGGATACATCTCCCACAAAACGGGCCCGGGGCATAACGACTTCTCAATACCGCGCCCCTTCACCTACAATCCGGCCGACGCGGGGCGCATACGCTGGGGGAAACCGGTGGTGGTGCTGACCAATCGCTCCACCTACTCGGCGGCCAATAATTTTGTGTCGATAATGAAACTCCTCCCGGGTGTAACAATCGTAGGAGCCACCACGGGTGGCGGGAGCGGGATGCCCTACTCTTCGGAGCTGCCATGCGGCTGGGGGGTGAGGTTTTCAGCCTGTTCCCTGCTCGATGCTCGTGGCGAGAGCATGGAGCAGGGAGTGACTCCCTCTGAAGGATGCGCCATAGATATGGATCCCACGGAAGCCCTCCGAGGCATCGACACCATTCTCGAGTTTGCCATCATGCTCATCCAGACTCCCGGCCTCTTTGATAACGCCGGAGGGGAATGAGGTTGATTATCCTTTTTGCGGGGGAAGGGCGGATTATTGGGGAATCCTACCTTGTTAGAAACGCCACAAAACCCTAATCAGTTCACGAGACACCGCGCCCGGGATGCCGGGAGGCTATGCTGCCTGAAATGGATTGCGGGCTTATTTTTTGCAACGGTTGAGTGCGAAGTATTTCCAGAGGGGAGCCACCATAAGGGCTTGCTTAAGGGTATCGGTGGTGAGAAGGTTGATGAGCTGCTGCTCGGTGAGGATCTCGACACGTATATCCTCGGTGTCGTCGAGATGCTGGTCGTCAATTTTCACAACACCACGAGCTATAAAGCTGTAGCTCAGATTGTTCTGACTACCCGGATTGGGAGATAGCACGGAGAGAAGTTCCCACTCGCCACCCCCGAAGCCTGTCTCCTCGAGGAGCTCGCGTCTGGCAGCTGCCAGGGGCTCCTCCCCCTCCTCCACCACACCTGCGCAAAGTTCGGTCTCCACTATTCCGAGTCCATGGCGATACTGCTTGACCATCACATAGTTGCCCTCAGGGGTAATAGCAATCACATTGATCCATTTAGGGTACTCGAGGACATAGTATTCGGGGTGGACGGTGCCATTCGGGAGGCGCACCTTGTCGCGACGCACAGTGAGCCAAGGGCGCCGGAAAAGATATTCGCTCCCCTCCACTTCCCATATCATTTCGTTATCTTTTTCTGAATCCATCATATTCATATCTTAAAATAGAAATCATTCTGATAATTTTTTCATCGGGTGAAGTCAGCTTTTTCCGGCTTTGCGACGGAGGAGATAGTCGCTGATTTCAAGTGCTACTTTGGGGAGACCCTTGGGCATTTCGTCGGCGAGGATTTCATAAAGGGTGGCAGGATGCTCGCGGGCTACCTGCATCACCCGCAGAAATTGCTCGCGTGTGATGATGGCCGAGAATTCAGTGAGTTTGTCAGCGGCTATGAGGGAGGCAATGTGGGCATAGACGGTGGCCGGTTTTATACCTTTCACCCCGGCAATGGCTTCTACATTGTAGCCCGCGTTGAGCAGAAGGAGCGTCTCTTCGTGAGAGAGGCCGGAACCCAGGGTCTCGGTTATACCCTTGAACTTGCGTATGGCAGTGACAAAGGGTTTCCAATATTTCACCGTCTTTCGCTCCCCTACCCCTTCGACGGCTGCGAAAGCCTCCATATCAGTTGGCTGGAGGCGCACGAGTTCCAAAAGCACCTTATCTGAGAAGACTATATAGGGTGGCACCTGCTCCTTGCGGGCAAGTTTGAGACGCACCTCCTTGAGCTCAGCCAAAAGGCGCTCGGCGGGCGATAATTGCAAGCTCTCCTCCTTGCGCTGAGAGGAGCGGCGGCGTGGCTCTGCCTCGACATACCTGGCGAGCACCACGGGAGCCTCCCCACGAAGCACCTTCATTCCATAGTCAGTAGGTTTGAGATGGCTATTATCTTGGTAAGCGATCTCTATGAGGCCCAACTGGATGAGCTGGGAGAGGTAGGTGTTCCACTCCGGGAAACTCAAGTCGCGGCCTGCGCCGTAGGTTTTTATCAGATTGAATCCCTTCTCTATAAGGTCGCGCCGCGAGGCGCCGCGGAGAATATCGATCAACATGGTGAATCCGGCCTTGCCATCGACCCTGACAATTGCACTCAGAGCCTTCTGGGCAATTACAGTGCCATCGATGCGCTCGGGAGGGTCGAGACACACATCGCAATTACCGCAGTCGCAGGTCATGGTCTCGTTGAAATAGCTCAGCAACACCCGCCGGCGACAAAGCGAAGCTTCGGCGTAGGCCTGCATGCGTCGCAACTTTTCAGAGTTGACAGCCTGCTGCCCACTCTCATCAACAAACTTCCTGCGTGCGATCACATCGGCATAGGAATAGAACATCACCGCCTCGGCCTTGACACCGTCGCGACCTGCTCGCCCTATCTCCTGATAATAGCTCTCGATGTTGGATGGCATATTGTTGTGGACCACCCAGCGGATATTGCTTTTGTCGATCCCCATTCCGAAAGCTACGGTGGCGCACACCACCTGCACATCGCCATTTATGAAGCGCTCCTGGGCCGAATTGCGCTCCCCGGCTGAAAGGCCTGCGTGGTAGACTACCGAGCGGTATCCACGCGAGAGGAGCTCTGAATTTACCGTCTCGGCCTGCTTGCGGCTGAGGCAATAGACTATGCCGGAGTCGTAGCTATAGCGGTCGATCAGTGAACATATCATGCTTATACGTCGGCTCTTCCCGGGATCGCTCACCACCCTCAGGGAGATATTGGGACGGTCGAAGGAGCCAATAAACATCCGGGGGTCGCGAAGGGAGAGCTGGAGAGCGATATCGTCGCGCGTAAGGCGGTCGGCGGTAGCTGTAAGAGCCATGACGGGGATATCAGGAAAAAGCTCCTTGATGCGCCTCAAACCGGTGTAGGCGGGGCGGAAATCGTGGCCCCACTGCGAGATGCAATGAGCCTCATCGACGGCCACAAGGCTTATAGGGAGGTCTGTGGACCAGCGGTCAATCTCCGCGAGCAATCGCTCCGGGGAGATGTAGAGCAGGCGAATACGGCCACTAAAAAGTTGCTCCATTATGATGCGGTTCTGCTCATCGCTCTGGAGCGAATTGACAGCCGCGGCGGGGATACCATTGGCAAGTAGGGCGGTCACCTGGTCTCTCATCAGCGCAATCAGCGGCGACACAACAATTGTCACACCATTTCCCTCCATGAGAGCGGGGATCTGATAGCAGAGCGACTTACCACCCCCTGTGGGCATGAGCACCACTGAGTCGCGGCCGCTGAGGGCTGCTGTGATAATCTCCAGCTGCATAGGGCGGAAACTGCTGTAACCATAGAAGCGGCGCAGCAGTCCGAGAGCTTTCTCCCGTATGGCGGCAGTGTCGATATTGCGCTCTGAGACGCACTCAGAAAGCTCCTTCATCTTTCTTGAAAATACCCATTGCGGTGTTGATGATTATCTTGATGTCGAGCAGAAACGACCAGTGCTCGATATACCAGATGTCGTGCTCCACACGTTTCTCCATCTGCCAGAGTTCTTCAGTCTGGCCGCGGTAGCCGCGCACCTGGGCCCAGCCGGTGATTCCCGGCTTGATGAGATGGCGCACCATATATTGGTCGATGAGTCGGCGATAGTCCTCGGTGTGCTTGAGCATATGGGGGCGTGGGCCTACGATGGACATATCTCCGAGAAACACATTTATAAACTGGGGCAACTCGTCGAGGCTGGTGCGGCGCAGGAAGTCGCCCAGACGCGTCTTTCGGGGGTCGTCGCGGGTAGCCTGCTTGGTGTCGGCCTGAGCATTCACCCTCATGGTGCGGAATTTCCAGCAGAGGAAGTCGTGGCCCTTATATCCGGTGCGCATCTGGCGGAAAAATACCGGCCCGGGTGATGACATCTTAATGGCTATCGCGATGGGGATGAATATGATAGGGCTCAGCAGGAGGAATACCGACGAGAAGGCAAGGTCAAATGCTCGCTTCATCAGCCGGTTGGCACTCTTCTCAAGTGGATTGTTGCGCACCTCGAGCACCGGGATCTGGGCTATGGCACTCAGACGGAATTTGCGGGTAAGGTAGGGGGAAATCGGGGGGACATAGTGAAATTTCACCATTCTCTTCTCGCAGATGGCAAGCACACGGCGGATCGCCTCAGAGTTTTCGCCGGTGAGGGCAAAAAAGATCTCATCGGTATTGTTGGCGCTCACAAAGTCCTCAAGCATGTCGAGGGTGCCGACATAACTCTCCTTATGTTTAAAGGCCGGAGGGCAGTAAATGTCGAAAAAGCCCTGCACCCGGTAGCCGAAGCCGGTGTCAGAATTCATTTCGCTCAGAAGGCGCTCGGCCGTGGGGCTGCACCCCACGATTACCACCCTCGTGTAGCTGCCTCCGCGGCGGCGGTAGCGCTTGAGCATGCGGTGGCAGATAAGCCACCAGCAGGGAAGTAGCACCACCGTGACACCATAGAACTCCACAAACACCTGCCAACCAATGGAGTCGAGCCCCATCAGATAGAGGAGGAAGATGAATGAGAGCAGATGAAACCCAACTCCCTGAAGAGCCACCAGGGCGAGCCTGTCCATTGGAAGAGCTCTGACCTTGTGGATTTTACCCACATGGCGAGCCACCGGGATATAGGCGAGGTTGAGCAGCAGCCACACGAGGCGACCATGGATCTCAGCCACATCAGGATTGAGGAGGGTGACACAATAGAAGACCACGTTGAGAATCACGAAGTCGACCAGTGTCAGGGCGCGGTGGAAATATCTGCTATGTCGGTTACGGGCCGTCATGCAAGTGGTGCTTTCTGAGAGGGATGGATTAGATAAAGGTCAGCACCTGCGCGGGCAGCCCCCGGATTGGGGGGGAGCCTGCACGGGGTGCTTTAAGAGGTTTTAGAGCTTGGAGTCGATCACCTTGATCTTCTTCTCGAGGTCGGCGAGGTCGTCGCGCAGGCGCTGGATGCGGCGCTCCATGTCGCGGACCATCGAGGAGCCATTTTTAGACTTCGCCGATAGGAAGCCAACATTGTTTTCGTAGGTCTGGAGCTCAGAGCGGCGCTGCTCATAGACACGAGTCAGGCGCTCGCGCTCGCGATAGAGGCGTGTATGGTCGTCGGCCATCTCATCAACGGCCGACTCAAACGAAGCCATGCGTGAGCCTCGCTGCGAGAGGTCGAGTTGCTTATAGAGGGCATCGACCACAGAGCGATAGGAGTCGTAGATGGCATCTTTCTCGGCAAAAGGCACATGCCCTACTCCCTGCCACTGAGCCTGGAGCTCTTTGAGAGCCTTCACAGCCTCCTCGCGACCTGAAGCAGTGGGGTCGAGAGCCTTAAGCGACTCTATGATCTGCTTCTTCTGCTCGAGGTTGGCGCGCTCGGTGCGGCGAGTGCCCGAGGTGCTTTTCTTCTTCTGCTCGAAGAAGTAGTCGCAGGCGGCAAGGAAGCGCTGCCACACCTGGTCAGAGTGTTTCTTGGCGACAGCGCCGATGCTCTTCCATTGCTTCTGGAGTTCGGCAAGTTCGGCGGCAGTTTTGCGCCACTCAGTGCTATCTTTCAGAGCCTCAGCGCGTTCGCAGAGGACTATCTTCTTTTCAAGATTGGCCGAGAGATTTTCTTTCATCGACTTGAAAAATTCGGCCTTTGCGGCAAAGAATTTATCGCAAGTTTCGCGGAAGCGTGCAAAGAGCTGATTGTTGGCCTTTCGCGAGGCATAGCCGAGTTGTTTCCACTCATTCTGTGCATCGATGATTATGCGGGTGGCTTCGTCCCAACCGCTATAAGAGTTGATGCCGCTGAATTCTACTGCCTCAATGCGCTCACAAAGAGCCTTTTTAGCCTCCTCGTTTTCCTGTTCGCGCTTCTTCCGCTCCTCGAAGTGGGTCTGGTAGCGGCGATTGATTTCTGCTGAGGCCTCTTTGAAGCGGGTCCAGATATCCTCGCGCACCTCCTTGGGCACGGGGCCCACCGCTCTCCACTGGTCATGAAGAGCCTGAAGGTGTTTGAATGTAGCCACAATATCCTCTTCATCAAGAAGTTTCACAGCCTCAGCCACGAGAGTCTCCTTCTCGGCAAGATTCTTTTTGAAGTCGTAGTCGCGGAGCTCCTTGTTAATTTTCAGCTGGTCGTAGTAGCGCTCCACGGCCTCCTGATAGGCTTTCCAGATTCCGGCAGTCTGTGGAGCGGGCACCTCTCCTATCGACTTGAACTCAGTCTGCAGGTCGCGCACCTGCTGGAAAAATTTATTGGCATTGTCGGCATCGGCGCTCATCTCGAGGATGGAGTCGACGATTGCACGTTTGCGGTCGTAATTAGCCTGCTGCTCGCTTTCGATAGCTGCGCGGAGTTCGGCTTTCTTCTCGCGGATGGCAGTGAGCAGGAGTTTGAACTCTTCCTCTACGGCGTCGGCCGCGGGTGCAAACCCTTCAGGAGCATTTCCGGCCTCAATCCACGCTTCGCGCTCGGAGCGCTGCTCTTCGTTGCGCACAGCATAGAACTGCTGCTTCAGGCGCGACACCTCATCGGTTGAAATCTCAGCCGCTTCCTTGGCGGAGAGGTCTCTGAGCGAACCTACCACTGCCTCTTTGTCGAGGGTCACACGCACCACCGGTGCAGCGGACTCAGCCGGCTCAGTGACGGCAGTTTCGATGGGTGTTTCATTCTCTTGAACTGCCTCCGATTCCGGTGTAACAGGCTGAATTTCGGAGGATTTCATTTCGGCATTTTGATCTAAGGTAGGGTCCAATGCAGAGTTTTGCATTGAAGTGTCGTGCGATTCCATAACGGTAGTTTATGTAAAAAAAATGATAAAAGATCTCCGGCGTTTCATGAGGCAACCGCAGTAGACCTCGCGCCTGATGGAGATAAGTAACTAAATCAGCTCGCTAATTTAATGATTATTTTTAAAAAATCCTCCAAAAACGCCTCACAAAATCACCCATCTCGAAAAACCCCACTCCCAAAAAAAATAAACCCTGCAAAGCAGAGAGGCCAAATGCCGCTGCGTTCGGGCGCTCGATGGCAGGATTGTCAGGCAAATTGAGGGTAGCGGAGAGCGGTGCCCTGCTATCGGCTCCCTGCAGCGGCCAAAGAATTGTAATGATTGAGAAATCATAAGTGTGATGGCGTGAGTTTGTGGATTATTTATTATTTTTGTGTCAAACTCCTTAAATCTCTCATACTTCCATGAATATTTTTAGAAGATTGAAAACGTTGCTGGATGGGATGCCAGACAAGAGTTATTTAGACGACATAACAAAGCGCATAATCGGCGAGGTGCACAACCAGAATCGCACCCCTCTGATAGCCAACAATATCCTGACATGGCACGAGATGGGGGTGAGCAGCAGTCGCCTCTGCAATGAGGAGGTGATTGTGTCGCTTTCCACGTTTGGCGAACGTATCCACTCCGTGGCTCTGACTCTCGAGACACTCCTGGAGCAGACGGTGAAGCCTAACCGCATAATCCTCAATTTAGGGCGACAATATGAGGGGCGCGGGAAAATTCCCGGATCGCTGAAACTGCTGGAGCGCAGAGGGGTGGAACTGCGGTTCACACCTGACATGGGCCCCTACACCAAGCTTGTGCCGGTGCTGAAGGAGTTTCCCAACTCTACAATTATTACCTGCAACGATGATGTGTACTATAATCTTGACTTCGTTTCCAACATGGTCAACGAGCATCTGCAGCACCCTGACGAGATCTTAGCCTCGCGCTGCCGCATAATGGAACTGAAGGGTACACATGCGTTTACAAATTTCCTCTCGTGGAACTATGCGCCCAACGACGGGGGCGCTAACCTGCGATTTATGCCTGAAAGCTATATGGGAGTTCTTTATCCCCCGGGGTCGCTTGACGATCAGGTGTTTGACGAGAAGACTTTCATGTCGCTCTGCCCCTCGGCGGACGACTTCTGGTTTAAGGCTATGAGCATGCTCAAGGGGGTGACAGTGCGCAAAGTGTATCATGAAGAGGACTACAGCAACAATCTCTCTACGAGCCGCAAACTCGCTCTCCACGACCTCAACAGCGCCTCCGGCGGCTACGACCGTCAGCTCAAAGCCGTCATGGACCACTTTGGACTCTGGAAAATGCTCGACCCGAATCTCAACAAGCCTTGGATGAAAGGTGGAGCACGCCGCTGAGAAGCGGCAGCTATGCTTAGGCCCCGACTCATAGAGCCTGTCCCATAATATATGTTAACGCTGAGGTCGCATATCTCGGAGGGATT